>NZ_MKKF01000007.1:0-75030 GCF_001942435.1 Serinicoccus sp. CNJ-927 | reverse complement strand
CGCCGCCCGCAGCGACGATCACCCGGCGCTGCGGCAGGACCTGCACACCCGGCGCGACCTGCTCAACCGCGCCTTCTACGCCGCCCTCGCCCACCGGGGTCCCGACGCCTTCCTCACCGACGCCGACGACCACCCCGGCACCGGCGAGCACGGCGGGCCGCTGTCGGGGTGGATGTGGGTCACCCGCACAGCAACCGGCCGCCGCCGCGACGGCGCCGACCCCACCACCCCGACCCCCGAAGCAGTCCTCGGGGCAGAAGAGAGCACTGCCGAGACCGCCCCCCGACGCCGCACCGCTGACCCGCATCCGACCGGCTGGCGCACCCCGCCCGACGACGAGCCTCCCTTCTGAGCAGGGGCATACCTTCCCTCCCCGGTGCCGCTCCGCGGAGCCTCCCTGGTGAGTACAGACACACCGCCCACACCACACATGCCGCGTGCCGGGGCCCGGTCCCGCCGGTCAGCAGCGGCAGGCCTGAAACGCCGGGACCAAGGCCGACGAGTGGTGAGACGGCTTGACGCAACGTGCCCCGGCGTCAAGCCCAGACCGTGACCTCCCTGTGCTGGGCAGGGCGCCTGACGTGTGGTTTACTCCCGATGTCCGCATCGAAGGAGATCCCGTGACCGCCCGCCTGTGGGCAGCGCTCGCTGCCGTCCTGCTGGGTCTGTTCCTCGGCGTCGGCATGCCCTCCGGCACGCCCGCCGCCTCGGCAGCCGCCCCCGTGGCCAGCAGCAGCTCGGATGCCGCCGAGTCCGTGCAGGGCACGCTGCGCGACCCGGACCGGGAGCCGGTGGAGGGCGTCACCGTCACGGTGACCCAGGACGGGGCCGAGATCGGCAGCGCCACCACGGACGCGGAGGGCAGGTGGTCGGTCCCGCTGCCCGGACCGGGGGCCTACACCGTGACCCTCGACGTCGCCGGCCTCCCCGAGGGTGTCGCCCCGCGCGAGGAGGGCGGCGAGGTCCTCGACGGCGTCCAGGTGCGGCCGGGCGCCTCGCAGGGCGTCATCTTCCAGCTCGGCACGGGCGAGGTGGACGAGGGCGGCGGGGGGATCCCGGTCGCCAGGATCCTGCAGCTTGTGGTGGACGGCATCAAGTTCGGCGCGATCATCGCCATCACCGCCGTCGGCCTGTCGCTGGTCTTCGGGACCACCAAGCTCATCAACTTCGCGCACGGCGAGTTCGTGACGATCGGCGCCGTGGCTGCGTACTTCCTCAGCACCTCGCCCGGCAACCTCCCCATCATCGTCGCGGCGGTGCTGGCCATGGCCGTCGGCGGAGCCGTCGCGGGAGGCTTCGAGGTGACGCTGTGGCGGCCGCTGCGACGGCGGGGGGCCGGTCTCATCCAGATGTTCATCGTGGCCATCGGGCTGTCGCTGCTGCTGCGCCACCTCGTCCTCATCGTCTTCGGCTCGCGCCGCCAGCAGTACGACGAGTACTCGCTGCAGAGCGCCCTCACCCTCGGCCCGGTCCGCATCACCCCGCGCGACCTCATCATCACCGTGCTGGCCTTCGCGATCATGATCGGCGTGGCCGTGATGCTGCAGCGCACCCGGATCGGCACGGCGATGCGCGCGGTGAACGACAACCGCGACCTCGCGCAGGCCTCCGGCATCGACGTCCAGCGGGTGATCCTCGTGGTCTGGGTGCTCGGCGGTGCGCTGGCGGCCATCGGCGGGGTGTTCTTCGGGCTGACCCAGGCGATATACAGCGAGATGGGCTTCGAGCTGCTGCTGCTGATGTTCGCCGGCGTGATCCTCGGCGGGTTGGGCAGCGCCTACGGCGCCATGCTGGGCTCGCTGGTCATCGGCCTGGTGTCCCAGCTGTCCACCCTGTGGTTCCCCGCGTCGCTGGCCTACATGTGGGCGCTGCTGGTCATGATCATCGTGCTCCTCGTCCGGCCCCAGGGCATCCTGGGCCGGCGTGAGCGGGTCGGCTGAGGAGGAGGACGATGGACCTGCTGTCCGTGCTCGCGGTGGCGATCCGGGGCGCTCTCGGCCCGGAGGCCGCGATCTACGCCCTGGCCGCCATCGGGCTCAACATCCACTTCGGCTACACCGGGCTGCTCAACTTCGGCCAGGTCGGCTTCATGCTGGTCGGGGCCTACGGGACCGCGATCTCGGTCCTCTCCTTCGGCTTCCCCCTCTGGGCGGGGGTGCTCGTCGGCATGGCCTGCGCCGTGGTGCTGGCGCTGATCCTCGGGGTGCCGACGCTGCGGCTGCGCGGGGACTACCTCGCCATCGCGACGATCGCCGCCGCCGAGGTGTTGCGCTACCTCTACCGCTCCTCGTTCGCCGAGCCGGTCACCGGCGGTGTCTTCGGGCTCGTCCAGTTCGCCGGTGGCTTCTACGAGCTCAACCCGTTCAGCGGCCCGCTCGAGCTGGGGCCGCTGCGCTTCGGTGAGCGCGCGCTGTGGCTGATGACCGTGGCCTGGGGGGCGACCTTCGTCGCGGCGGGTCTCGTCTGGCTGCTCGTCCACAGCCCGTGGGGGCGGGTCCTGCGGGCCGTCCGGGAGGACGAGGAGGCCGCGCGCAGCCTCGGCAAGAACGTCTTCGCCTACAAGATGCAGGCGCTCGTCCTCGGCGGCGTCCTGGGCGCGCTGGCAGGAGCGCTGCTGGCGATCAACAGCCAGGCCATCACCCCGGACGCCTTCATCCCGATCATCACGTTCTACCTGTGGACCATCATGATCCTCGGCGGCGCGAGCCGGGTGCTGGGACCGATCATCGGCTCGGTCGTCTTCTGGTTCCTGCTGACCTTCCTCGACGCCTTCCTGCGCTCGGCCATGTCCGCCGGCTGGATCCCCGGCGCCCTGCTCGTGCCGAGCGACATCGGGGCGGTGCGCTTCGCGGCCGTCGGGCTCGGCCTCATGCTGCTGATGATGTTCCGACCCGCCGGGCTGATCGGCAACCGGAAGGAGCTGCGTCTCGATGTCCGATGACACCCACGCCGACCTCGTCGCGGAACGGGAGGCGGCGCACGAGCAAGAGCGTGCCCACGCGTCCGCAGCCGAACCGTCGGTGGGGGCCCGACGGGCCGCCGAGGCGCTCGCCGGGGTCGCCAGCGCGCCCGGGGTCGCCAAGCCGGACCCGATCCTCGTCGCCGAAGACATGGCCCGACACTTCGGCGGGGTGCGCGCGGTCGAGGTGGAGCACCTGGAGGTGCAGCGGGGCACGATCACCGCGCTCATCGGGCCCAACGGTGCGGGCAAATCGACCTTCTTCAACCTCATCACGGGTTTCGACCGGCCCGACAGCGGGCGCTGGTCGTTCGACGCCAGCGACGTCACCGGGCGGCCGCCGCACCGCATCGCGCGCAAGGGCATGGTGCGCACCTTCCAGCTGACCAAGGCCCTGACCCGCCTCACCAGCCTGGAGAACCTCATGCTCGGGGCGACCGGGCAACGCGGCGAGGGCCTGATCGCCGCGTTGCTCCGCCCGACCTGGGCGGCCCAGGAGGCGTCGATCCGCCGTCGCGCCGAGGAGCTGCTCGGGCGGTTCAACCTCACACACATGCGCGACGAGTTCGCCGGTACCATGTCCGGCGGGCAGCGCAAGCTGCTGGAGATGGCCCGGGCCCTCATGGTCGAGCCGCAGATGATCCTGCTCGATGAGCCGATGGCCGGGGTGAACCCCGCCCTGACCCAGTCGCTGCTGGGTCACATCGAGGCGCTGCGCGACGAGGGCATGACGATCGTGCTCGTGGAGCACGACATGGACGTCATCATGTCGATCAGCGACTGGGTGGTGTGCTTCGCCCAGGGCAAGGTGATCGCGGAGGGCCGTCCGGACGACATCCGCAAGGACCCGGCCGTGATCGAGGCCTACCTGGGCAGTCACCGGGCACTGCCGACGGAGGAGGAGCGGTGAGCGTGGACGGCCAGCTCGAGGACTCGGCGACGGGCGGCACCTCCGCCGAGCCGGTGCTGTGGACCGAGGAGCTCGTCGCGGGCTACATCCCCGACGTCGACATCCTGCGGGGCTGCTCGGTCGAGGTACGGCCGGGGGAACTGGTCGGCATCATCGGCCCGAACGGCGCGGGCAAGTCGACGCTCATCAAGGCGATGTTCGGGCTGGTCCCGGTGCGCTCGGGCAGGGTGATGCTGCACGGGGAGGACATCACCTCGCGCCCCGCCCACAAGCTGGTGGCCACCGGGCTCGGCTACGTGCCCCAGAACAACAACGTCTTCCCCTCGCTCACCGTGGAGGAGAACCTCCAGATGGGCCTCTACCTGCGGCCCAAGGAGTATGCCGCCCGGTTCGCCGAGGTGAGCGACCTCTACCCGCTCCTCGCCGACCGGCGGGCGCAGCGCGCCGGGTCGCTCTCCGGCGGCGAGCGCCAGGTGGTGGCGATGGGCCGCGCCCTCATGACCGGGCCGCACGTGCTCTTCCTGGACGAGCCGTCGGCGGGCCTCTCGCCGCTCATGCAGGACTCGGTCTTCGAGGCCGTGTCACGGATCAACTCGGCCGGGGTGTCCGTGCTCATGGTGGAGCAGAACGCCCGGCAGTGCCTGGACATCTCGGACCGGGCGTACGTCCTCGACCAGGGCCAGGACGCCTACACCGGGACCGGCGAGGAGCTGGCGAACGACCCGAAGGTCATCGAGCTCTACCTCGGCACCCTGGCCCGGATCTCCGACGACTGAGAGCTGCACCACCCGCCGGTGGCACACCACGCAGCCGAGCGGCCCGGCACCCAGGAGGTGCCGGGCCGCTCGTGCGTCCGGGCGGTCGGGCGGCTGTGAGGACCACCCCGACCGCAGCGCTCACTCGCTCGGGTTGGACTCCACGGTCTCGACCGACTGCAGCTCACCGGCGTCGTCGAACTCGTAGACCTCGATCGTCGCCGTGCCCGGCTCACCGGCGTCGGTGAAGTCGAGCGGGCCGCTGGCACCGTTGTAGTCGATGTCCTCACCGTCCTCGAGCAGCCCCTTGCACTCCTCGAAGGAGGTGCACTCGGTGCCCTCGCTGGTGATGCCGTTGACCTCGGCCTTGAAATCGGCGGCGTTCACCGACCCGGCGGCCTCGGCGGCCAGCGCCATGGTGACGGCGCAGTCGTAGACCTGCGGGGCGAACTGGGTCTCCTCCAGGTCCGGCGCGAACTCCTGCAGCCGGGTGATGAAGTCGGGGTTGTCCGCGGACGCGGGGGCCGTGCCCTTCATCCCCGCGATGACGCTGGGATCGGACTCGTTGACGATGCTGCCCAGGTCCGCCGACCGCAGACCGTCCGCGCCGTAGACGCCCACGGCGTCCGGGGTGAGCCCGGCCTCGAACATGCCCTGCAGGATCTGGCCGCCCTCCTCGAAGGCGATGACCACGACGGCGTCGGGCTCGGCCGCCTCGACCGACGACACGACCGCGTTGAACTCACGGGCCAACGGGTCGTAGGTCTCGTTGAGCGAGACGGTGGCTCCGGCGTTCTCCAGCGCGGTGGCCGTGGCGTCGGCCAGGCCCGAGCCGTAGTCGTCGGCACGGGCGACGATGGCGACGTTGCTGTAGCCGTCGTTGACGATCGTGTTGGCGAGCACCGGGCCCTGGAGGGCGTCGGAGGGAGCCGTCCGGACGTAGAGCCCGTCGTCCTGGTAGTCGGTGAAGGTCGGCGCCGTGTTGGAGCCGGAGCACTGCATCACGTTGGCACCGGTCACCCGGTCGATGATCGCGAGGGACATGCCCGACGCCGCTGCGCCGACGATGGCGCTGGGCTGCTCGGCGAGGATGCGGTCGGCCGCCTGCTGCGCCGCGGCCTCCTGGCCCGCCTCGTCACCGGCGACCGCGTCGGGCACCTCGTTGCCCAGGACCCCGCCGGCGGCGTTGATGTCCTCGATGGCCAGGCCCAGGGCCTCGATCTGGGGCGGGCCGAGGAAGGCCAGCTGTCCGGTCTCCGGGAGGACGTAGCCGAAGGTGAAGGTGTCAGAGGTGTTGCCGTCGCCCCCGGCGGCCGGCTCCTCGCTCTCGGAGCCCTCCTCCTCCGCGCTGGTCTCCTCCTCGGCGCCCTCCTCCGAGCTCTCCTCGGTGGCGGTGTCGCCGGAACCGGTGTCCTCGCCGCCGTCGCCGCACGCGGCGAGCAGGGCCACGGCGGACAGTGCCGCCATCGCCTTGAGATGGGTCGTCCTACGCATGTGTTCCTCTTTCGGTTCGGGGGGCGTCGTTGCCCGTCCACGGGATTTCAGCCTAGGCCGATCACGGCCGGTCAGGAGGCCTTCGTCACCAAACTGTGACCTTGCCGCCACGTGAGGTGCTCACCCGGGACGCTCGGTGACCAGGAGTGCGGTCCCGGGCAGGAGCGTCCCACGCGTCTCGCTCCATCCGCCCCAGTCGCGGCGGCCGGGCGCCCACGCGGGCTCGTGGAGGTCCACGAGCACCAGCCCGGCCGCGCGGACCGCCCGGACGAGGTCCCCGAGGGTGCGGTGGTGCTCGGTGTAGGTCGCCCGCCCGCTCACCGTCTCCTCGACGTAGGGCCGCCGGTCGAAGTAGCTGTGCCGGGCGAGGAGCCCATCGGGACCGGGCACGTCGGGGAAGACCCAGCGGAAGGGGTGGGGGAGGGAGAAGACGACGCGTCCGCCGGGGCGCACGACGCGGGCCCACTCACGCAGCGCGCCCTCGACGTCGGGCACGAAGGCCAGGACGCCGTGCGCCGTGAACACGACGTCGACGCACGCATCGGCCAGGGGGAGGGCCGCACCGTCGCACTGCAGCTGGGCCACCGGGGCCGGGCCGTCGGTGGCCGCGTCCAACCGGGCGGCGACCCCGAGCATCCCGGAGCTGAGGTCGGACCCGATCACGCGGGCACCCTGCCCGGCGCACCACCGTGCCCCCTGTCCACCACCGCCGCCGACCTCCAGCACGTCCCGGTCCCGCAGCGGCCCCAGCGCCTGCAGCTCGGTCTCCGTGCGACCCTCGGGACCCCAGGTCAGCTCGGCGTCGCCCAGGTCCTCGCCGTGCTCAGCGTGGTATGCCTCGGCCTCTTGGTCCCACCACCGGCGCCCCGCCCGGACCGACTCCTCGTGCGAAGCGCTGCGTCGTACGACACGGTCGGGTGGGCCGGGGCGCGCCGGATCGTCCATGTCCCCAGTCTGCACCGCTTTGACCTGGCCTCCCGGCCCGGATAGTCTTGACGGGCTTGGCCAACGCCTTCGGCGTGCCCGGACGCTGGTGCGAACGGGGTCTGGCGGGCACCGCACACATCCATCCATATCTTCCAGTCCACAATCGGAGTCCCTACTACATGACTGCCACCACGGCCGAGAAGGCCACCTCCCAGATCGCTGTCAACGACATCGGCTCTGAGGAGGAACTGCTCGCGGCCATCGACGCCACGATCAAGAACTTCAACGACGGCGACATCGTCGAGGGAGTGATCGTCAAGGTCGACCGCGACGAGGTCCTGCTCGACATCGGCTACAAGACCGAGGGTGTCATCCCCTCCCGTGAGCTCGCCATCAAGCACGACGTCGACCCCTCCGAGGTCGTCACCGTCGGCGACGAGGTCGAGGCCCTGGTCCTCCAGAAGGAGGACAAGGAGGGTCGCCTGATCCTGTCCAAGAAGCGCGCGCAGTACGAGCGCGCCTGGGGCTCGATCGAGCGGATCAAGGAGGAGGACGGCGTCGTCACCGGCACCGTCATCGAGGTGGTCAAGGGCGGCCTGATCCTTGACATCGGCCTGCGTGGCTTCCTGCCCGCCTCGCTGGTCGAGATGCGCCGCGTCCGCGACCTCCAGCCCTACGTCGGCAAGGAGATCGAGGCCAAGATCATCGAGCTGGACAAGAACCGCAACAACGTGGTCCTGTCCCGCCGCGCCTGGCTGGAGCAGACCCAGTCCGAGGTCCGCACCACCTTCCTCAAGGAGCTGGCCAAGGGCCAGGTCCGCTCCGGGGTCGTCAGCAGCATCGTCAACTTCGGCGCCTTCGTCGACCTCGGCGGTGGCGTGGACGGCCTGGTGCACGTCTCCGAGCTGTCGTGGAAGCACATCGACCACCCGGGCGAGGTCGTCGAGGTCGGTGACGAGGTCACCGTCGAGGTGCTGGACGTCGACATGGACCGCGAGCGGGTCTCGCTGTCGCTGAAGGCGACGCTCGAGGACCCGTGGCAGACCTTCGCCCGGACGCACGCCATCGGTCAGGTCGTGCCCGGCAAGGTCACCAAGCTGGTCCCCTTCGGCGCCTTCGTGCGGGTCGAGGACGGCATCGAGGGCCTGGTCCACATCTCCGAGCTGGCCGAGCGCCACGTGGAGCTGCCCGAGCAGATCGTCACCGTGGGCGCCGAGGTCTTCGTCAAGGTCATCGACATCGACCTCGAGCGTCGCCGCATCTCGCTGTCGCTCAAGCAGGCCAACGACGCGGTCGCCAACGAGTTCGACCCGACGCTCTACGGCATGGCGGCGGAGTACGACGAGCAGGGCAACTACAAGTACCCCGAGGGCTTCGACCCGGAGACCAACGAGTGGCTCGAGGGCCACGAGGAGCAGCGGGAGAAGTGGGAGAAGGAGTACGCCGACGCCCACGCCCGCTGGGAGGCGCACAAGGCGCAGGTCGAGGCCGCCTCGGAGGCCGACTCCGCGGCCGGTGTCGAGGTCGCCCCGGCGTCCACGTCCTACTCCTCCTCGGCCGGCAACGCCGACGAGCCGGAGGACCAGGCCGGCACCCTCGCCTCGGACGAGGCGCTCGCCGCGCTGCGCGAGAAGCTGACCGGCAATTGAGCCGGTGCCGGTGAGCTGGTCTCGCCGGCAGCCCGGGAACGGGGTCCGACTTTTCTGTCGGACCCCGTTTCCCTATTTTGCTGACTTTTTCCTGTGATAATGTGCAGGCTGCCAAAATGTCTGCGCGAACGATAGCGACACCGACGAATTCCCTAAGAGAGAGGCGATCCGTGACCACCTCGACCGAGAGTCCGCCCACCCAGGAGGAGGCGGCCAGCACCGGCCTGGCGCCGCGCGTCTTCTACCCTGCCGCCGCGATCGTCGTCGTCTTCGTCCTGGCGGCGGTGGTCTTCCCCGCATCGATGAACAGCGCGTTGCAAGCGGCGAACGAGTACATCGTCAACACCGTGGGCTGGTACTACGTGCTGCTCAGCTTCCTCTTCGTCGTCTTCAGCATCTGGCTCGCGATCAGCAGGTACGGCGACATCAAGCTCGGCAAGGACGACGACGCGCCCGACTTCAGCTACGGCTCCTGGTTCGCCATGCTCTTCAGCGCGGGCATGGGCATCGGCCTGATGTTCTGGGGTGTCGCGGAGCCCCTGAACCACTTCGCCGGGCCGCCGCCCGGAACCGCCGAGGGCAGCAGCCAGGCCGACGTGGCGATCACCGCCATGAGCAGGACGTTCCTGCACTGGGGCCTGCACGCCTGGGCGATCTACATCATCGTCGGGCTCGGCGTCGCCTACGCGGTGCACCGTCGCAAGCTGCCCGTCTCCATTCGTTTCGCCCTGCGTCCCCTCCTCGGGGACCGCGCCGACGGCTGGATCGGTGACGTCATCGACGTCGTGGCCATCGTCGGCACCCTCTTCGGGGTCGCCACCTCCCTCGGCTTCGGCGTGGCCCAGGTGTCCGCCGGGTTGGAATTCGTCGGCGTCGTCGAGGACAGCAGCGCCTTGCTGCAGGTCCTGCTCATCGCGGGGATCACGGTGGTGGCGACCGCGTCGGTCGTCTCCGGTGTGGACAAGGGCATCAAGTGGCTGTCCAACATCAACCTGTCGCTGGCCGGTCTGCTGCTGATCTTCGTGCTCGTCGCGGGTCCGACCCTGTTCCTGCTCAACGACATGGTCCAGTCCATCGGCTACTACCTGCAGAACTTCTTCTCGATGAGCTTCTCCACCTTCGCCTACCAGGAGGAGGGCCCGGAGTGGCTCGGGAGCTGGACCACCTACTACTGGGGCTGGTGGATCAGCTGGTCCCCCTTCGTCGGCATCTTCATCGCCCGCATCTCCAGGGGCCGCACCGTCCGGGAGTTCATCACCGGTGTGCTGCTCGTGCCCACCCTGCTCACGATGGCGTGGTTCGTCATCATGGGTGGCACGGCCCTGCACCGGCAAGTCTTCGGTGACGGGTCGCTGGTCGGCGAGGACGGCTCGGTGTCGACCAACGAGGCGCTGTTCCAGATGCTGGACGGCCTGCCGGGCGGACCGTTCCTCGCGGGGCTGGCGATCGTCATGATCGTCATCTTCTTCGTGACGAGCTCGGACTCGGGCTCCTTCGTCGTCGACATGATCGCCAACGGTGGCAACCCGAACCCGCCGGTCTGGAGCCGCGTCATGTGGGCGCTGCTGGAGGGCGCGATCGCCGCGGTCCTCATCGTGGCCGGCGCCATCGCCGGGGTCGAGGGCGGCGGGCTCGCCTCGCTGCAGACCATGGCGATCATCACCGCAGCCCCGTTCACCCTGGTGATGATCGGGATCTGCATCTCCCTGGTCAAGGCCTTCGTCGCCGAGGACCGGGAGAAGGAGCGCATCGAGCGCAAGGTCATGGCGCGCGAGCTCGCCATCGAGGCCTCCGAGATGGAGGGGGTCCCGGACCCGGCCCCGCGTCGCTGAGCCTGAGCGAAGCAGGCGCTCCTGAGCGCACCTGACGAGGGTGGCCCGGCCGTGCGGCCGGGCCACCCTTGTCGGTGCCGGGGGCTACCGTGGGGGTATGCGCCCTACCACCGACCTGCAACGCACGGTCAGTCCCTTCCGCGTCGTCTCCGACTACCGTCCCAGCGGTGACCAGCCCACCGCGATCGCCGAGCTGGCGCGCCGGGTGCAGGGCGGCGAGGAGGACATCGTGCTGCTGGGCGCCACCGGCACCGGCAAGTCCGCGACCACGGCCTGGATGATCGAGCAGGTGCAGCGGCCCACCCTCGTCATGGCGCCGAACAAGACGCTCGCGGCCCAGCTCGCCAACGAGTTCAAGGAGCTGCTGCCGCACAACGCGGTGGAGTACTTCGTCAGCTACTACGACTACTACCAGCCCGAGGCCTACGTCCCGCAGACCGACACCTACATCGAGAAGGACTCCTCGATCAACGACGAGGTGGAGCGGTTGCGCCACTCGGCCACCAACTCCCTGCTGACCCGCCGGGACGTCGTCGTGGTCGCCTCGGTGTCGTGCATCTACGGCCTGGGCACCCCGCAGGAGTACGTCGACCGGATGGCCCGGCTGCGGGTGGGCGAGACCGTCGAGCGGGACGAGCTCCTGCGCCGCTTCGTCACGATGCAGTACACCCGCAACGACATGGCCTTCTCGCGCGGCACGTTCCGGGTGCGCGGCGACACCGTCGAGATCATCCCGCAGTACGAGGAGCTCGCGGTGCGCATCGAGTTTTTCGGCGACGAGATCGACCGGCTCTACACGCTCAACCCACTCACCGGCGAGGTGGTCCGCGAGGAGCAGGAGATGTATGTCTTCCCCGCCTCGCACTACGTCGCCGGTCCGGAGCGGATGGAGCGGGCGATCTCCGGGATCGAGAGCGAGCTCGCCAGCCAGCTGGAGGCCTTCGAGCAGCAGGGCAAGCTGCTCGAGGCGCAACGGCTGCGGATGCGGACGACCTACGACATCGAGATGATGCGCCAGGTCGGCTCCTGCTCCGGGATCGAGAACTACTCCCGGCACATCGACGGCCGCTCTGCGGGCTCCGCCCCCAACTGCCTCCTCGACTACTTTCCCGAGGACTTCCTGCTCGTCCTCGACGAGTCGCACGTCACCGTCCCGCAGATCGGGGCGATGTACGAGGGTGACATGTCCCGCAAGCGCACCCTCGTCGACCACGGCTTCCGGCTCCCCAGCGCGATGGACAACCGACCGCTGAAGTGGGAGGAGTTCCTCGAGCGGATCGGGCAGACGGTGTACCTGTCCGCGACCCCGGGTGACTACGAGATGGCCAAGGGCGACGGCTACGTCGAGCAGATCATCCGGCCCACCGGGCTCGTCGACCCCGAGGTCGTCCTCAAGCCGACGAAGGGGCAGATCGACGACCTGCTGCACGAGATCGGCGAGCGCACCGCGCGCGACGAGCGGGTGCTGGTGACGACGCTCACCAAGAAGATGGCCGAGGACCTCACCGACTACCTCCTCGACAAGGGGGTGCGGGTGCGCTACCTGCACTCGGAGGTCGACACCCTGCGCCGCGTCGAGCTGCTGCGGGAGCTGCGACTGGGGGAGTACGACGTCCTGGTCGGCATCAACCTGCTGCGTGAGGGGCTCGACCTGCCCGAGGTCTCGCTGGTCAGCATCCTGGACGCCGACAAGGAGGGCTTCCTGCGGTCCGCCCGGTCCCTCATCCAGACCATCGGTCGCGCCGCCCGCAACGTCTCGGGCCAGGTGCACATGTATGCCGACACCGTCACCCCGTCCATGGAGCAGGCGATCGAGGAGACCAACCGACGGCGCGAAAAGCAGCTGGCCTACAACGCCGCCCAGGGCATCGACCCGACGCCGTTGCGCAAGCGGATCGCCGACATCACCGACATGCTGGAGCGCGAGGACGCCGACACCGAGGCCCTCATGGGCAGCGGGCGCAGCCAGTCCCGAGGCAAGGGTGGGGCCTCCCGGCGGGGCACGCCGACCGTGGGCACGAGCGCGGTCGAGCGGCGCAGCGGTGACCAGCTGCCGGCGACCGAGCTCGCCCAGCTCATCCATGAGCTGACCGAGCAGATGCACCAGGCGGCCACCGATCTGCACTTCGAGCTGGCGGCCCGGTTGCGTGACGAGATCGGCGACCTCAAGAAGGAGCTGCGTCAGATGCGGGAGGCGACCGGCTGACGTGCCATCATGGGGGAGTTCGTCGGAGGGGAGTATCCCCACCTCGCGACCTCGTCGTCACCACGGCCTCCCAGAGCCCGGCGAGATCGGCACCGTCCGCCCGGATCACCACCTGGGCGGGACCGGCTGCGGGAGAGACCTCCGATCCGGCCCGCGTGCCCTGATCGGAAGGTAGAACCCGCGCATGGACGTCCCCGGTTGGGTGTGGACCGCCACGCTGGTCCTCATCACCCTCGTCTTCGCCGTCGACCTGCTGGTCCTCGGCCGTCGACCGCACGAGCCCTCCCGCAAGGAGGTCTCGGTCGCGCTGTCCATCTACATCGGCCTGGCGGTCATCTTCGGGCTCGGCGTGCTCATCACCTCGGGCGGCCAGCTCGCCGCCGAGTTCTACGCCGGCTGGTTGATGGAGTACTCGTTGTCCATCGACAACCTGTTCATCTTCCTCATCATCATGGCCAAGTTCGGCGTGCCACGGAGGTACCAGCAGTTCGCCCTCATGGTGGGCATCGTCATGGCGCTGGTCCTGCGCGCGATCTTCATCCTCGTCGGCGCTGCGGCGATCGAGCGGTGGTCCTGGGTGTTCTACCTCTTCGGCGCCTTCCTCATCTACACCGCGATCAAGCTGGCGATGGAGAACATCGGCCACGACGACGAGGAGGACGACTTCCAGGAGAACGCCCTGCTGCGCTGGGTGGAGAAACGCTTCCCGGTTACCCAGTCCTGGGAGGGCGGCACCAAGCTGCGCATCGTGGAGAGCGGCAAGCGGGTCCTCACCCCCATGGCGATCGTCATCCTCGCGCTGGGCACGACCGACCTGCTCTTCGCCCTTGACTCCATCCCGGCGATCTTCGGCCTGACGCAGGAGCCCTACCTCGTGCTCATGGCCAACGTCTTCGCCCTCATGGGGCTGCGCCAGCTCTACTTCCTCCTCGGCGACCTGCTCAAGCGGCTCGTCTACCTCGGCCTGGGCCTGTCCGTGCTGCTCGCCTTCATCGGCGTGAAGCTCATCCTGCACGCCATGCACGAGAACGAGCTGCCGTTCATCAACGGGGGCGAGCACATCGGGGTGCCCGAGGTGCCGATCTGGCTGTCCCTGACCGCGATCGTCGGCATCCTCGGCGTGACCGCCGTGGCCAGCCTGATGAAGTCGCGCCGGGACGCGGCCCGCGGCATCACCCACGAGGGCGACGAGGCACGGCTCGACAGCAACGAGGTCGGCCTGCTCGGCGGTACGCAGCACCACGGCAAGGAGTCTGCGGACGGCTCGGGCGAGTCCGCCGCCTCCTCCACGGCTACCCGGAAGGGTCCGGAGCAGCACTGAGCGTGCTGCCCGTCCTCCGCCCGAGGACGGCGATGCTGGCCACCACCACCAGCGCCATGCCGAGCAGCTGCAGCGGGCCGAGGAGCTGACTCAGCACCAGCAGCCCGGCCAGGGCTGCTGCTGCGGGCTCCAGGCTGAGCAGGACGCCGAAGGTCCCCGCCGCCAGGTGGCGCAGCGCGAGCAGCTCCAGGCTGTAGGGGATCGCCGAGGACAGCAGGGCGATCCCGAGACCGGTGAGGATCGCGCGCGGCTGCCAGAGGTCGGCGCCCGCGGTGACCAGCCCCAGCGGCAGCGTGACCGCCGCACCCAGGGCGAGACAGATGGCGATGCCGTCGAGGCCCTCGAAGCGCGCCCCGGTGCGGGCGCTGAGCACGATGTAGGCCGCCCAGCACGCCCCGGCGAGGGCGGCGAGCAGCATCCCCGTCAGGTCGAGCTGCGCCCACGGCACGGTGAGGGCCTCCGAGATCAGGACGACGCCGGTGAGTGCCGCGAGCACCGCCAAGGCGTCGCGGGCCTGCCGCGAGAGGGCCGCCGCGAGCGCCAGCGGGCCGAGGAACTCGATGGTCACGGCGACGCCGATCGGCAGTCGGGCGAGGCTGGCGTAGAAGGCGAGGTTCATGCAGGTGAGGGCTGCAGAGAAGAGCCCGACGACCGCCCAGTCCGCTCGGCTGCGGCCGCGCACCCGGGGGCGGACGAGCGCCCAGAGCATCGCGGTGGACAGGGTCAGGCGCAGCGCCACCGAGCCGACGACGCCGACGAGGGGGAGCAGCGTGGCGGCCAGGGCGCCGCCGAACTGCACCGAGACCACCGCCAGCAGCACCAGCAGGACGGGGTGGGCCGTGCCGGGCCGCCCTGCCGAGGTCACCAACCCCGCTCGCGCCACTGCTGCAGAGACGGGCGCTCGGCGCCGAGCGTGGTGTTGTCGCCGTGACCGGGCAGGACGAGGGCGTCGTCGTCGAAGACGGCGAAGACCCGGCCCTCCAGGTCGTCCATGAGCGAGGTGAAGTCGCCGGGTCCGGACGTCTTCCCAGGGCCGCCCGGGAACAGGCTGTCACCGGTGAAGAGCAGGGTGGTGGTCCGGTCGGCGGCGGTGCTGAGCGCCAGCGCCACCGACCCGGGCGTGTGCCCACGCAGGTGGACGACGTCCATGACCAGGTGGCCCAGCCGCACGGTGTCACCGTCGTGCAGCGCCCGGTCCACCGGCACAGGCAGGCCCTCGGCGTCGTCCGCACCGGCCAGGACGGTGGCCCCGGTCTGCGCCACGACCTCGGTCAGTGCCCGGTGGTGGTCCCAGTGCCGGTGGGTGGTCAGCACCGCCTCGAGCGACCGGCCCCGTCCCCGGTCGTCCTCGTCGAGCAGCCGGAGGACGCGGTCGGCGTCGTCCGCGGCGTCGACGAGCAATCGTGCTCCGGTCGCGGTGCACGTGATGAGGTAGACGTTGTTGTCCATCTCGCTCACGCTGCACTTGCGCACCATCGTGGGACCGAGGTCGAGCGTCCAGCTCGGCCCTCCCGGGCTGACGTGTCCGCGCAGGTCGGTGGCTCTCACCCGGTGATCCTAGGTGACGGTCCGGGTCAGGCGGTCAGCGGGCGGTCGCTCGCCCGGATGGGCGACGGCAGCGTCGTGCTGCCGCTGAGGTAGCGGTCGACCGTCGCGGCGCAGGCACGCCCCTCGGCGATCGCCCACACGATGAGCGACTGTCCGCGACCGCAGTCCCCGGCCGCGAAGACCCCGTCCAGGGGCGTCGCGAAGGAGTCGTCCCGCTCGTAGGTGTTGCGCGACGTGCGGGCCAGCGCTTCGGCGGGGGCGGCCTCCTCGTCCGGGCCGACGAAGCCCATGGCGAGCAGCACGAGGTCGGCCGGGATCTCCCGCTCCGTGCCGTCCAGGGGGACGAAACGTCCGTCGACGAACTCGCCGTCCACGAGGACCAGGGCGCGCACCCGACCCTCGTCGTCGCCCAGGACCTGCAGGGTGGAGACACCGTAGTTCCGGTCGCCGCCCTCCTCGTGCGCCTCGGTCACCTTGTAGAGCATCGGGTAGGTGGGCCACGGCTGCGCCTCCGGCCGCTCCTGCGGAGGGGTCGGCATGATCTCCAGCTGCAGCACCGACTCCGCGCCGTGCCGGTGCGCCGTCCCGAGGCAGTCCGCACCGGTGTCCCCACCGCCGATGATGACGACGTGCTTGCCCGCGGCGTCGATGCCCCGCTCCCCGCCGAGGGCCTCCTTGTTGGCCGGGACGAGGAAGTCCATCGCGGGGTGAACGCCATCCAGGTCGGCGCCCGGCACCTGCAAGGTCCGTGGCACGGTCGAGCCGGTCGCGAGGACGACGGCGTCGAAGCGCTCCCGCAGCTGGTCGAGGGACTCGTCGTCCGGTCCGTCACCGCCGATGGTGACGCCGGTGACGAAGCGGATGCCCTCCCCGCGGAGCTGGACCAGGCGACGGTCGAGGACCGCCTTCTCCATCTTGAACTCCGGGATGCCGTAGCGCAGCAGCCCGCCGACGGCGTCGGCCCGCTCGTAGACGACGACCGTGTGCCCCGCGCGGCCCAGCTGCTGTGCCGCGGCGAGCCCGGCGGGGCCCGAGCCGACCACGGCGACGGTCCTGCCGCTGAGCCACTCCGGCTCCTGCGGTGTCACCCGGCCGTTGGAGAAGGCCCGGTCGATGATCGAGACCTCGATCTGCTTGATCGTCACCGGTGGCTGGTTGATCCCGAGGACGCACGCCGTCTCGCACGGCGCCGGGCACAACCGCCCGGTGAACTCGGGGAAGTTGTTGGTCGCGTGCAGCCGCTCGATGGCCTCGGCGAAGTTGGCGCGGCGGGTGTGGTCGTTCCACTCCGGGATGAGGTTGCCCAGCGGGCAGCCGGTGTGGCAGAACGGGATGCCGCAGTCCATGCAGCGGCTCGCCTGGCGCTGCAGGACGGAGGTCGCCTGCTCGCCGTGCACCTCCTCCCAGTCCATGATGCGCACCGGGACGGGCCGGGTCGGGCGGTTCTCCCGCTCCCGGTGGGTCAGGAAGCCTTTGGGGTCAGCCATGGGAGTCCTCCAGGATCATCTGCCAGGCGTGGGGGCCGTTGGGGTCGTCGCCGCGGTCCTCCGCCTCGCGGCGGATGCGCAGCACGCTGGCGTACTGGCGTGGGGTGATGGTCGTCAGGCGCAGGGCCCAGTCCGGGTCGTCGAGGAGCGCGCCGGCCACCGTGCTCCCGGTGAGCTCGGCGTGCTCCTCGATCAGCGCCCGGACCACGTCGAGGTGCTCGGTCTCGGCCAGCGGGGTGAGCAGCAGGTCGCCACCCGCCATGGCCAGCGGGTTCATCCGGCCCTCGTCGAGGTCGAGGACCACGGCCGTGCCGCCGGACATCCCCGCGCCGAGGTTGCGGCCGGTGCGGCCGAGCACGAGGGCCATCCCACCGGTCATGTACTCCAGCGCGTGGTCACCGACACCCTCCACGACCGCGGTCGCACCGGAGTTGCGGACGCAGAAGCGCTCGCCGACGAGTCCTCGGACATTGACCTGTCCCGCGGTGGCGCCGTAGCAGAGGACGTTGCCCGCGATCACCTGGTCGGTGGCGACGAAGGGAGAGTCCTCCGGCGGCCGCACCACGATCCGGCCTCCCGACAGACCCTTGCCGACGAAGTCGTTGGCGTCACCGACCAGGCGCAGCGTGATCCCGCGGGGGAGGAAGGCGCCGAACGACTGCCCGGCCGACCCGGTGAGAGTGAGGTCGATGGTGCCCTCGGGCAGGCCGTCCGGCCCTGCCGACAGGGTCACGTGATGACCCAGCAAGGTCCCCACCGTGCGGTTCACGTTGGTGATGGGGAAGCTACCGGTGACCGAAGAGCCGTGGGTGAGGGCGGGCTGGGCCAGCTCGATGAGCTGGTTGTCGAGGGCGGCGGCGAGACCGTGCTCTTGCTGCGTGGTGCAGTGCCGAGCCGCCCCGTCGGGGATCGGCGTGAGGTGCAGGACCGGCGCGAGGTCGAGACCGTCGGCCTTCCAGTGCGCCACCGCGCGGGAGGTGTCGAGCAGGTCGGCCCGGCCGATGACCTCGTCCAGGCTCCGGTAGCCGAGCTGTGCGAGCAGCTCCCGCACCTGCTGGGCGATGAACTCGAAGAAGGTCACCACGAACTCCGCCTTCCCGGTGTAGCGCTCGCGCAGCTCCGGGTTCTGGGTGGCGATGCCGACCGGGCAGGTGTCGAGGTGGCATACCCGCATCATGATGCAGCCGGACACGACCAGCGGGGCGGTCGCGAAGCCGAACTCCTCCGCGCCGAGCAGGGCCGCCACCAGGACGTCCCGACCCGTCTTGAGCTGCCCGTCGCACTGCACCACGATGCGGTCGCGCAGCCCGTTGAGCAGGAGCGTCTGCTGCGTCTCGGCCAGGCCCAGCTCCCAGGGCGTCCCGGCGTGCTTGAGCGAGGTGAGCGGGCTCGCACCGGTGCCCCCGTCGTGGCCGGAGATGAGCACCACGTCCGACTTGGCCTTGGAGACCCCCGCCGCGACGGTGCCTACGCCGATCTGGCTCACCAGCTTGACGTGGATCCGCGCCTTCGGGTTGGCGTTCTTGAGGTCGTGGATGAGCTGCTTGATGTCCTCGATCGAGTAGATGTCGTGGTGCGGTGGCGGTGAGATGAGGCCGACGCCCGGCGTGGAGTGCCGGGTGCTCGCCACCCAGGGGTAGACCTTGCCCGGGGGGAGCTGTCCGCCCTCACCGGGCTTGGCGCCCTGCGCCATCTTGATCTGGATGTCGTCGGCGTGCACGAGGTAGGGGGAGGTGACGCCGAACCGGCCGGAGGCGACCTGCTTGATCGCCGAACGCCGCTCCGGGTCGAGCAGCCGCTCGACGTCCTCCCCGCCCTCACCGGTGTTGGACTTGCCGCCCAGCCGGTTCATCGCGATCGCGAGCGTCTCGTGCGCCTCCTGCGAGATCGAGCCGTAGCTCATCGCCCCGGTCGCGAACCTGCGGACGATGTCGCTCACCGGCTCGACCTCGTCGATGTCGACCGGGTCCCGGTCGGGCTGCAGCCCGAAGAGACCGCGCAGGGTCATGAGCTCGGCCGCCTGCTCGTCGACGAGGTCGGTGTACTGCTTGAAGACGTCGTAGCGGCCCTGCCGGGTGGCGTGCTGGAGCCGGAAGACCGCCTCCGGGCTGAAGAGGTGGGGCGGACCCTCGCGACGCCACTGGTACTCACCACCGATGTCCAGGGCGCGGTGGTAGGGCGGGATGCCGGAGAGCGGGTAGGCGACCGCGTGCCGCCGGCGGACCTCCTCGGCGATGACGTCCAGCCCGACCCCGTCGATCTGGCTCGTGGTCCCGGTGAACCACCGCTCGACGACGTCGCGGGACAGGCCCACGGCCTCGAACGTCTGCGCCCCGCGGTAGGAGGCGATGGTGGAGATGCCCATCTTCGACATCACCTTGAGCACGCCCTTGCCGAGCGCCTTGATGAGGTGGCTGATGGCGACGTCGGGGTCGAGCCCGTCCAGCACCTGACCCGCGGAGCAGAGGTTCTCGACCGTCTCCATGGCGAGGTACGGATTGACGGCGGCAGCCCCGTAGGCCACGAGCAGCGCCACGTGGTGGACCTCGCGGACGTCCCCGGCCTCGACCAGGAGCCCGACCCGGGTGCGGGTGTTGTTGCGCACGAGGTGGTGGTGGACCGCGCTGGTGAGCAGCAGGGAGGGGATGGGGGCACGCTCGCGGTCGGCGTGGCGGTCGGAGAGCACCACGAAGAAGGCTCCGGCGGCGATGGCCTCGTCCACCTCGGCGCAGATCTCCTCGAGCCGCTGCTCCAGGGCCTGGGCGCCGCCGTCGACCCGGTAGAGGCCGCGGACGACCACGGCGGCGAACTCGGGGTGCTCACCCTCGACGTTGATGCGGCGCAGCTTCGCGAGCTGGTCGTTGTCGATCACGGGGAAGGGCAGGACGACCTGCTTGGCGTGCTCCGGGGTCTCCGAGAGCAGGTTGGGCTCGGGCCCGCTGGAGCTGCCCAGCGAGGTCACGATCTCCTCCCGGATCGCGTCGAGCGGCGGGTTGGTCACCTGCGCGAAGGCCTCGACGAAGTAGTCGAAGAGCAGCCGCGGACGGTCGGACAGCGCCGCGATCGGGGTGTCCGTGCCCATGGCGCCCAGCGGCTCGGCCCCGGCCTGGGCCATGGGGGCGAGGATGATCCGCAGCTCCTCCTCGGTGTAGCCGAAGATCTGCTGCCGGCGCGTCACGGACGCGTGCGTGTGCCTCACGTGGACCTGGGTCGGCAGCGAGTCCATGTGGACCAGCTGCTGGTCCAGCCACGCGCGGTAGGGCTGCGCCGCGGCGAGGTCCTTCTTGACCTGCGTGTCGTCCAGGATCTGGCCGGCCTCGAGGTCGACGAGGAACATCCGGCCGGGGGCGACCCGGCCCTTGCGCACGACCTTCTCCGGCGGGATGGGGAGCAGGCCCGACTCCGACCCCAGCACCACCAGGCCGTCGTCGGTGACCCAGTACCGGGAGGGCCGCAGGCCGTTGCGGTCCAGGACCGCACCCACCTGCGTGCCGTCGGTGAACACGAGGTTGGCCGGCCCGTCCCACGGCTCCATGAGCATCGAGTGGTACTCGTAGAAGGCGCGGACGTCGGGGTCCATCGTCTCGTCGTTCTCCCACGACTCCGGGATCATCATGAGCACGGCGTGGGGGAGGGACCGGCCGCCGAGGGTGAGCAGCTCCACCACCTCGTCGAAGGTCGCGGAGTCGCTGGCCTCCGGGGTGCAGATGGGCAGCGCGTCGGCGAGGTCGCCGGGGAACAGCTCGCTGGTGAGCTGGGACTGGCGGGCCCGCATCCAGTTGCGGTTGCCCTTCACCGTGTTGATCTCGCCGTTGTGCGCGATGACGCGGTAGGGGTGAGCCAGCGGCCAGGACGGGAAGGTGTTGGTGGAGAAGCGGGAGTGCACCACGGCGAGCGCGCTGGTGTAGCGCTCGTCGGTGAGGTCGGGAAAGTAGGCCGGCAGCTGGTCGGTCGTCAGCATGCCCTTGTAGGTGATGGTGCGGGTGGACAGCGACACCGGGTAGGCGACCGTGCGCCGTTCGATCCGCTTGCGGGCCAGCCAGACCCGACGCTCCAGCTCGAGCCCGGACTCGTCCGGGCTCTCCTGACCTGCCGCGACGACGAGCTGGCGCATCACCGGCATGACGGACAGTGCCGTCGGGCCGATCATGCCGGCGTCCACCGGCACCTCCCGCCAGCCGAGCACGCTCAGCCCGGAGGCCCGGACGATCTCCTCGACCTGCGCCGCGACCTCGTCGGCCTGGCCGTCCCCGGGGAGGAAGACGATGCCGACGGCATAGCGGCCGCGCTCCGGGAGGTCGAACGGCAGCACCTCCCGGAGGAAGGCGTCCGGCACCTGCGTGAGGATGCCCGCGCCGTCACCGGTGTTCTCCTCGCTCCCGACCGCGCCGCGGTGGTCGAGGTTGTGCAGCGCGGTGAGGGCCTGGGCCACGATGTCGTGCCGGGCGGAGCCGTCCAGCCGGGCCACGAAGGCGACGCCGCAGCTGTCGTGCTCGTGGGCCCCGTCGTAGAGCCCTTCGGGGGCGGCGCCGGGCACGGGACGCAGGGCAGCGGCGGTCGGGACGATCGTCTCTGTCATGGGATCACCGGTTTCGGGACGGGGCCGTGCCGAGGGGAGGCAGCGACCTGAGGTGCGTGTGGACGGGACATCGCTGGCCCTGCGACAAAATCATGCAGGGTCCAGCATACCTATGCAGTTGCCCCGGCGGAAAAGCCGTGCGCGACCGGGTGTGTCAGTGGCGCGGCCTACAGTGGGGTCGTGCCATCTTCGCCTCCTACGTCCGCAGTGTCACGCGCCCGGCACGACCGTCTCGTGGTCCAGGGTGCACGCGAGCACAACCTCCGCGACGTCTCGGTCGACATCCCCCGGGACGCGCTCGTGGTCTTCACCGGCCTGTCCGGATCGGGCAAGTCCTCGTTGGCCTTCGACACCATCTTCGCCGAGGGTCAGCGGCGCTACGTGGAGTCGCTCTCGGCCTACGCCCGGATGTTTCTCGGCCAGATGGACAAACCGGACGTGGACTTCATCGAAGGGCTGTCACCGGCGGTGTCGATCGACCAGAAGTCGACCAACCGCAACCCGCGGTCCACCGTGGGCACCATCACGGAGGTCTACGACTACCTGCGGCTGCTGTATGCCCGGGTGGGGCGACCGCACTGCCCGGTGTGCGGCGAGCCGGTCGAGCGACAGACGCCGCAGCAGGTGGTCGACCGGCTGCTCCAGCTGCCGCCGGGTGTGCGCTACCAACTGCTGGCCCCGGTCGTCCGCGGCCGCAAGGGTGAGTTCGTCGACCTCTTCGCCGAGCTCCAGGCCAAGGGCTTCGCCCGCGCACGGGTGGATGGCGAGCTCGTCTCGCTCAGCGACCCTCCCACCCTGGAGAAGCAGAAGAAGCACAGCATCGAGGTCGTCGTGGACCGGCTCGTGAGCAAGGTGGGGGAGGGCGAGGACGGCTCGGACGCACCGACCGTCGACCGCGCCTACGCCCGGCGTCTCACCGACTCGGTGGAGACCGCCCTCTCGCTGGCGGGCGGGATCATGGTGGCCGAGTTCGTCGACGCGCCGGCCACCGCGGGGGAGGCCGCGGCGGGCGGTCGCGAGGCACCGGTGGACGAGTCCGGTGAGCCGCTGCCGCGGGAGCGGCGCTTCTCCGAACGGATGGCGTGCCCCAACGACCACCCGCTGTCGATCGACGAGGTCGAGCCGCGCTCGTTCTCCTTCAACAGCCCGTTCGGCGCGTGCTCGGAGTGCACCGGCATCGGGGTCGAGCTCGAGGTGGACCCCGAGCTCGTGGTCCGTGAGGACCTCAGCATCCTGGGCGGCGCCCTGGTGCCCTGGTCGACCGCCTCCGGGCTGAGCGACTACTTCCTGCGGGTGCTCGGCGGGCTGTCCGACGACCTCGGTTTCCGGCTGGACGTGCCGTGGAAGCAGCTGCCCGGACGCGCGCGCGACGCATCCTGGAGGGCTACAAGCACAAGGTGCACGTCCGCTACAAGAACCGCTTCGGCCGGGAGCGCAGCTACTCCACCGGCTTCGAGGGGGTCCTGCCCTACGTCAAGCGCAAGCACGCCGAGACCGAGTCCGAGAGCAGCCGTGAGCGCTACGAGGGCTTCATGCGCGAGGTCCCCTGCCCGGCCTGCAAGGGGGCCCGGCTCAAGCCGGAGATCCTGGCCGTCCTCGTCGGCGGCCGCAGCATCGCGGAGGTGTGCGCGCTGCCGATCGACCAGTGCGCCGAGTTTCTCGCCTCGGTGGACTACACCGAGCGCGAGGCCGCGATCGCCGGTCAGGTGAGCCGGGAGATCGACGCCCGGCTCGGCTTCCTGCTCGACGTCGGGCTCGACTACCTCTCCCTGGACCGCCCGGCGGGCACCCTCTCCGGGGGTGAGGCGCAGCGGATCCGCCTCGCGACCCAGATCGGCTCCGGGCTGGTCGGCGTGCTCTACGTCCTCGACGAGCCCAGCATCGGCCTGCACCAGCGGGACAACCGGCGTCTCATCGAGACCCTCACCCGGCTGCGGGACCTGGGCAACACGCTCATCGTCGTCGAGCACGACGAGGACACCATCGCCACCGCCGACTGGGTCGTCGACATCGGTCCCGGCGCCGGCGAGCACGGCGGGCACGTGGTGCACAGCGGCAGCGTGGCGGACCTGCTCAGCCACCGGACCTCGCTGACCGGGCAGTACCTCTCCGGGCGCAAGGCCATCGAGACGCCGTCTGAGCGTCGGCCGCAGGACGGCCGCGCGGTCACGGTCCGCGGCGCCCGCGAGCACAACCTGCAGCAGGTCGACGTGGCCTTCCCTCTCGGCAACCTCGTCGCGGTGACCGGGGTCAGCGGGTCCGGCAAGTCCACGCTGGTCAACGACATCCTCTACCGCGTCATGGCGAACCAGCTCAACGGCGCGCGGCACGTGCCCGGCCGGCACCGCAAGGTGGAGGGCCTGGACCAGCTGGACAAGGTCGTGCACGTCGACCAGAGCCCCATCGGTCGGACCCCGCGCAGCAACCCGGCGACCTACACCGGCCTGTTCGACCACATCCGCAGGCTCTTCGCCACCACCACGGAGGCGAAGGTGCGCGGCTACCAGCCGGGACGCTTCTCCTTCAACGTCAAGGGCGGCCGCTGCGAGGCCTGCTCGGGCGACGGCACGCTGAAGATCGAGATGAACTTCCTGCCCGACGTCTACGTCCCCTGCGAGGTCTGCCACGGCCGGCGCTACAACCGGGAGACGCTGGAGGTCCACTTCAAGGGGCGCACCATCGCCGACGTGCTCGACATGCCCATCGAGGAGGCGGCGGAGTTCTTCTCCGCGGTGCCGGTCATCGCCCGGCACCTGACCACCCTCGTCCAGGTCGGCCTGGGCTACGTGCGTCTGGGGCAGCCCGCCACGACGTTGTCGGGGGGTGAGGCGCAGCGCGTCAAGCTGGCGGCCGAGCTGCAGAAGCGTTCCACCGGCCGCACCATCTACGTCCTGGACGAGCCGACCACCGGGCTGCACTTCGAGGACATCCGGCGTCTGCTGGGGGTGCTCCAGGGGCTGGTGGACAAGGGCAACACGGTGCTGGTCATCGAGCACAACCTCGATGTCATCAAGTCCGCCGACTGGGTGCTCGACCTGGGCCCCGAGGGCGGCCGGGGCGGGGGCACGGTGGTGGCGGCGGGCACCCCCGAGCAGGTCGCCCAGGTGGAGGCGAGCCATACGGGCCGGTTCCTCGCGCCCGTGCTCGGGCTCGACCGGAGGTCCACCGCGTGAGACGACGACTCCCGAGAGCTGTCGTGACCCGTGGCTGACCCGCAGTCCTACCGTCCCCGACCCGGCGAGATCCCCACCGACCCCGGGGTGTACCGCTTCCGGGACCAGCACGACCGCGTGATCTACGTGGGCAAGGCGCGCTCGCTGCGGTCCCGGCTCACGTCCTACTTCCAGGACCTGTCCGCGCTGCACCCCCGGACCCGGCAGATGGTGACGACCGGTGCCCGCGTGGACTGGACCGTCGTGCGCAACGAGGTCGAGGCGCTCCAGCTCGAGTACTCCTGGATCAAGGAGTTCGACCCGCGCTTCAACGTCAAGTACCGCGACGACAAGTCCTACCCCTACCTCGCCGTCACCCTGGGCGAGGAGTTCCCCCGGGCCCAGGTCATGCGCGGCACCAAGCGACCCGGGACCCGCTACTTCGGCCCCTACACGCACGCCTGGGCCATCCGCGAGACGCTGGACACCCTGCTCCGCGTCTTCCCGGTCCGCACCTGCTCGGCCGGCGTCTTCCGGCGGGCCGGTCAGGTCGGCCGCCCGTGCCTGCTCGGCTATATCGACAAGTGCTCGGCGCCGTGCGTCGGCCGGGTCGACGCCGAGGAGCACCGGCAGATCGCCGAGGACTTCAGCGCCTTCATGGCCGGTGACAGCGCTCGCTTCGTCAAGGACCTGGAGGAGCGGATGCGCCGGGCCTCGGCCGAGCTGGACTTCGAGACCGCCGCCCGGCTGCGGGACGACGTCGGGGCCCTGCGCCGGGCGCTCGAGCGGTCCGCGGTCGTGCTGCCGGACGCCACCGATGCAGACGTGTACGCCCTCGCCGACGACGAGCTGGAGGTCGCGGTGCAGGTCTTCCATGTGCGGGGTGGCCGGATCCGCGGGCAGCGTGGCTGGGTCAGCGAGAAGGGGGCCGAGGACCTCCCGGACATCGTCGAGCACCTGCTGCAGCAGGTCTACGGCGGCGAGCGCGGCGACGAGGTGCCCCGCGAGGTCCTCGTGCCCGTGCTGCCGTCGGGCGTCGAGGACGTCGCCGCCTGGCTCGGCGGGCTGCGGGGCGCACGCGTCTCCGTCCGGGTGCCGCGCCGCGGCGACAAGCGCACCCTCATGGAGACCGTGGGGCGCAACGCCCAGCAGGCGCTGGCCCGGCACAAGGTGGCCCGGTCCGGCGACCTGACGCTGCGCTCGCAGGCACTGCAGGAGCTGCAGGAGGTCCTCGAGCTGGACGACGCCCCGCTGCGGATCGAGTCCTTCGACATCAGCCACGTCCAGGGCAGCGACGTCGTCGGGTCGATGGTCGTCTTCGAGGACGGCCTGCCGCGCAAGGGCGAGTACCGCCGTTTCATCGTGCGCGAGGGCACCGGGGACGACACGGCGGCGATGCACGAGGTGCTGACCCGACGCTTCCGGCACCTGTCGCAGGCGCCGCCCCCCGGCGCCGACGACGACGGCCGCCCCGCCAAGTTCGCCTACCCTCCCAACCTCGTGGTCGTCGACGGTGGTCTGCCCCAGGTCCGGGCCGCGCAGGAGGCGCTGAGCGCGGTCGGTGTCACGGACGTCAACGTCGTGGGGCTCGCCAAGCGGCTCGAGGAGGTCTGGAGCGCTGATCAGGAGTTCCCGGTGGTCCTGCCCCGGACGAGCGAGGCCCTCTACCTGCTGCAACGGGTGCGGGACGAGGCGCACCGCTTCGCCAACACCTTCCACCGGCAACGCCGCTCCCGCAGCATGACCAGCAGCGCGCTCGACGGCATACCCGGGCTCGGCCCCGCCCGGCAACAGGCGCTGCTGCGTCACCTCGGCTCGGTGAAGGCGGTCCGCGCGGCCAGCGTCGAGCAGCTGCAGGAGGTCCCCGGGGTCGGTCCGTCCCTGGCGGCGGTGGTCCACGAGCGGCTCGCGGGCGAGAGCGTCGCCCCGGCCGTTAACCTGAGCACCGGAGAGGTCCTGGAATGAGCCCCGGACGGCCTGACGGGACGGAGCGGGAGATGACGACGGACGGGAGGACGGACGTGACCGCACGGCGCATCGACCTGGGGGAGCAGCCACCGGTCCCGCCCGGAGCGGTCGGGCGCTCGGACGTCGTCATCCTCACCGGGATGTCGGGTGCGGGTCGGACGACGGCCGGTGACGTGCTGGAGGACCGCGGCTGGTACGTCGTGGACAACCTGCCGCCGGCGATGATCGTGCGATTGATGGACCTCACCGCCGACGACCCGCAGCGGCAGCGCGTCGCCGTCGTCGCGGACGTGCGCAGCCGGGACTTCACCAACGAGCTCGCCGGGGCGATGCAGACGCTCGGCGAGCGCGGCTGGCGCCCCCGGGTGGTCTTCGTGGACTCCTCCGACGAGACCCTGGTGCGGCGCTTCGAGGCCGTCCGTCGCCCGCACCCGCTGCAGGGGGAGGGGCTGCTCCTCGACGGCATCCGCCGGGAGCGGCGCATGCTCGGCGACATCCGGTCGGACGCGGACCTCGTCCTCGACACCTCCAACTACAACGTGCACGAGCTGGCGGCCAAGATCGACGCGCTGCTCGGCGGGGACGCCGACGTGCGGCTGCGGCTGGCGATCATGGCCTTCGGCTTCAAGTACGGCATCCCCCTGGACGCCGACGTCGTCCTCGACCTGCGGTTCTTGCCCAACCCGTACTGGAACCCCGAGCTGCGCCCGCACACGGGCAGGGACGCCCCGGTGCGCGACTTCGTCCTCGGGCAGGACCTGGCGCAGGAGTACATCCGGCACGCGGAGCACCTGCTACGCACCGCCGTGCAGGGCTATCTCGCCGAGGGACGCCGCTACGTCACGGTGGCCGTGGGCTGCACCGGCGGCAAGCACCGTTCGGTGGCGACCGCGGAGGAGCTGACCCGTCGGCTGGCCGACCTGCAGGAGCAGGACGTGCAGATCTCGACCTTCCACCGTGACCTGGGGCGTGAGTGAGCGGCCGCCGGGTGGTGGCGCTGGGCGGCGGGCACGGGCTGGCCGCCTCGTTGCAGGCGCTGCGTCACCTGACCGAGGCGATCACCGCGGTCGTCACGGTCGCCGACGACGGGGGCTCCAGCGGCAGGCTGCGTCAGGAGTTCGACATCCTGCCGCCGGGTGACCTGCGCATGGCCCTGGCCGCTCTCTGCGAGGACACCGCGTGGGGTCACCAGTGGTCGGCCGTGCTGCAGCACCGCTTCCGCGGCGAGGGGGAGCTGTCCGGTCACGCCCTGGGCAACCTGCTCATCATGGCGCTGTGGGACCTCCGGCCCCAGGAGCAGGTGCGGGGTCTCGACCTCGTGGGGCGGCTGCTCAACACCCGCGGGCGGGTCCTGCCGATGGCGCTGGAGCCGCTGGAGATCGAGGCGGAGATGCAGGACGCGGGACCGACCGGCGAGGGCGGCATCAGCACCGTTCGCGGCCAGTCCACGGTGGCGCGGCACCCCGGCACGGTCCGGTCCATCCGGCTCATCCCGGAGGCGCCACGCGCCTGCCCCGAGGCGCTGGAGTCGATCAAGCTGGCCGACCTCGTCGTCCTCGGGCCGGGCTCCTGGTTCACCTCCGTCATGCCGCACCTGCTCGTCCCCGAGCTGCGGCAGGCGCTGTGCGAGACCCCCGCGCGCCGGATCCTCACGCTCAACGTCAGCCTCAGCGACGACGAGGCCAGCGGCTACACCCTCGCGGAGCACGTCGCGGCGGTCTCGGCGCACGCGCCGGACCTGAGCTTCGACCACGTCATCGCCGACCCGCAGGTCGCCCGCACCGAGGCCGAGCGAGCAGCGCTGGAGGCCGCGGTGGAGGGCCTGGGCGCGAGCCTGGTCCTCACGACGGTCGGCAAGCCGAACCGCCCGGGCGTGCACGACACCCTGCGCCTCGCGGCGGCCTACCGGGACGTCATGGCGGAGCAGGGGCTGTGAGCGCCGCACCGCTACGAGAAGGTAGCCTTCCGGGGTCCTCGGGGGATTGGACCCCGGGGAGCACCACTGCCCGACCCAGGAGGATGACTGCCGTGGCGATGACCGCGAAGGTCAAGGACGAGCTCAGCAGACTCCCCGTCAGCAGGACCTGCTGCCGCAAGGCGGAGGTCTCGACCATGCTCCGCTTCGCCGGTGGACTGCACATCGTCGGTGGTCGCATCGTCATCGAGGCGGAGCTGGACACCGCGCAGAGCGCCCGTCGGCTGCGCACCTTCATGGCCGAGGTCTACGGCTCCAGCAGCGAGCTGATGGTCATGAGCCCCGGGGGCCTGCGCAAGCAGACGCGCTACGTCGTCCGCGCGACCTCCGACGGCGAGTCCCTCGCCCGCCAGACCGGTCTCATCGACCACCGCGGCCGGCCCGTCCGCGGGCTGCCGCCACGCGTGGTGGGCGCCGCGGTCTGCGACTCGGAGGCCGCGTGGCGCGGAGCCTTCATCGCGCACGGGTCGATCACCGAGCCCGGACGGTCCTCGGCGCTCGAGGTGACCTGCCCGGGGCCGGAGGCGGCCCTGGCGCTGGTCGGCGCCGCCCGTCGGCTCGGCATCCAGGCCAAGGCCCGTGAGGTGCGCGGCGTGGACCGCGTGGTGATCCGGGACGGCGACGCCATCGGGGCGATGCTGACCCGGCTGGGGGCCCACGACGCCGTCCTGGCCTGGGAGGAGCGGCGGATGCGGCGCGAGGTGCGGGCCACGGCCAACCGGCTGGCCAACTTCGACGACGCCAACCTGCGCCGCTCGGCGCGGGCCGCCGTGGCCGCCGGCGCGCGGGTGGAGCGGGCGATGGAGATCCTCGGCGACGACGTCCCCGAGCACCTCCGGGTCGCCGGCACCCTGCGGCTGGAGCACAAGCAGGCCAGCCTCGAGGAGCTCGGACAGCTGGCGGACCCGCCGATGACCAAGGACGCCGTCGCAGGGCGGATCCGCCGGCTGCTGGCGATGGCCGACAAGCGCGCCGAGGAGCTCGGGATCGAGGGGACCGAGGCCAACATCACCCCGGACATGCTCGAGGACTGACGCTACGTCATACCGATGTGGTGCGGGCCTGCTCTGCCCGCTAGGTTGGGGGTAGGACGACGGCGTCTGACACGTGCGGCGCGCACCCGGCGGGCCGCAAACCACCAGCATCGAGGAAGGGTTTCCATGACCGTTCGCGTAGGAATCAACGGCTTCGGACGCATCGGCCGCAACTTCATGCGGGCCGTGCTGGCCTCCGGGGCGGACGTCGAGATCGTCGGCGTCAACGACCTGACCGACAACGCGACCCTGGCCCACCTGCTCAAGTACGACTCCATCCTGGGCCGCCTGGACGGCGAGGTGACCAGCTCCGAGGACGAGATCAGCATCGACGGCAAGGCGTTCAAGGCCTTCGCGGAGAAGGACCCGGGCGCCCTGCCCTGGGGCGACCTGGGCGCCGACGTCGTGGTCGAGTCCACCGGCATCTTCACCGACGCCACCACGGCCAAGGCGCACCTGGACGCCGGCGCCAAGAAGGTCATCATCTCCGCGCCCGCCAAGAACGAGGACCTCACCGTCGTAATGGGCGTCAATGAGAAGGACTACGACCCCGCGAGCCACGACATCATCTCCAACGCCTCCTGCACCACGAACTGCCTCGCGCCGATGGCCAAGGTGCTCAACGACGAGTTCGGCATCGTCAAGGGCCTGATGACCACTATCCACGCTTACACCGCGGACCAGAACCTGCAGGACGGGCCGCACAAGGACCTGCGCCGCGCCCGGGCCGCCGCGCTCAACATCGTCCCGACCAAGACCGGTGCTGCCCAGGCCGTCGCTCTCGTCCTGCCCGAGCTCAAGGGCAAGTTCGACGGGTATGCCCTGCGCGTCCCGGTCCCGACCGGCTCGGCCACCGACCTCACCTTCCAGGCCTCCCGCGAGGTCACGGTCGAGGAGGTCAACGCCGCGCTGAAGAAGGCGGCCGACGGCGAGCTCAAGGGCATCCTCACCTACACCGAGGACCCGATCGTCTCCAAGGACATCGAGACCGATCCCGCGTCCTGCATCTTCGACTCCGGCCTGACCAAGGTCATCGGGGACCAGGTCAAGGTCGTCGGGTGGTACGACAACGAGTGGGGCTACTCCAACCGCCTCGTGGATCTCGTTGCGCTGGTGGGCAGCTCGCTCTGATGCGCACGATCGATCAGCTCAGCGACGACCTCGGCGGGCTGGCGGGTCGCACCGTGCTGGTGCGCAGCGACCTCAACGTGCCGCTCGACGGTCAGGAGATCACCGACGACGGGCGGGTGCGCGCCTCGGTGCCCACGATCGAGCGGCTGGCCCGCGAGGGCGCCCGGGTCGTGGTCTGCGCCCACCTCGGCCGCCCCAAGGGCGCGCCCGAGGCGAAGTACTCCCTGGCCCCGGTGGCGACCCGCCTCGACGAGCTCCTCGACGACGACATCACCGTGTCCTTCGTCGAGGAGACGGTCGGGGACCGCGCCACCGCCGCAGTGGAGGCCCTGGGGGACGGCGACGTCCTGGTCCTGGAGAACCTCCGGTTCAACCCCGGTGAGACCGCCAAGACGGACGAGGAACGGGCCGACTTCGCCCAGGCGCTGGCCGGCCTGGCCGACGGCTTCGTGTCGGACGGCTTCGGCGTGGTCCACCGGGCCCAGGCCTCGGTCTACGACGTGCCGCGGCTGCTGCCACACGCCGCCGGCGGGCTCGTCGTCTCCGAGGTCGAGGTCATGCGCACCCTCCGTGAGGACCCGCGCCGCCCGTATGCGGTGATCCTCGGCGGCGCCAAGGTCAGCGACAAGCTCGGCGTCATCGAGTCGCTCATCGCGGTCGCCGACCGGCTGCTCATCGGTGGCGGCATGGTCTTCACCTTCCTCAAGGCCCAGGGGCACGAGGTCGGGACCAGCCTGCTGGAGGAGGACCAGGTCGAGACGGTCAAGGGCTACCTGGAGACCGCGGCCGAGCGGGGCGTCGAGATCGTCCTGCCGACCGACGTGGTCGTCGCCGACAGCTTCTCGGCCGACGCCGCCCACGAGGTGGTGCCGGCGGACGGGATGCCGGCCGACCGGATGGGGCTGGACATCGGCCCGGACTCCGAGGAGCTCTTCGTGGGCCGGCTGGCCGACGCGCAGACCATCTTCTGGAACGGCCCGATGGGCGCTTTCGAGATGGCGCCCTTCGCCTCGGGCACGAAGGCGGTGGCGCAGGCCCTGGTCGACCGGACCTCCGCCGGTGCCCTGACGGTGGTCGGCGGAGGGGACTCCGCCGCCGCCGTCCGGGACTTCGGGCACACCGAGGACGACTTCGGACACATCTCCACCGGCGGTGGGGCGAGCCTGGAGTACCTCGAGGGCAAGGACCTTCCCGGACTGTCGGTGCTGGAGGACTGAGATGAGCGCACGCACCCCGCTGATGGCGGGCAACTGGAAGATGAACCTGGACCACCTCCAGGCCACCCACCACGTGCAGAAGCTGGACTGGACCCTGCGCGACGGCCGGCACGACCACGCCGCCGTCGAGGTCGTGGTGCTCCCGCCGTTCAGCGACCTGCGCTCGGTGCAGACCCTGGTACAGGGGGACCAGCTCGCGCTGGGCTACGGCGGCCAGGACCTGAGCCCGCACGACGAGGGCGCGTACACCGGGGACATCTCCGGCGCCTTCCTGGCCAAGCTGGGCTGCACCTACGTCGTCGTGGGGCACAGCGAGCGGCGCGAGGGCCACGCCGAGTCCGACGAGCTCGTCGGGTCCAAGGTGCGGGCCGCCCTGCGCCACGGTCTGACGCCGATCCTGTGCGTCGGCGAGGCGCTGGAGGTGCGGCAGGCCGGCACCCATGTCGAGCACGTGGTGGGTCAGCTGCGGGCCGCCCTCGCCGACCTCGACGCCGAGCAGGTCTCCCGCACGGTCGTGGCCTATGAGCCGGTGTGGGCCATCGGCACCGGTGAGGTGGCCACCCCGGACGACGCGCAGGAGGTCTGCGCGGCGGTCCGGGAGACCGTGGCCGAGCTGGTCGGCCGGTCGGTGGCCGACGGTGTGCGGGTGCTCTACGGCGGATCGGTCAAGCCGGGCAACGTCGCCGAGATCATGGCGCGCCCCGACATCGACGGCGCCCTCGTGGGCGGTGCGTCGCTGTCGGTGGACGACTTCGCGTCCATCTGCCGCTACCAGCAGCACGCCGGCGCGGGCGGCTGAGCGGCATCCGAGTGTCGGCGGGGCACCGCTGCGTCAGTTAGGCTGTCTGGTGCTCCGCGAGCCGTCTCGCGGAGCACCAGACCCCCGACCGTTCGACGACAAGGTGTGCCCACGTGGAGTTCGTCCGCTGGTTCCTGGACGCCCTGCTGGTGATCACCAGCTGCTTCCTGGTGCTGCTCATCCTCATGCACAAGGGCCGCGGTGGTGGCATGTCCGACATGTTCGGCGGAGGCATGAGCAGCAGCCTGGGCGGGAGCTCGGTCGCCGAGCGCAACCTGAACCGCATCACCGTGGCGATGGCCCTGGTGTGGGTGTCGGTCATCGTCGGCCTCGGCGTGCTCGTCCGGTTCAGCTGAGCTCCCCCCTGTGGGAGAGGAGGGTCGCGCGTCGGGGGTAGGGTGGTGCTCGTCCACACCCGGTCGGCTCTGAAGGACGAGGCAGCCATGGTCAACACGAACGCCATCCGCGGCTCGCGCGTGGGGTCCGGCCCCATGGGGGAGAGCGAGCGCGGGGACGCGGCGCCACGGGTCACTGTCAGCTTCTGGTGCGCCAACGGCCACGAGACCCGGCCGAGCTTCGCGCAGGACGGGGAGGTGGAGGTGCCGGACCTGTGGGACTGCCCCCGGTGCGGGCTCCCTGCCGGCCAGGACCGAGCCACCCCGCCCGAGGCGCCACGGACCGAGCCCTACAAGACCCACATGGCCTATGTGAAGGAGCGCCGCAGCGACTCCGACGGCGCGGCCCTGCTCGACGAGGCCCTCACCCGCATGCGGGAGCGCGGGGTGGGCGGCGGCCGCTGAGCCGCCACCGACCCACACCTCGGCCTCAGCCCGAGCCGGTCTCCTCGGTCTCGGCCAGCCCCTCCTGGACGGCCTCCTCCACGGCGGTTGAGTCCGCGCCGTCCGCCGGCTCCTCAGCCTTCTGCAGCGACCGGCTGCCCAGCCGCGCCGACCCGCTGCGGTCGACCCGCGCAGGACCAGCGGGGGAGTCGCCCGCCCGGGCAGCCGCCGAGCGGGTCCCGCCCCGCCGGACCCGCGGCAGACCGTCGCACAGGGAACGGGCATACACCTCGTCGGCGTCCAGCCGCCGCAGCTCGGCCGTGAGCGCTCCCGGCACGCTGGGCGTGTGCAGGGCCACGAGGCGTGGCTGGCTCCCGACCATCGACAAGGTGGCCGTGTCTCCCGAGTCGTCCAGCCGCACGAGGTCCACCGGCCCGGCGGTGCGCTCCAGCCGCACGCTCTGCACGCCCGACCCAACGGGGGTGCGAACCCGTTCGACCGGGCAGCGCAGCGACGACGCGAGCCACCCGGCCAGCAGGTCACAGCTCGGGCAGTCGGGCTCGCCCGCCACCACGGCGCGCTGCACCGGCTCGAACGGCTCGCTCTCCAGGGAGGCCGCGAGCAGGGCCCGCCACCGGGTGATCCTCGTCCAGGTGAGGTCGGTGTCACCGGGTCGGTAGTGCTTGGTCCGGCGCCGCAGCTGGGTGCCGGTGGCCGACCCGGCAGCCGCCGCGTCGGTGATGCGGCGGTGCGCCATCTGCCCCAGCGGGTCGCCGGCCACGTCGGCCGGGGCCTCCCCGGGCCACCACGCCACGACGGGGGAGTCGGGGAGCAGCAGCGGTGTGACCACCGAGCTGCCGTGGCGGGTCAGGTCGCCGTAGAGACGGAGCACCACGATCTCGGAGGCACCGGCGTCCCCGCCGACCCGGATCTGGGCGTCCAGCCGCCCGCGGCCGCGCGCGTTGGCGCTCACGACCACGAGGATGCGGGCCGGGTGCTGCCGGGTGGCCTCGCTCGCGACGTCAACGGCCTCCTCCGCGAGCTCCTCGTCGACGACGACCAGCAGGGTCAGCACCCGGCCCATCGCCATGGCCCCGACCTGGTTGCGCAGCCGGACGAGGTTCTTGGCGACGTCCGCCGCGCTGGAGCTGGGCAGGTCCAGGATCATGGGAGCCTCCACTCGCGGCCGTCGCGGCGCATCATCTCGTCCGAACCTGCCGGGCCCCAGGTCCCGGCGGGATAGTCTTCTGGTGCCTCGTCCCTCGCGGCCCAGTGGTCGATGACGGGGTCGAGGATGCGCCAGGACTGCTCGACCTCCTCGTGCCGGGGGAAGAGCGGCGGCTCACCCAGGAGCACGTCGAGGATGAGCCGCTCGTAGGCCTCCGGGCTGGACTCGGTGAACGTGGAGCCGTAGCCGAAGTCCATCGACACGTCGCGGACCTCCATCTGGCTGCCCGGCACCTTGGAACCGAAGCGCATCGTCATCCCCTCGTCCGGCTGCACGCGGATGACGATCGCGTTGGCGCCCAGCTCCTCGGTGGCGGTGGAGGTGAAGGGCAGGTGCGGCGCGCGGCGGAAGACCACGGCGATCTCGGTGACCCGCTTGCCCAGGCGCTTGCCGGTGCGCAGGTAGAACGGGACCCCGGCCCAGCGCCGCGTGCGCACGTCGACCTTGAGGGCGGCATACGTCTCGGTCTCGTTCGCCGGGTCGACGCCCTCCTCGTCGAGGTAGCCGTCCACCTTCTCGGTGCCCTGCCACCCTGCGGCATACCGTCCGCGGGCGCTGGCGGCGTCGAGGTCCTCGGGCAGGCTGACCGCGGCCAGCACCTTCTCCTTCTCCGCCCGGACCGCGTCCGCGGTGAAGGCGACCGGCTCCTCCATGGCCGTGAGCGCCAGGAGCTGGAGCAGGTGGTTCTGGATGACGTCCCGGGCGGCCCCGACCTCGTCGTAGTAGCCCGCGCGACCACCGATGCCGATGTCCTCGGCCATGGTGATCTGCACGTGGTCGACGTAGTTGGCGTTCCACACCGGCTCGAAGAGCTGGTTGGCGAAGCGCAGCGCGAGGATGTTCTGCACCGTCTCCTTGCCCAGGTAGTGGTCGATCCGGAAGATCGAGTCGGCCGGGAAGACGCCCTCGACGATCTCGTTGAGCTCCTGGGCGCTGCTCAGGTCGTGCCCGAACGGCTTCTCGATGACGACGCGACGCCAGGTGCCCGGTCGGGGGTCGGACAGCCCAGACTCCTGCAGCCGGGTGCAGACGTCGGCGAACCACGACGGGGGGATCGACAGGTAGAAGGCGTGGTTGCCCCCGGTGCCGCGCTCCTCGTCCAGCTCGCGGACCGTCCGAGCCAGGAGCTCGAAGGCGTCCGGGTCGTCGAAGGCGCCGGGGACGAAACGGAAGCCCTCGGCCAATGAGCGCCAGACCTCCTCGCGGAACTCGGTGCGCGCGTGCTGGCGCACCGAGTCGTAGACGACCTTCGCGAAGTCCTGGTCGGCCCACTCGCGCCGCGCGAACCCGACCAGCGAGAACCCGGGCGGCAGCAGCCCCCGGCTCGCGAGGTCGTAGATGGCCGGCATGAGCTTCTTGCGGGCCAGGTCCCCGGTGACGCCGAACATGACCATGCTGCACGGCCCGGCGATGCGCGGAAGGCGCTTGTCGTCCGGGTCGCGCAGCGGGTTGGTGTCGGCGGTGACAGGTGCGGGCGCGGGGCCGCTCACAGGGCCTCACGCAGCTGCGTCAGCCCGGCTGCCTGGTCGGTGAGGTGCAGGCGCAGCACCGGTCGCTCGTGGTCGGCGAGCACCGCGGCGTCCCCGGCCGCCTGCGCGGCGATGAACTCCCCGAAGGTGAAGTCCTTGCCGGGCACGTCGAGGTCCGTCTGCGGCGCGCCCGTCACCTGCAGGTAGACGCCCTGGGCCGGCCCACCCTTGTGGTACTGACCGGTCGAGTGTAGGAAGCGCGGGCCCCAGCCGAAGGTGACCGGGCGCCCGGTGCGCTCGACGAGCTCGGCCTGGACCTCGGCGAGGTCGGCCTGCTCGAGCCGGTCGAGGTAGACCATCACCGCGAGGTAGCCGCGGGTCGGGTCGAGCTGGTCCAGCAGCGCGGCGACCGCGCCGTCGAGGCTGTCGGTGCCCTCGGGGAGCCAGCCCCCGCCACCGGTGCGGACCTCGACCGCGCCGTCGGTCAGGACGGGGGCGCCCGCGGCGTCGGCACCGCCCTCCATGATCTCGCGGGCAGCCTTCTTGGCGCTCTCGACGTCCGGCTGGTCGAACGGGTTGATCCCGAGCAGGCGGCCCGCGACGGCCGTCGCGACCTCCCACAGCAGCAGCTGGGCGCCCAGCGAGCCGGAGACCTCCACGACCGAGTCGGCGTCCGCGTGGGCCGACGATCCCTCGCCCTCGTCGTCCTCCGGGGCGAGGACCACGACCGTGCAGTCCGAGGTGTCCTGGATGCCGTGGGTGGGGGAGGGACCCTCCGGGGCCACGACCGGGAGCACGCCGGTGCCCTGCTTGCCGGTGGACTCGGCGATGAGCTGCTCGGCCCAGTCGGCCAGCCCCACGATGCCGGACCCGGCGTCGGTGAACAGCAGCTTGTCGCGCAGCGGCTCGGTGCCCGCGAGGGCGGCCCCGAGGCGCAGCCCCGGGTTGGCCTCGTCGTCCTCGGCGAGGAGGTCGGCGACCTCCTCGGCCTCGTCGAGCAGTGCCCCGACGTCCACCCCGGCCAGGCCGGAGGGGAGGAGCCCGAAGGCGGTCAGCGCAGAGTAGCGCCCGCCCACCTCGGGGTCGGCGTTGACGACGCGGTAGCCGTCGGCCCGGGCCTGCTCGTCCAGCGGGCTGCCGGGGTCGGTGACGATGACGATGCGCTCGGTCGGGTCGATGCCCGCCTCGGTGAAGGCGTGCACGAAGGCCCGGCGCTGGCTGTCCGTCTCCAGGGTGGAGCCGGACTTGGAGGAGACGACGACGGCGGTGCCGGCGAGGTCCTCCTCCAGCGCCCCGCGGACCATGTCCGGGTCGGAGCTGTCCAGCACCACCAGGGGCACCCCGGCGGTGCCGGTGATGACCTCCGGTGCCAGCGAGGAGCCACCCATGCCGCAGAGCACGACACGGTCGACGCCACGCTCACGCAGCTCCTCGGCCAGCGCCTCGATCTCGCCCACGAGCGGACGCGAGGAGCGGGGCAGCCCGACCCAGGAGAGGCGGATGGCGGCCTCCGACTCGGCGTCCGGGCCCCAGAGGGTCGCATCCCGCGCGAAGAGTCGCGAGGCGACCTGGTCGGTGACCAGGGCCGGCAGGTGGTGCTCGACGGCGTCGGCCGCGGCACCGAGGGCCTGGACCGCGAGGGCGCTCACCGGGAGCCCTCCGCCTTGTCCAGCTCGTCCTGCACGGTGCCGAGCAGCTCGTCCCAGGAGGCCTCGAACTTGTCGACGCCCTCGGTCTCGAGCTGCGCGACCACGTCGCTGTAGGAGACGCCGACCCGCTCGAGGTCGTCGAGGACCTGCTGCGCACCGGCATACTCCCCGGTGATGGTGTCGCCCGTCAGCTCGGCGTGGTCGACGGTGGCCTCCAGGGTCTTGCCCGGCATGGTGTTGACGGTGTGCGGGGCGACGAGCCCGGTGACGTACATCGTGTCCTCGTAGTCGGGGTTCTTCACCCCGGTGGAGGCCCACAGCGGCCGCTGCAGGCGGGCGCCGTCGTCGGCGAGGTTCTGCCACCTCGGGGTCGCGAAGACCTCCTCGAAGGCCTGGTAGGCGAGCCGTGCGTTGGCCAGGCCTGCCCGCCCGCGCAGGGCGAGGGCCTCGTCGGTGCCGATCTCCTCCAGCCGGGAGTCGATCTCCCCGTCGACCCGAGACACGAAGAAGCTGGCCACCGAGTGGATGGTGGACAGGTCCCTGCCCTGCTCCCGGGCCTGCTCGAGCCCGGTGAGGTAGGCGTTCATCACCCCCCGGTAGCGGTCGAGGGAGAAGATGAGGGTGACGTTGACGCTGATGCCGCTGGCCAGCGTCTGCGTGATCGCCGGCAGACCCTCGACGGTGGCGGGGATCTTGATGAACAGGTTCGACCGGTCGATGGTCTCCCAGAGCTGCTGGGCGATCTGCACGGTCCGCTCGGTGTCCTTGGCGGCACCGGGGTCCACCTCGATGGACACCCGGCCGTCGACGCCGTCGGTGCGGTCGTAGACAGGGCGCAGCACGTCGCAGGCGTCGCGCACGTCGTCGGTGGTCAGGGCGAAGACGGCATCATCGACGTCGGCGCCGTCGGCGGCGAGCTCGCGCACCTGCTCGGAGTACGCGTCGCCCTCGGCCAGCGCGGACGCGAAGATCGTGGGGTTGGTGGTGACCCCCAGGACGCCGCGGTCCACGTAGGACTGCAGCTCCCCGGAGGAGATCATCGGCCGGTTCAGGTCGTCCAGCCAGACCGAGACCCCGGCGTCGGCCAGGTCGTGGAGGGTGGTGCGGGTGGTGTCAGTCATCTCGCTCCTCAGGTGGTGGTGGGGGGAAGCCGTCGCGTGGTTCCGCTCAGGCGCCGACGGTCTCCGAGCCGCCCTCGTCCGGGACCTCGGCCCCGCCGGGGACCGGCTCGCGGGTGGTGTCGGTGATGGAGTCGCGGGCAGCCGCGACGACCGCGTCGGCGGTGATCCCGAACTCGTCGTAGAGCCGCTGGTAGTCCGCGGAGGCGCCGTAGTGCTCCAGGCTGATGAGCCGGCCGGCGTCACCGACGACCTCGCGCCAGCCCTGGCCGACGGCGGCCTCGACGCTGACCCGGGCCCGCACGCGCGGCGGGAGCACCTGCTCGCGGTAGGCCCGGTCCTGCTGGGCGAACCACTCACGGCAGGGCATGGACACGACCCGGGTGGCGACACCGTCGGCCTCGAGCCGCTCGCGTGCCTGGACGGCGAGCTGCACCTCGGACCCGGTGGCCACGAGGATGACCTCGGGCTCACCGCTGCCGGCCTCCTGCAGCACGTAGGCGCCGCGGGCGGTCCCCTCGGCCGACTCCATGGCGTCCCGGTCGAAGACCGGCAGGTTCTGCCGGCTCAGCACCAGCGCGGCGGGGTGGTCCTGGATGTCGAGGACGGTGCGCCAGGCGACGGCCGTCTCGTTGGCGTCCGCCGGGCGGACGACGTCCAGACCGGGGATGGCCCGCAGGGCGGCCAGGTGCTCGACGGGCTGGTGGGTCGGTCCGTCCTCGCCGAGCCCGATGCTGTCGTGGGTCCACACGTAGACCGGGTTGGCCTGCTGGATGGCGGCCAGCCGCAGGGACGGGCGCATGTAGTCGGAGAAGGTGAGGAAGGTGCCGCCGTAGGGGCGGGTGAGCCCCTCGAGGCAGATGCCGTTGAGCATCATCCCCATGGCGTTCTCCCGGATGCCGAAGTGCAGCGTGCGGCCGTACTCGTCGCCCGGGAACATCTCGGTGGCCTTGCCGCTAGGCACGAACGACGGCACGCCCGACATGGTGGTGTTGTTGGACCCGGCCAGATCGGCCGAGCCTCCCCACAGCTCGGGCATCACGTCGGCGAGGGCGCTCAGCACCTCCCCGGACGCCTTGCGGGTGGCCATGCCCTTCTCGTCCGCCGGGAAGGTGGGGATGGCGTCGTCCAGGCCCTCGGGCAGCTCGTGCCGCTGGAGGCGGTCGAGCAGGGCCGCGTTGTCCGGGTGGGCCGAGCGCCACGCCTGATAGCGCTCCTCCCACGCGGACCGGGCCTGGGCACCCCGCTCGCCCACCTGGCGGGCGTGCTGCAGCACCTCGTCCTCGACGGCGAAGGTGCGCCGGGCGTCGAAACCGAGCAGCTGCTTGGTCGCCGAGACCTCGTCGGCCCCCAGGGCGGAGCCGTGGGCCGCCCCGGTGTCGCGGGCCTCCGGCGCCGGCCAGGCGATGATGGTGCGCAGCAGCACCAGCGTCGGCCGGTCGGTGCGTGCCCGCGCGGCCTGCAGCGCGGCGTACAGCTCGTCGACGTTCTCCGTGTAGGGGGCCTGGGAGCGCCAGTCGACGACCTCGGTAGCCCAGCCGTAGGCCTCGTAGCGCTGGGCGACGTCCTCGCTGAAGGAGATGTCGGTGTCGTCCTCGATGGAGATGAAGTTCTGGTCGTAGATGACCGTGAGGTTGGACAGCTCCTGGTGGCCGGCGAGCGAGCTGGCCTCGGAGGTCACCCCCTCCATGATGTCGCCGTCCGAGGCGATGACCCAGATCTGGTGGTCGAAGGGCGACTCACCGGGCGCGGCGTCCGGGTCGAGCATCCCCCGCTGGCGGCGCTGCGCCATGGCCAGCCCGACGGCGGAGGCCATCCCGGAGCCAGGGGGCCGGTGGTCATCTCGACGCCGGTGGTGTGGTGCACCTCGGGGTGCCCCGGGGTGGCCGAGCCCCACGTGCGCAGCTGCTGCAGGTCCTCCAGCTGCATGCCGTAGCCGGACAGGTACAGCTGGATGTACTGGGTCAGGGCGGCGTGGCCCGCCGACAGCACGAACCGGTCGCGGCCGAGCCAGTGGGGGTCGGCGGGGTCGTGCACCATGACGTTCTGGTAGAGCAGATAGGCGAGCGGGGCCAGGCTCATGGCGGTACCGGGGTGCCCGCTCCCGCACTTCTCGACGGCGTCGGCCGCCAGGACGCGGGCGGTGTCCACGGCCCGCACGTCGGCGTCGGTCCAGCCGACCTGGGAGCAGACGGGCCTCGCCAGCGCGCTGTCGCGGCCGGCGGTGAAGGTCTCGGTGGAGGTGGTCACTGGTTCATCTCCTGACGGTGCGGGGGCACGTGACGACGCGGCGCCGCGAGGACGCCCCGGTACACCACGACCATAGTCCCTGGGGGGCCGGGCGCGAGCCGGGCCGCCCCCGTCCCGGTCCGCGGCGCGGGCCACCACACCGGGCGGCTACGATGGACGGTGCGACGCGAGCCCCCGAGCGCTCCTCGCGCGACCCGCACCACGACCGTCGAAGGATGCCGTGACCACGCTCCACCCACGCCCCGCCCGTCCCGGACGGCCTCGGCCCGGGACCGCGGGTCGGGTCGCCCGGCCGTGGCGGCGGGTGGTGGGCGACTACGTCTCGCTGACCAAGCCGCGCATCATCGAGCTCCTGCTGGTCACCACCTTCCCGGTGATGTTCCTCGCCGAGCGCGGGGTCCCGCCGGTGTGGCTCATCGTCGCAACCCTGGTCGGCGGCACTCTGGCGGCGGCCTCGGCCAACGTCCTCAACTGCTACCTCGACCGCGACATCGACGCGCAGATGCACCGCACCTCCACCCGGCCGCTGGTCACCGGCGCGATCTCGCCGCGCTCCGCGCTCCTCTTCGGCGCCGTCCTGGGGGTGGCCTCGGTGCTGTGGCTGGGACTGGTCGTCAACTGGCTGTCCGCCTGGCTGGCGCTGGGCGCGATCACGCTCTACGTCGTCTTCTACACCATCGTCCTCAAGCGGCGCACCAGCCAGAACATCGTGTGGGGCGGGGTCGCCGGGTGCATGCCCGTGCTCATCGGCTGGTCGGCTGTCACGGACGGGCTGTCCTGGGCCGCGCTGGTGCTGTTCCTCGTCGTCTTCTTCTGGACGCCGCCGCACTACTGGCCGCTGTCGATGCGCTTCAAGGAGGACTACGCCGCGGCCGGCGTGCCGATGCTCCCGGTGGTCGCCGAGGACATCGCCGTGGGCCGCCAGGTCGTGGTGTACGCCTGGGTCACCGTCCTCACCTCGCTCGTGCTCGTCCCGGTCGCCCCGATGGGATGGGTCTACACCGTCGTCGCAGGGGTCGCCGGCGCGGTCTTCGTCGTGGAGTCGCACCGGCTGCTGGGCCGGGCCCGGGCCGGGGTCACCGGCCCCCCGCTCGGGGCGATGCGGCTGTTCCACTTCTCGATCAGCTACCTCACCCTCCTCTTCCTCGGTGTGGCGGTGGACCCGTTGCTGCACCTGCCGCTGACATGAGCACCGCGGGGGAGGGTGGCGTCCGCCGGGTGCTCGGGCGGTTGCTCCCCGACGCCCCGGGGGCCTGGGTCCGTGCCATGGCGTGGGCCTCGCTGCTCGCCAACGCGCTGCTCGTGCTCACCGGTGGCCTGGTGCGGCTCACCGCGAGCGGGCTGGGGTGTCCCACCTGGCCCCGCTGCACGGACGCGTCCTGGACGAACACGCCGGAGATGGGTATGCACGGCGTCATCGAGTTCGGCAACCGCCTGCTGACCTTCGTGCTCGTGGCGGTGGCCGTGCTCACCTTCCTCTCCGTCTGGCGCTCGCGGCGGACGCACCCGGGCCTGTTCGTGCTCGCCCTGGTGATGGCGCTGGGCATACCCGTGCAGGCGGTGCTGGGTGGGATCACCGTCATCACCGGGCTCAACCCCTGGGTGGTCGGGGTGCACTTCCTCGTCTCCGCCGGTCTCATCACGCTCGGCGGGATCCTGGTCGACCGGGCCCGACGGGCGAGCCTGCCGGGCGTCGCCCGGGCCGAACGCCCCGGACAGGTCACCACAGGACGGCGGACGATGCGGCTGCTCGGGGCGGTCCTCGCCGTCTCGGTGGCCCTGACGGTCTACCTGGGCACCCTGGTGACCGGGACGGGACCGCACTCCGGCGACTCCGGCGACGTCGCGCGCCACACCTTCGACGCCTACCTCGTGACCCGCGCCCACGCGGTGCCGGTCTACGCCCTCGTCGCGACCTCGTTCCTGACCCTGGCGCTGGCGGTGCGTGCCGGCTGGCCCCGCCCGGTGCGACGGATGCTGCTCCTGCTGGTGGTCCTCGTGGTCGCACAGGGGGCGGTGGGCTACTACCAGTTCTTCACCGGGCTGCCCGTCGTGGCCGTCGTCGTCCACCTCGTCGGGGCGGCCGCGCTGTGCGCGGTCACCGCGATGACCGTGGAGAAGATGTATGCCGTCAGCGCGGTCCCGCAGCCGAGCCGCAGCAGCGGCGACCTCGTGGCCTCCCGGTGAGCGGGGCCGTGAGCGGGGCGGCAGGACCGGACGCACGTCGCGACCACCCAGGCAGGCCGGCGGTGTCGCTGCAGCAGGTGACGCGACGGTTCGGCGCCACCCAGGCGCTCGACGGCCTCACGCTCGAGGCTCGCGCGGGCGAGGTCACCTGCGTCCTGGGCCCGAACGGGGCGGGCAAGACCACCGCCGTCGAGATCGCCGTCGGGCTCCAGCGCGCGGACGCGGGGACGGTGCGGGTGCTGGAACAGGACCCGTGGGGCGCGGATGCCGACCACCGGGCCCGCGTCGGGGTCATGCTGCAGGACGGCGGTCTGCCCCAGGCCGTCACCCCGACGACGCTGCTGCGCCACCTGGCGCGGCTCTGGGCCGACCCGGTCGACGTGGCTGAGCTCGTCGACCGGCTCGAGCTGGGGGACGCCGCCCGGAGGCCGGTGCGCCGGCTCTCCGGCGGCCAGCGGCAGCGGGTCGCCCTGGCCGCGGCCCTGGTGGGTCGGCCCGAGGTGGCCTTCCTGGACGAGCCGACCGCCGGCCTGGACCCGCACGCGCGGCGCGAGGTGCACCGCCTCGTCGCCGGGATCGCGCGGGACGGCGCGGCGGTCGTGGTGACGACCCACTCCTTCGACGAGGCCGAGCGGCTGGCCGACCACGTCGTGGTCGTCGTCGCCGGCCAGGTCGTCGAGCGGGGCGGCGTGCCGGACATCTGCCGCCGCAGCGGGGCGGGCAGCCTGGAGGACGCCTACTTCGTGCTGACCGACGGGGCGCTGCGATGAGCACCGAGGCGGCCCCGCGACCGAGCGCACCGGCAGCCCCGGCGGCGCGCGTGCTCGCGCAGGCGCGCTTCGAGGCCATGGGGCTGCTGCGGCACGGTGAGCAGCTGCTGGTCTCGGTGGTCCTGCCCGTCCTCGCGCTGCTCGGGCTGTCCGTGCTGACCTCCCCCGAGCTGGCGGTGGGGCCGTGGGCCGGCCGCGATCGTCTCGACGTGCTCACGCCAGGGGTCCTCGCGCTGACCGTGCTGTCGACGGCCTTCACCGGTCAGGCCATCCTGCTCGGGTTCGAGCGGCGCTGGGGGGTGCTGCGGCTGCTGGGGACGACCCCCCTCGGCCGCGGCGGGCTCCTGCTCGCCAAGGTGCTGTCGGTCCTCGGCGTCCTCGTCCTGCAGCTGGGCGTCGTGGCGGCGGTCGGCCTGATGCTCGGCTGGGACCCGCGGGCGGACGGGCTCGCGCCGGCCCTCCTGGCGGTGGTCCTGGGCGTGGCGGCCTTCGTGACGCTCGCCGCCTGCCTCGGCGGGACGCTGCGGGCCGAGGCCGTGCTGGCCCTGGCCAACCTGGTCTGGGTCCTGCTCGCCGGGCTCGGCGGGGTGGTGCTGCCGGCGGCGGCCTTGCCCGGGCAGGCGGTGGTCGCGTGGCTCCCGTCGGCGGCGCTCGGCGACGCCCTGCGGTCGGCCCTCGTCCTGGGGGAGTGGGACCTGCGTGCCATGCTGGTGCTCGCCGGCTGGGCGGTGCTCGGCGGGCTGCTCGCGCGGCGGGTGCTGCGCTGGTCCGACTGAGCGTCCGATCACGCACTGCCGGGGTAGGCGGGAGCCCGCGCGAAGGGCGCTGCGGTGAGGGTCGCCTTGCTTGGCACCTGCTCCCGCAATACGTCACACTGACATGGTGAATATGGCGCAGGACCCCGCGATGGCGGAGGTGCACGACGAGTCCCGCACCCGGGACCGGGTGCGACGCGCCGTGGGGGAGCAGGCGCCGGTCACGGCCAGCGTGCTGGCCAAGGACCTGGGCCTGACGCCCGCGGCGGTGCGCCGCCACCTGGACGCGCTCGAGGACTCCGGCCTCATCGCCGAGCACGACGGGCCGTTGCCGGGTCGACGGGGGCGCGGACGCCCCGCCCGCGCCTACGTGCTGACCGCGCTGGGCCAGGAGCAGTTCCGCACCCGCTACGACGGGGTCGCCAACGCCGCGCTCCACTACCTGACGGACCGGGCCGGCGCCCCCGCCGTGGAGGACTTCGCCGAGGCCCAGATCGCCGAGCTCGAGCAGCGGCTGCAGGCCGCAGTCGAGCGCGAGATCGCCGACACCGGCACGGACGACCTGCAGACCCGGACCGCGGCGCTGGCCAAGGCGCTGTCCGCCGAGGGGTATGCCGCGTCCACCCGCCCGGTGGGCGAGGGCACCGGCCTGGCCGGGCTCCAGCTGTGCCAGGGACACTGCCCGGTCCGCGAGGTGGCCGTCGAGTTCCCGCAGTTCTGCGAGGCGGAGACCAAGGCCATCGCCCGGATCCTGGACGTGCACGTCCAGCGGCTCGCCACCCTCGCCGGGGGCGAGCACGTCTGCACCACCTTCGTCCCCACCGGCGCCCTGGGCTCGGCCCCGCCGACCGCGGCCGAGCGCGCGAGCGCACCCCCCTTCGTCCTGCGCCGGGAGCCGCGGTCCGACACCGGAGCCGTCCCACGCGCCGGGGACTGATCGACATCGATGGCCCACCGACCACCACGCATACCCAGATCCCGCCCCAGATTCGCCGACGAGAGGACGTGACATGAGCACCAACATCGAGGAGCTCAACCCAGGCCTGAAGGACCTGGGCAAGTACGAGTACGGCTGGGCAGACCGCGACGACGCCGGTGCCTCGGCGAAGCGCGGGCTCTCCGAGGAGGTCGTCCGCGACATCTCCGACAAGAAGAGCGAGCCCGCCTGGATGCTGGAGCAGCGGCTCAAGGCGCTGCGCCTGTTCGACAAGAAGCCGATGCCGCACTGGGGTGCGGACCTCTCGGAGATCGACTTCGACAACATCAAGTACTTCGTGAAGTCCACCGAGAAGCAGGCCACCAGCTGGGAGGACCTGCCCGAGGACATCAAGAACACCTACGACCGGCTCGGCATCCCGGAGGCGGAGAAGCAGCGGCTCGTCGCCGGCGTCGCCGCGCAGTACGAGTCCGAGGTCGTCTACCACCAGATCCGCGAGGACCTGGAGGAGAAGGGCGTCCTCTTCCTCGACACCGACACCGCGCTGCGCGAGCACGGCGACCTGTTCCGCGAGTACTTCGGCTCGGTCATACCGGCCGGCGACAACAAGTTCTCCGCGCTCAACACCGCCGTCTGGTCGGGCGGGTCGTTCATCTACGTCCCCAAGGGCGTGCACGTCGACATCCCGCTGCAGGCCTACTTCCGGATCAACACCGAGAACATGGGCCAGTTCGAGCGCACCCTGATCATCGCCGACGAGGGCTCCTCGGTGCACTACGTCGAGGGCTGCACCGCGCCGATCTACAAGACCGACAGCCTGCACAGCGCCGTCGTCGAGATCGTCGTGAAGAAGAACGCCAAGGTGCGCTACACCACGATCCAGAACTGGTCCAACAACGTCTACAACCTGGTCACCAAGCGCGCGACCTGCGCCGAGGGCGCGACCATGGAGTGGATCGACGGCAACATCGGCTCCAAGGTGACGATGAAGTACCCGGCCGTCTTCCTCCTCGGCGAGCACGCCAAGGGCGAGACGCTGTCCGTCGCCTTCGCCGGCGAGGGCCAGCACCAGGACGCCGGCTCCAAGATGGTGCACGCCGCGCCGCACACCTCCTCGACCATCGTCAGCAAGTCGGTGGCCCGGGGCGGCGGACGCTCGTCCTACCGCGGCCTGGTCCAGATCAACGAGGGCTCGCACCACAGCAAGTCCTCCGTGGTCTGCGACGCGCTGCTCGTCGACCAGATCTCCCGGTCCGACACCTACCCCTACGTCGACGTCCGCGAGGACGACGTGCAGATGGGGCACGAGGCCACCGTCTCCAAGGTGTCCGAGGACCAGATGTTCTACCTCATGTCCCGAGGCATGTCCGAGACCGAGGCCATGGCCATGATCGTGCGCGGCTTCGTCGAGCCGATCGCCCGCGAGCTGCCCATGGAGTACGCCCTCGAGCTCAACCGCCTCATCGAGCTGCAGATGGAAGGAGCCGTCGGCTGATGTCTCTTCTTGTCGACGACAAGACTCATCAGGACCCCCAGGCCCAGATCGGCGGGGACCACCGCATACCGGACCAGTCCCGTGCCGCGCGCACCCGGTCCTTCGACGTGGACGCCTTCGGCGTGCCCACCGGGCGCGAGGAGGAGTGGCGCTTCACCCCGGTCGACCGGCTGGGGGGTGTCTTCAGCGACACCGCCACCGACGACCGGGACGGCGACCCCGCCGCCGAGCTCACGGTCCGGACGCCGGAGGGTGTGAGCACCGCCACGCTGTCCCCGGGCCAGGCACCGCGCGGCACCGTGCTGGTCCCCGAGGACCGCGGCGCGGCCGTGGCCTCGGCCAACACCGCCGAGGCGCTGCACGTCATGGTCGCCGCCGAGGCCGAGCTGACCGAGCCGGCCCGCATCGACGTCACCGGTCAGGGCGCCGGGCGCCGGAGCAACGGGCACGTCGTGCTCGAGGCCGGCCGGCACAGCACGGCGCTGGTCATCCTCGACCACACCGGCGCGGCGGACCACACCGGCAACCTCGAGGTCCTCGTCGGCGACGGCGCTAACCTCACCGTGGTCTCGTTGCAGCGCTGGGACGACGAGGCGCTGCACCTCGCCCAGCACGAGGCGCTGGTGGGTCGCGACGCGACCTACAAGCACATCGCGGTCTCCATCGGCGGCGGCATCGTGCGGATGAACTCCAACGTCCGGTATGCCGGACCCGGCGGTGACGCGACGCTGCTCGGCGTCTACTTCTCCGACGCCGGCCAGCACCTGGAGCACCGTTCGTTCGTCGACCACAACGCGCCGCGGTGCACCTCGCTGGTGACCTACAAGGGTGCGCTGCAGGGCGAGACGGCCCGCACCGTGTGGGTGGGCGACGTGCTCATCCGCGCCGAGGCCGAGGGCATCGACACCTACGAGCTCAACCGCAACCTCGTGCTCACCGACGGCGCCCGCGCCGACTCGGTCCCCAACCTGGAGATCGAGACCGGTGACATCGAGGGGGCCGGCCACGCCAGCTCGACCGGGCGGTTCGACGACGAGCAGCTGTTCTACCTGATGTCCCGCGGCATCAGTGAGGACCAGGCCCGTCGCCTCGTCGTGCGCGGCTTCTTCGCCGACATCATCGCCAAGATCGGGGTCCCCGAGGTCGTGGAGACCCTCATGGAGGCGATCGAGGAGGAGCTCTCGCTCACCATGGGTTCTCAGCCCGCGCCGGAGTCGGGCACGGGCGCCGCATGAGCACGGCCGTGCGCGTGTGCTCCGTCGACGAGCTGCCGGCCACGGTCGGCGCGGTCGTCGCGGACATCGAGGGTCGTCGGGTCGCCATCGCGCGCGACAGCGAGGGAGCCCTCCATGCTTTCGACGACACCTGCAGCCACGCCAACGTCAGCCTCGCCGAGGGCGAGGTCGAGGGCCGCCTCATCGAGTGCTGGCTGCACGGCTCGCAGTTCGACATGACCACCGGCCAGCCCACCCAGCTGCCCGCGACCGTGCCGATCGCCGTGCACCAGCTCGAGGTCGACGACGAGGGCGGCGTCCTCGTCACCCTCGCCGGCAGCTGACCGGCACACCCCCTTTCCCCATCCTTTCGACAAGGAGAACGATGACCACCCTGGAGATCAAGAACCTGCAGGTCAGCGTCGAGACCGAGGACTCCGCCAAGGAGATCCTGCGCGGTGTCGACCTGACCATCAACTCCGGCGAGACGCACGCCATCATGGGCCCCAACGGCTCCGGCAAGTCCACGCTGGCCTACGCCATCGCCGGCCACCCGAAGTACGCCGTCACCGGTGGCGAGGTGCTCCTCGACGGCGAGGACGTCCTCGACATGGGCGTCGACGAGCGCGCCCAGGCGGGCCTGTTCCTCGCGATGCAGTACCCCGTCGAGGTGCCCGGCGTGACCGTGTCCAACTTCCTGCGCACCGCCAAGACCTCCATCGACGGCGAGGCACCGAAGCTGCGGCACTGGGTCAAGGACGTCAAGGGCGCTATGGAGTCGCTGCGGATGGACCCCTCCTTCGCCGAGCGCAACGTCAACGAGGGCTTCTCCGGCGGTGAGAAGAAGCGTCACGAGATCCTGCAGATGGAGCTCATCGAGCCCAAGATCGCCATCCTCGACGAGACCGACTCCGGCCTCGACGTCGACGCGCTCAAGGTCGTCTCCGAGGGCGTCAACCGGGTCAAGGACAAGACCGGCCTCGGCGTCATGCTCATCACGCACTACACCCGGATCCTGCGCTACATCCAGCCGGACTACGTGCACGTCTTCGTGAACGGCCGGGTCGCCGAGTCCGGGAGCCGTGACCTCGCCGACCGGCTCGAGGAGGAGGGCTACGACCGCTTCCTCACCGCCGCCGGCGCCTGAGGTAGCAGGACCCTGATGACGTCAGGACGGCCGACCGCAGCACCCCTGAGCGAGGTGGAGATCGCCCGGATCAGGGCGGACTTCCCGCTGCTCGCGCGCACGGTGCGCGGCGGCCGTCCGCTCGTCTACCTGGACAGCGGCGCCACCTCGCAGAAGCCGAGCGTCGTGCTCGACGCCGAGCGCGACTTCTACGAGCAGCACAACGCCGCCGTGCACCGTGGTGCGCACCAGCTCGCGGAGGAGGCGACCGACGCCTTCGAGGCCGCGCGGGCGACGGTGGCGAGGTTCCTCGGCGCGGACCCCGGTGAGGTCGTCTTCACCAAGAACGGCACCGAGGGGCTGAACCTGCTGGCCTACGCCTTCTCCAACGCCGCGGCGCCCGGGGCGCTGGACGGTGTACCGGGGGAGTGGGGCGACCGGCTCCGGCTCGGGCCCGGCGACGAGGTCGTGGTCACCGAGATGGAGCACCACGCCAACCTCGTGCCCTGGCAGGAGCTGTGCCGCCGCACCGGCGCCACGCTGCGGTGGATCGGGGTGACCGACGACGGCGAGCTCGACGTCCGGACGGACACTCTGCCCGGGCAGGGAGCGGGCGACCGGTCACCCCGTGCGTCCGAGGTCATCACCGGGCGCACCAAGGTCGTCGCGCTGACGCACGTCTCGAACGTCCTCGGGACGCTCAACGACCTCGGCCCCGACTCACCGGTCGTCGCCGCGGCCCGGGCCGTCGGCGCGCTCGTCGTCGTCGACGCGTGCCAGTCGGCGCCGCACCTGGACATCACCGCGCTGACGGCGCCGGGCTCCGGGGTGGACGCCCTGGTCCTCACGGGGCACAAGACGCTCGGCCCCAGCGGTGTCGGCGTGCTGTGGGCCCGACAGGGTCTGCTCGAGGCCATGCCACCCTTCCTCACCGGCGGCTCGATGATCGAGGTGGTCCGGATGGAGGGCTCCACGTATGCCCCCCCGCCGGCGAAGTTCGAGGCCGGGGTGCCGATGGCGGCCCAGGCGGTCGGCCTCGCCGCCGGACTGGACTACCTCTCCGAGGTGGGGATGGACCGGGTCCACGCCCACGACCAGCAGCTCATGGGGCATACCCTCGACCTGCTCGCCGACCGGCCCTGGGTCCGCGTGCTCGGCCCCGACCACGCCTCGCGCCGGGTCGGCGCGGTCGCCTTCGTCGTGGACGGCGTGCACCCGCACGACGTGGGCCAGGTGCTGGACGACTCCGGCGTCGCGGTCCGCACCGGGCACCACTGCGCCTGGCCGCTGCACCGCCGGCTCCGGGTGCCCGCCTCGACCCGCGCGAGCTTCGGGATCTACACCACGCTGGAGGAGATCGACGCCTTCGCCGAGGCGCTCGACCGGGTGCCGGGCATCTTCGGGATGACCGGGTGACGACGATGACGGAGACGGACCGCTGATGGACCTGTACGGCGAGCTCATCCTCGACCACGCCAAACGCCCGCAGCACGCCGGGCTGCGGGAGCCGTACGACGTCGAGGTCAACCACGTCAACCCGACCTGCGGCGACGAGATCAGCCTGCGGGTGCACCTCAAGACCCTCACCGGCGGTGCCGACGACGGTCGGCTGCTGCTGCGCGACGTGTCCTACGACGCGCTCGGCTGCTCCATCTCGGTCGCCTCGGCCTCCGTCCTCGCCGAGGAGTCGCTCGGCCGGCCGTTCGAGGAGACCCTGACCACCTACCGCCACCTGCACGCCATGCTCACGAGCAAGGGCCAGGACCGGGGCGACCCCGAGCAGATCGGTGACGCCGTGGCCTTCGCCGGTGTCGCGAAGTACCCCGCGCGCGTCAAGTGCGCCTTGCTGCCCTGGACCGCCTACCTCGACGCCCTCGCGCGCGCCGGTGCCGACATCTCCGCGGCCAGCGGGCACGGCGACGGCGCCGCGACCTGACCGGACCACCTACCCTGGAGGGATCATGACGACCACCACCCCGCCCAACGTCGCCGATGTCGAAGAGGCCCTGCGCGACGTCGTGGACCCCGAGCTCGGCATCAACGTCGTCGACCTCGGCCTGGTCTACGGCGTCACCGTGGACGCCGCGAGCCACGCGGTCATCGACATGACGCTGACCTCCGCCGCCTGCCCGCTGACCGACGTCATCGAGGACCAGGTCGCCCAGAGCCTGGAGGGTCTGGTGGCCAGCCACCGGATCAACTGGGTCTGGATGCCGCCGTGGGGCCCGGACAAGATCACCGAGGACGGTCGCGAGCAGCTGCGCGCCCTCGGCTTCAACGTCTGAGCCCGCACCGCCGATGAGCCCGGCCCACCCGGTCGAGGTCGCCCCCGAGCGCCTCGACGGGTGGGTCGCGCGGTTCACCACCTCGCACGGGGAGGTCACCAGGTCGGTCGCGCAGCGTGACCGGGCGGGGGCCTCCCCGTCGACGTGCCTGCACCTGGCTGCTGCCGACGGGTCGTGGGCGCGCCTCACCGGGTGGCAGGAGGCAGACCTCGCAGCGGGGCTGGCCGGCTTCGCGGCCCCGCCGCCGCTCCTCGTGCTGCTCGTGCGCCGGGGTGGGTATGCCGTGGCGCTCGTCTCCCCGAGCGGCGACCTGGTCGCCCACAAGGTGGGGACCAGGCACGTGCAGTCCCGCACCGCCGCCGGGGGCTGGAGCCAGCAGCGCTACGCCCGCCGACGGGGCCACCAGGCCGACGCGCTCGTCGAGGCCGTGGTCGGGCATTCCGCCCGGATGCTGCACCCGCCGTCCCCCTCCGACCGCCCGCTCGGTGCGCGCCGAGCGGCCGCGCCGCCTGCGTCGACCGACCGCACGCTCAGCGCCCTCGATCTCGGCGGGCTGGTGCTGGGTGGCGACCGGTCGCTCACCGCCGGGGTGATGTCTGGCCTGCTCGACGGTCCGAGCCTGCCGGCGCGCACCCGCAGCCAGCTGGCCGTGCTCCCGCGCCGCGAGCTCTACGACCTGCCCGACCCCCGCCGCTCGGTGCTCGACGACGCCGTCCGGCGGGGCCGGGCGGTGCTCGTGGAGGTCCACAACGCCTGACCTGCCGACCGAGCGTCGTTCGTGGTTGGCCTGGGCGCCACCGAGCGTCGCTCGTGGTGGGGCAGAGCAACCACAGGCGACGCTCGGTGGGGGAGGGGTCAGGCGGTGGCGGCTGCGTCCTCGCGGTCGGCAGCGTCGTCGGCCCAGGGCAGACCGCGACGGTCACCGTTGTAGGCGTCCTCGTCGAGGATGCCCTCGCGCTTGGCGACGATCGTCGGCACCAGCGCCTGGCCGGTGACGTTGGTCGCGGTGCGGCCCATGTCGAGGATCGGGTCGACGGCCAGCAGCAGACCCACGCCCTCCAGCGGCAGGCCGAGGGTGGACAGCGTCAGGGTGAGCATCACGGTCGCACCGGTGACGCCGGCGGTGGCGGCGGAGCCGAGGACGGACACCATCGCGATGAGCAGGTAGTCGGTGACGCCCAGCTGCACGCCGAAGAACTGCGCGACGAAGATGGCGGCGATCGCGGGGTAGACCGCGGCGCAGCCGTCCATCTTGGTGGTCGCGCCCAGCGGCACCGCGAAGGAGGAGTAGGCGCGGGGCACACCGAGGTTGCGCTCGGTCACCGCCTGGGTCACGGGCAGCGTGCCGATGGAGGAGCGCGACACGAAGGCGAGCTGCATCGCCGGCCAGGCGCCGGTGAAGAACTGCTTCACCGAGAGGCCGTGCAGGCGCAGCAGCACGGGGTAGAGCACGCCCACCACGATGAGCAGACCCGCGTAGATGGCGAGGGTGAACCGGCCCAGCGAGCCGGTGGTCTCCCAGCCGTAGGAGACGATCGCGTTGCCCAGCAGCCCCACGGTGGCGATCGGCGCGAGCAGGATGACCCACCACAGCACCTTCTGCACCACGGTCAGCGCGGAGCGGGTGAAGGCGAGGAAGGGGTCCGCCTCCTTGCCGACCTTGACCACGGCGATGCCGACGGCGATCGCGAGGACGAGGATCTGCAGCACGTTGAAGCTCAGGCTGACGCCGTCGTCGCCCTCGCGGGCGTAGATGCCCAGCGAGTTCGCGGGGATGAGCCCGGTGAGGAAGTCGAGCCACCCGCCGGTGCTGGAGGGGGCGGCGGCATCGGCCTCGGTGACGCCCGCCCCCTGCGCCGGGTCGACCAGCCAGCCGATGGTCATGCCGATGGACACCGAGACCAGCGCGGTGATGGCGAACCAGAGGAGCGTCTGCCAGGCCAACCGCGCGGCGTTGGTGACCTCGCGCAGGTTGGCGATCGAGGACACGATCGCGAGGAAGACCAGCGGCGGCACGATGGTCCGCAGCAGGGTGACGAAGGAGGAGCCGATGATCGACAGCGTCTCGGACAGCCACGTGGGGTTGTCGGCGCTGGCGCCGGTGGAGCGGGCGACGAGGCCGAGGACGACTCCGAGCACCAGGCCGATGAGCACCTGGGTGCCGAAGGAGACCCGGCGGAGGCGGGACAGCACGAGAAGGACCTTCCGTTGCAGGGATGGGAGCGAGGGCCGCCACCGTGCGGCAGGTCCACGACAGGACCATGGGGCCGGCATGCGGTATACCGTCGCGCCGGGACCTCACATCCCAACAGGAGGTTATGCCCGGACTATTCCTGGGCGGAGGCTGTGACCTCGCTCACCCCTGGTAGTCCTCGACGCTGCCGGCGTTGAGGGTGTCGCACTGGTTGGCGTCACCGGACTCGTAGCCGCGCAGGAACCAGCCCATCCGTTGCTCCGAGCTGCCGTGGCTCCAGGTGTGCGGGGTGACCTGTCCCTGCATCTGCTCCTGGATCGAGTCGTCGCCGACGGCCGAGGCGGCCGAGAGCGCCGACTCGACGTCCTCGCGGCTCAGCTCCTCCAGCAGCAGCTGGCCTTCGTCGTCCTGGGTCCGCGAGGCGTTGCCGGCCCACGCCCCCGCGAAGCAGTCCGCCTGCAGCTCGACGCGCACCGCGCCGGACTCCGGGCCACGTGGGTCCTGCTGGGAGTACTGCAGGGCGCCGGTGTAGTTCTGGATGTGGTGGCCGTACTCGTGCGCGAGGACGTACATCTGGCTGAAGTTGCCACCGTCCGCGCCGAGCTGGCCCTCGAGCTGGTTGAAGAAGCTGGTGTCGAGGTAGATGCGTCGGTCCAGCGGGCAGTAGAACGGGCCGACCGCGCTGGTGGCCCCGCCGCACTGGGTCTGCACCGATCCGGAGAAGAGGATGGCGTTCGTCGGGTCGGCGTCCGGGAGGACGGCGGTCCAGTAGTCCTCGAGCGAGACCATCGTCGCCCGCATCCGGCAGTCGACGTCGGCGTTGGCGTCCGCCCCCGTCTGGCACTCCGCGAGGTCGACGTTCTCCACCTGGGAGGCCTGCTGCTCCTGGCCGCCGCCCAGGACCTGCCCCGGGTCCCCGCCGAGGAGCATGACGACGAGCGCCAGGACGAGGGCACCGAGGCCACCTCCGACCGCGACACCGCCACCGCCGCCACCACCGCGGCTCGCGCGGCCGCTGCCGATGTTGGCGTTCTCCCTGAAGGTCATCGGTGCTGCCTCTCGGTGGGTGCGTGCCGGTCGGGTGACCGGCGCCTAGCGCGTAGACTAGCCATGCGGCCCCGGAGGTGCAGCCGACGCACCCGGGCGAGCCGCAGACCCGTTCCCTGCAGCGCCCGTCGTCGTGCTGCCGTCCGCCCGTGGAGGAGTGCCCGTGATCAGCGCCGCCGGTGTCGAGATCCGTGTCGGCTCCCGCCTCCTCATGGAGGACGTGACCTTCCGTGTCGGGGCCGGGGACCGCGTCGGCCTGGTCGGGCGCAACGGCGCCGGCAAGACGACGCTGACCCGGATGCTCTCGGGGGAGGGGCAGCCTGCCGCGGGCACCATCACGAGCACCGGCGAGATCGGCTACCTCCCGCAGGATCCACGCACCGGCGACCTGGAGGTGCTGGGGCGCGACCGGATCCTGTCGGCCCGCGGCCTGGACGAGGTCATCCGCGGGCTGCGCGCCGCCGAGGAGACGATGGCCAGCGCCGAGGAGGAGGCACGCGACCGGGCGATGGCGCGGTATACCCGTCTCGAGGCCGAGTTCACCTCCCGCGGGGGGTATGCCGCCGAGTCCGAGGCGGCGTCGATCGCGAGCAGCCTGGGGCTGCCGGACCGGGTCCTTGGGCAGCCGCTGGCCACGCTCTCCGGCGGACAGCGGCGGCGTATCGAGCTGGCCCGCATCCTCTTCTCCGGCGCCGACACCCTGCTGCTCGACGAGCCGACGAACCACCTCGACGCCGACTCCGTCGTCTGGCTGCGCGAGCACCTCAAGGCGCACACCGGCGGGCTCATGGTGATCTCGCACGACGTCGAGCTCATCGAGACCGTCGTCAACAAGGTCTTCTACCTCGACGCCAACCGACAGGTGATGGACGTCTACAACATGGGCTGGAAGGCCTACCTCGCCCAGCGCGAGGCCGACGAGCGACGACGGCACCGGGAGCGCGCCAACACCGAGAAGAAGGCCGCCGCGCTGCTTGCGCAGGCGGACAAGATGCGGGCCAAGGCCACCAAGGCCGTCGCGGCGCAGAACATGGCGCGCCGCGCCGAGCGGATGATGGCCGGGCTCGAGGGGGAGCGGCAGGCCGACCGGGTCGCCAAGCTGCGCTTCCCGACGCCGGCCTCCTGCGGCCGCACCCCGCTCACCGCGCAGGGCCTGTCCCGCTCCTACGGAAGCCTGGAGATCTTCACCGACGTCGACCTCGCCGTCGACCGCGGCTCCAAGGTCGTCGTGCTGGGCCTCAACGGCGCCGGCAAGACCACGCTGCTCCGGCTCCTGGCGGGCATCGACGCCCCGGACACGGGGGCGGTCGAGCCGGGGCACGGGCTCAAGATCGGCTACTACGCCCAGGAGCACGAGACGCTCGACGTGCGGCGCACGGTGCTGGAGAACATGAAGTCGGCGGCGCCCGACCTGGACGAGACCGAGACCCGCAAGGTCCTGGGCTCCTTCCTCTTCTCCGGCGACGACGTCGACAAGCCGGCCGGCGTGCTCTCCGGCGGCGAGAAGACCCGGCTCGCGCTGGCCATCCTCGTCGTCTCGGCCGCCAACGTGCTGCTCCTGGACGAGCCCACCAACAACCTCGACCCTGCCTCGCGGGAAGAGGTCCTCGCCGCGCTGCGTTCCTACCAAGGTGCCGTGGTCCTCGTCAGTCACGACGAGGGCGCGGTGCAGGCGCTCGAACCGGAGCGGGTCCTGCTGCTCCCGGACGGGGTGGAGGACCTCTGGGGGCGCGACTACGAGGAACTCATCGCCCTGGCCTGAGGGCGGGTCAGGAGACCACCACCGATGACCGTCGGCCTGCGCGGAGGCACCTTCCGCAGCTTCGCCAAGGACCAGTCCGTCAAGGACCACCGGATCGGCCGCGACACCGCACGCCGCGTCGCCGGCTACGGCCGCCCGTTCCTGGGCAGGATCGTGGTCTACCTGCTGCTGACCGTGCTCGCCGGCGGCCTGGTCACGGTCGTCCCGCTGCTGCTGGGCCGGATCATCGACCAGGGTGTCGAGGTGGGGGACCGCGACGTCGTGGTCCGGCTCGCGCTGCTCGTCGCCGGGCTCGCCGTCGTCGAGGCGGTCGTGACGGTGGTCATCCGGTGGTTCGGCTCGCGGATCGGCGAGGGGCTGATCTACAACCTGCGCCGCGAGGTCTTCGCGCACGTGCTGCGCCAGCCGATCGCCTTCTTCACCCGCGCGCAGACCGGCGCCCTCGTCTCCCGGCTCAACAGCGACGTCATCGGGGCGCAGACGGCCTTCACCTCGATCCTCTCCGGCTTCGTCTCCAGCCTGGTGCAGCTCGCGCTCATCCTCGTCGCGCTGTTCTCGATGAGCTGGCAGATCACGCTGCTCGCGCTGCTGCTCGTGCCGATCTTCCTCGTCCCGGCGCGCTTCATGGGCGCGCGCCTCTCCGCGCTCACCCGCAGGCAGATGGCGCTCAACGCGGACATGCAGGCACGGATGACCGAGCGCTTCAACGTCGGGGGGGCGCTGCTGGTGCGCCTCTTCGGCCGCCCGGCCACCGAGGACGAGGAGTATGCCGAGCGCGCCGCCGGGGTGCGCGACTCCGGCGTGTCGATCGCCGTCAACCGGGTCTTCTTCATGGCGGCGCTCGGCCTCGTGGCGGCGCTGGCGACGGCGCTGGTCTACGGGCTCGGCGGGCTCATGACCATTGCCGGCCAGCTGACCACCGGCACCCTGGTCGCGATGTCCGTGCTCCTCACCCGGATGTACGGCCCGCTCACGTCGCTGTCGAACGTGCGGGTGGACATCATGACCGCGCTGGTCAGCTTCGAGCGGATCTTCGAGGTCCTCGACCTGCGCCCCCTGGTGCGGGAGGCCGAGCAACCCGTCGCCATCCCCGCCGGCCCGGTCGACATCGAGCTGTCCGGTGTCGGCTTCTCCTACCCCGAGGCGGAGGAGGTCTCGATCGCCTCGCTGGAGCAGCGGCCGGAGGCGGAGACCCACGACGGCGACGGGCACACCGTGCTCCGCGGGATCGACGCGACGATCCCCGCCGGCTCGATGGTCGCCCTCGTCGGACCCTCCGGCGCGGGCAAGACGACCCTGACCACCCTGGTCACCCGTCTCTACGACCCCACCGCGGGCAGCGTGCGCATCGGCGGCGTGGACCTGCGCGAGGTCACCTTCGACTCGCTGCGGGACACGGTGGGGGTCGTCACCCAGGAGGCGCACATGTTCAACGACACGGTGCGCGCCAACCTGCGCTACGCCCGCCCGGAGGCCTCCGAGGCGCAGATCTGGCACGCGCTGGAGGGTGCCCGCATCGCCGACCTCGTGCGCCGGCTGCCGGACGGGCTGGACACCGTGGTCGGGGACCGCGGGCACCGGCTCTCTGGTGGTGAGAAGCAGCGCCTCGCCATCGCCCGGCTGCTGCTGAAGTCGCCGGCGGTCGTCGTGCTCGACGAGGCCACCGCCCACCTCGACAGCGAGTCGGAGGCCGCGGTGCAGCGGGCGCTGGACGAGGCGCTGCACGGGCGCACCTCGGTCGTCGTCGCGCACCGGCTGTCCACGGTGCGGGACGCCGACCTCATCCTCGTGCTGGAGGACGGCCAGGTGGTGCAGCGGGGCACCCACGAGCAGCTGCTCGCCGAGGGTGGGCTGTATGCCGCGCTCCACCGCACGCAGTTCCGCACCTGAGTCGCTGCGGTCGGCTCAGGCGTCCTCCTCGTCCCAGATCCGGACCTTCTTCTCCCGGCGGCCATGTGCGGGGGTGGTCGTCGCCGCGCTCCGGGACACGAGTCCCTCGTCCTGCGCCTGCCGACGCGCCATGACGAGGACGAGGATCAGCCCGACGGGGACCGTGAGCCACCACTGCAGGGCGTAGGCCAGGTGGGCGCCGAGGCCGGTGTCGGGGGCCTCGAGCTGCTCCGGCCGCGTCGTGGCGGGCGGCTCCTCGGACTCCAGCACGAGGTAGGCGCCGCGCGGCTCCAGGCCGGTGGCCTCGGCCAGCCCGTCGAGCGTGACCGAGCCGAGCTGCCCGGCCACCGGGTCCAGGCCCAGGTCGGGCTCGGACGGCAGCAGCCAGCCGGTCACGCTCACCTCACCGGCAGGCGCCTCCGGGACGTCCGGGAGCTGGGCGGCGGTGGCAGCGTTGGGCACCCAGCCGCGGTCCACCGCCAGCACCGTGCCGTCGTCCAGCCGCAGCGGCACCAGCACCTCGTAGCCGTAGACGCCCTGGTGCGGCCGGTTGCGGACCAGGTGCTGCTCGTCGGACAGGTAGGTCCCGGTGGCGCTGACCCGGGTCCAGCGCTGCCCGGCCCCGAGGTCGGAGCCCACGGGGAGCACCGCGTCCACCGGTGCCGGGTCGCCGCCGTAGTTGGCCTCGACCACGGCACGTCGCTCGACCTTGCTCTCGTGCCGCTGCCACTGCCAGGCGCCGAGGCCGGCGGTGACGATCCCGAAGACGACGGCGAGGACGAGATAGCCGAGCCAGCGCGGCCGGCGTAGGACCTGCCACACCTCAGCCGTCCGCCTCGGTCAGCTCGTCGACCCCCACGACCTCGAGGAGGAAGCCGCGCACCTGGACGAAGTCGCGCAGGTGCTCCCGGTGGTCCTCGCAGGCGAGCCACACCTTGCGCCGGTCCGGCGCGTGCAGCCGCGGGTTGCGCCACACGACCGCGTGCGCGGCGACACGACGGCACGCCTTGGCGCTGCAGACGAGCTGGCCGGTGGCCGCCCCCGTCACGGCGCGTCGGCGTCGCTGCGGGTATGCCTGCTGCTGAGCACCTCGCCGGTCAGCACGGTGTCGGCGCTCCCGGGCTGTGGTGCGGGCCGCGTCGGTGGGGCGTCCAGGCCCCGGGTGGGGGAGCGCGGCGCCTCGCCGGGTGCGCGTCGCTGGTCGACCGCATTGGCGAGCATGACGGCGAAGGCGGGGATGAGGGCGGCGAGGGCCACGGCCACCCAGGCGATGGCATACCGCTCGGTCATGAAGGCCCACACCGCCACCGGGAAGGACGCCGTGCGCACCCCCATCGCCAGGAGGTACTGCCACATCCGGCGCCGCCGGTCCTCCTCCACCGACCGCCTCGCGGCGGTCACCGCCTGGGCGGGACGCCGCGCCTTGCCGGTCGTGGTCGAGGTGCTGGGCACCCCTCCAGGATACGGCTACGGTGGCTCCGTGACGAATCACAGCGACACCCCCGACACCACCCCGTCAGCCGTGCTCGTGACCGGCGGCAACCGCGGCATCGGCCTGGCCATCGCCCGGGCCTTCGCCGGCGCCGGCGACGACGTCGTCATCACCCACCGCAGCGGTGAGCCGCCCGAGGGGCTGCGGGGCGTGCGCTGCGACGTCACCGACTCCGCGAGCGTCGACGAGGCCTTCAGCGAGGCCGAGGAGCTGCTCGGGCGGCCGGTGGACGTGCTCGTGGCCAACGCCGGCATCACCAAGGACACCCTGCTCATGCGGATGAGCGACGAGGAGTTCGACGCGGTGATCGACACCAACCTCGCCGGGGCCTTCCGGTGCGCCCGACGCGCCTCCAAGGGCATGATCCGCGCGCGGGCGGGCCGCATCATCCTCATCTCCTCGGTCGTCGGCCTCTACGGCTCGCCCGGGCAGACCAACTACGCCGCGTCCAAGTCCGCCCTCGTCGGGCTGGCCCGTTCCATCACCCGCGAGCTGGGCGGTCGCGGCATCACCGCCAACGTCGTCGCCCCGGGCTTCATCGAGACCGAGATGACCGAGCAGCTCCCCGAGGACCGGCGCAAGACCTACCTGGCGGGCATACCCTCCGGGCGCTTCGCCACGCCGCAGGAGGTCGCCGGCGTGGTGCGCTTCCTCGCCGGACCGGACGCGGCCTACATCTCCGGCGCCGTCATCCCGGTCGACGGCGGGCTGGGCATGGGGCACTGAGGCGAGAGCCCGTGGCCGGGCGTAATCGTGGGCCGGGCCGCAGCGCGTCGCGACTGCCGCCGCGTCAGGACGGACTAGAGTTCCCCTCATGCTCCTCGAGGGAAAGAAGCTCCTGATCACCGGTGTCCTCATGGACACCTCCATCGCCTTCCACGTGGCCCGGCTGGCCCAGGAGCAGGGTGCCGAGGTGGTGCTGACCTCCTTCGGGCGGACCATGCGGATCACCCAGACCATCGCCCGGCGGCTCCCGCAGCCGGCGCCGGTCATCGAGCTGGACGTGCAGGACACCGAGCACCTGGATACCCTCGCGAGCGGGTCGGCGAGCACGTGGACCGCCTCGACGGGGTGCTGCACTCGATCGGCTTCGCCCCGCAGGGCGCCTTCGACTTCCTCGGCGCGCGGTGGGAGGACGTGGCGACGGCGATGCAGGTCAGCGCCTACTCGCTCAAGGCTCTGGCGGTGGCCGCGCTGCCGCGGATGAGTGCGGGCGGCAGCGTCGTCGGGCTGACCTTCGACGCGCAGTACGCCTGGCCCGTCTACGACTGGATGGGAGTCTCCAAGGCGGCCTTCGAAGCGACGAGCCGCTACCTCGCCCGCGACCTCGGGCCGAAGGGCATCCGCTCCAACCTCGTGTCGGCCGGACCGATCTCGACCACGGCGGCCAAGTCGATCCCGGAGTTCGACCAGTTCGCGAGGTGGAGCGAGCACTCGCCGCTCGGGTGGGACGTCAAGGACCCGGTGCCCGCGGCGCAGGCGTGCGTGGCGCTGCTGTCCGACTGGTTCCCGGCGACCACCGGCGAGATCGTGCACGTCGACGGCGGCTTCCACGCCACCGGTTTCTGACGCGGGCTACCCGGGGACGACGGTCCCCTTGCCGACGACCACGAGCCCGGAGTCGGTGACCGTGAAGCCGCGCTCCCGGTCGTGGTCGTGGTCGACACCGATGTGCACCCCGGCGGGCACCTGGACACCCTTGTCGATGATCGCGCGGTGGATCTGGCAGGAGCGGCCGATCCCGACCTTGTCCATGAGCACCGAGCCGGTGACGTGGCTGAAGCTGTGGGCCATGACGCCGGGCGAGAGCACCGAGTCGGTGACCGTGGCCCCGGAGATCACGCACCCGGGGGAGACCGCGGAGTTCACCGCGTGCCCGACCCGGTCGCCGGACCCGTGCACGAACTTCGCCGGCGGCTGCGGGCCGTAGTTGGTGTAGATCGGCCAGGCGTCGTTGTAGAGGTTGAAGACGGGGTGCACGGACACGAGGTCCATGTGCGCGTCGTAGTAGGAGTCGATGGTGCCGACGTCGCGCCAGTAGCCGCGGTCCCGGTCGGTGGCCCCGGCGATCTCGTTGTCCTTGAAGTCGTAGACCCAGGCGTCGCCCTTCTCGACGAAGGCTGGGACGATGTCGCCGCCCATGTCGTGCTTGGAGTCCTCGTTCAGCGCGTCCACCCGCACGGCCGCCTCCAACGCCTCGGCGGTGAAGACGTAGTTGCCCATGGAGGCCAGCACCTCGTCGGGGGCGTCCGGCAGCCCCTGCGGGTCGGTCGGCTTCTCGAGGAACTCGCGGATCTGCCTCGGGTCCTCCGGCTTGACGTCGATGACCCCGAACTGGTCGGCCAGCCCGATGGGCTGCCGGATCGCCGCCACCGTGCACGCCGCACCGGTCTCCACGTGCTGCTCCACCATCTGGGCGAAGTCCATGCGGTAGACGTGGTCCGCCCCGACGACGACGACGATGTCGGGACGCTCGTCGTGCACGAGGTTGAGGCTCTGGTAGATCGCGTCCGCCGACCCGGCGAACCAGCTCTTGCCGAGCCGCTGCTGCGCGGGCACCGGCGCCACGTAGTTGCCCAACAGGGTCGACATCCGCCACGTCTTGGTGACGTGCGCGTCCAGGCTGTGCGACTTGTACTGCGTCAGCACGACCACCTTGAGGTACCCGGAGTTGACGATGTTGGACAGGGCGAAGTCGATGAGCCGGTAGATTCCCCCGAACGGGACCGCCGGCTTGGCCCGGTCGGCGGTGAGCGGCATGAGCCGCTTGCCCTCCCCCCCGGCCAGGACGATCGCGAGAACCTTCAGCCGTGTGCCTCGTTGCGCTGCCATGGCACCAACCTAGACGCAACGTCAACCTGTGGCGAGGGGAGGGAGCAGCGGATACGTTGGGAGCGTGCGCATCGACATCCTGACCCGCGAGTACCCACCCAACGTCTACGGCGGCGCCGGCGTGCACGTCGCGGAGCTGACTCGCGCGCTGCGGGCCCTGAACGGGGTGGAGGTGCAGGTCAGGGCATTCGACGAGCCGGCCGACGAGCCCGGCACCACGGGGTATGCCGTGCCCGAGGACCTCGCCGACGCCAACGGGGCGCTGCGCACCCTCGGGGTCGACCTCCTCATGGCCCGCGACGTCGCGGACGGGGGAGCCGACCTGGTCCACAGCCACACGTGGTACGCCAACATGGGTGGTCACCTCGGTGCTGCGCTCGCGGAGGTCCCGCACGTCGTCAGCGCGCACAGCCTGGAGCCGCTGCGCCCCTGGAAGGCCGAGCAGCTCGGCGGGGGGTATGCCGTCTCCTCGATGGCGGAGAAGGTCTCCTACGAGGGAGCCGCCGGGATCATCGCCGTCTCCGCAGGGATGCGTCGGGACATCCTGGCGGCCTACCCGGACGTGGACCCGGCCGTTGTGCACGTCGTGCACAACGGCATCGACGCCGAGCTGTGGCAGCGGGACACCAGCGAGCAGGCCGCGGACTTCGTGCGCTCGCAGGGGATCGACCCGGAGGCCCGGAGCGTGGTCTTCCTGGGCCGGATCACCCGGCAGAAGGGTCTGCCCTTCCTGCTCAAGGCCCTGCGGGCGCTCGACGACGACGTCCAGGTGGTCCTGCTCGCGGGCGCGCCCGACACCGAGGAGATCAAGGCCGAGGTGATCGGGCTCGTGGACCAGCTGCGCGACGAGCGCGGCGAGGGCGCGGCCCCGGTGGTGTGGATCGACGACATGCTGCCCCGGGACCAGGTCATCGCCGTGCTGTCGCACGCGACCGTCTTCGTCTGTCCCTCGGTCTACGAGCCGCTCGGCATCGTCAACCTCGAGGCGATGGCCTGCGGCGCCTCGGTCGTGGCGACCGCGACCGGCGGCATACCGGAGGTCGTGCTGGACGGTGAGACCGGCTGGCTGGTGCCGATCGAGCAGGTCCAGGACGGCACCGGCACCCCGGTCGACGAGGAGGCCTTCGTCGCCGACCTGGGGCGCGCCCTGGTGCAGGCGTGCTCGGACCCGCAGGAGGCGCAACGCCGCGGCGAGGCCGGTCGGGCCAGGGCGGTGGAGCAGTTCTCCTGGACGACCGTGGCGCAGCGGACGGTCGAGGTCTACCGGGCGGTCCTGGAGGGTCGCTCTCCCGACCTGCCCGAGCTCGGCTGAGGATCCCGCTTCGGCGCGCGGAGGGCCACGCCCGGGCATACCGTCGGGGCATGAGCGACATCCTGAGCAGCCACCCCTCGCGGGACACCTTCGACCAGCCGCAGCTCCGTGCCGCGATCGATGCGGCGTCGGCGTGCGCCTCCACCTGCGCCACCTGCGCCGACGCCTGCTTGCACGGCGACGACCCGGGCGGCATGGCGCGCTGCATCGACCTGTGCAACCAGTGCGCCTCGATCTGCCGGGCCGCCGCCGACGTCATGTCCCGGCCGGGCCCCAACGGTGACAGCTGGGAGGAGGTCGTGCGGGCCTGCATCGCGGTCTGCCGCGAGTGCGCCGACGAGTGCGGCAGCCACGACATGGACCACTGCGCGGCGTGCGCCCAGGCCTGCCGAGACTGCGCGGACGCCTGCGAGACGCTGCTCGCCGTCGCCGACTGAGGCCGGGCCCCGCCGGCTCAGCGCCAGCCGGCGAGGTGCAGCACCGCGGTGTTGGTCGCGTCGGCGAGCGAGGTCGCGGCCTGCGCGTGCAGCCGGCGGAGGGTCTGCCCACGTGCGCTGGTGGTCGCGAGGTCGACCGACTCCAGGTCGGGGTCCAGGCCGGCCTCGGTGAGCCGCAGGACGGTCGCCGCCAGCCCGATGAGCCGTTCCGCACGACCCGGCAGGCCGGGGGGCAGGCCCCAACGGTCGGCGTCGGCGAGGGCCCGGAGACGGTCCAGGGCGCGGTCGGCGGCCGCACCGAAGGGCGCACCACCGGTGGCGGCGAGGGTCTGCGTGTGCGCGGCGAGCTCGGTGCGCAGCGACAGTTCGAGCTGGCCGAGGTCCAGCGCCTCGACCCGGTGCGTCGGGTAGGGGTCGGCCCCGTGCAGCTCGAAGCGGACCGCCCAGCCCTGGTCGCCCTCCGGGCCGAACCGCTCGAAGTCGGGCACGAGCGCGCCCCCGAGGCCGGGGATGAAGACGCACTCCCGGGCGGCGCTGGCCGCGGCGTGCAGGTCGCCGGTGGCGGACGGCATACCCGAGAGGTCCCCGGGCCGGGGCAGGGCGACGAGGACGGCGCGCTCGCCGAGGCTCTGCCACATCGACAGCGGCTCAGCCAGACCCTCGACGTGGTCCAGGTCCGGCAGCGCTCGTGGAGCCACGCCGGAGACGTCGATCCGGCCGGCGTAGGCGGCGGTCGCCCACAGGGCGACGCGCACGCTGGCCGGGAGTTCGTGGTCGGGCATGGGGGCGATGGTAGGTGCCGGTGCGCCGACTAGAGTGGGCGGCCATGAGCGACGTCCTCGAATTTGCCGGCGTGGGTGTCCGCCGTGGGACCACGGACCTGCTGAGCGAGGTCGACTGGTCGGTCGAGGAGGGGGAGCGGTGGGTCGTCATCGGACCCAACGGGGCCGGCAAGACGACCCTGCTGCAGCTGGCCTCCGGCCGGATGCATCCGACGACCGGTGTCGCGGGCGTCCTCGGTGAGGTGCTCGGTGCGGTCGACGTCTTCGAGCTGCGGCCCCGGATCGGGGTGTCGAGCGCGGCGGTGGCCGACCGGATCCCGGCCGAGGAGCGGGTCAGCGACGTCGTGGTCACCGCCGCCTACGGGGTGGTCGGTCGGTGGCGCGAGCAGTATGACGAGACCGACGACCAGCGCGCGGGTGAGCTGCTCGACGCGCTCGGGGTCGCGCACCTCGCGACGCGGCGCTTCGGCACCCTCTCCGAGGGGGAGCGGAAGCGGGTGCAGATCGCCCGGGCGCTCATGACCGACCCCGAGCTCATGCTCCTCGACGAGCCCGCCGCCGGCCTGGACCTGCGCGGCCGGGAGGATCTCGTCGGGCGGCTCAGCCTGCTCGCGCAGGACCTCGACGCGCCGGCGCTGGTGCTCGTCACGCACCACGTCGAGGAGATCCCGCCCGGCTTCACCGACATCCTCATGCTGCGCGAGGGGCGGGTCGTGGCGGCCGGCCCCATCGAGCTCACCCTCACCGCGGAGAACCTCTCGGAGACCTTCGGGCTGCCGCTGGTGGTGGACCGGCACGGTGACCGCTGGGCGGCGCGCGCCGCCGCACCGGTCGGGGAACCTGCGTCGGACGCCGCAGACGGCGACGGGCAGCGGTGAGCGTCCTCGAGGTCGCGGCGATCATCCTCGCCGGCCTCGCGGCCGGGACCATCAACACCATCGTCGGGTCCGGCACGCTCGTGACCTTCCCCATCCTGCTGCTCTTCGGCTATCCGCCCGTGAGCGCCAACGTGTCGAACTCGCTCGGGCTCGTCCCCGGCGGGCTGACCGGGACGTGGGGCTACCGGCACGAGCTGCGGAGCCTCGGGCCCATGCTGAAGCGGCTCGGACCGGCGAGCCTGCTGGGCTCGGTCGTCGGCGCGCTGCTGCTCCTCTGGCTCCCCCCGGCCGCCTTCGAGGCGATCGTGCCGGCGCTCATCCTGCTGGCCCTGCTCCTCGTGGTCTTCGGCCCACGGCTGCAGCGGTGGGCCGCCCGGCAGCACGCCGACCGGATCACGCCCGGGCGCTGGGTCGCCCTGCTGCTGGGGATTCTGCTCGCCGGGGTCTACGGCGGCTACTTCGGCGCGGCGCAGGGTGTCCTACTCCTGGGCATCATGAGCATCCTGCTGCCGCTGGGGCTGCAGCAGATCAACGGGATCAAGAACGTCCTCGCCACGATCGCCAACCTCGTCGCCGCGCTGGTCTTCCTCGTCGTCGCACCCGAGCTCGTCGACTGGGTGGTGGTGCTGCTCATCAGCATCGGCTCGCTGCTGGGCGGGGTCGTCGGCGCCCGGGTCGGTCGCCGGATGCCGCCCGCGCTGCTGCGGGCGGTCATCGTCGTCATCGGCTCGGTCGCGATCGTCAACCTGCTGGTCACGTGAGCAGCGTGACGGACGAGCCGCCCGTCCCCGAGGGCGTCACCTGGATCGTGGACCCGCGCGACCCGCGGGTGCGGGACTACTTCCAGCTCACCGATGTCGCGCTGCGGCGTGTGCTCGAACCCGCGGAGGGTCTCTACCTCGCCGAGTCCGAGAAGGTCATCCGTCGCGCCCTCGCCGCCGGCCACCGTATGCGCTCGCTGCTGCTCACCCCTCGCTGGGCCGCCGAGCTGACGGAGCTGGTGCAGCCGGCGCTCGCGGCGGGCATACCGGTCCACGTGGGGACCGCCTCGGTGATCGAGGAGATGACCGGCTTCCACCTGCACCGGGGCGCGATCGCCGCCATGCACCGGCCCGAGCTCCCGGAGATCTCCGACGTGGTGCACGACGCACAGCGGGTCGCGGTCCTGGAGGACGTCGTGGACCACACCAACGTCGGCGCGGCCTTCCGCTCCGCGGCGGCGCTCGGGGTGGACGCGGTGCTGGTGACCCCGCGCTGCGCCGACCCGCTCTACCGGCGCGCGGTGCGGGTGTCGATGGGCACCGTCTTCCAGGTGCCGTGGACCCGGATCGATCCCTGGCCCGGGGGAGTGGACACGCTGCGCGAGCTCGGCTTCACCGTCGCCGCCTTGGCGCTCGCCGACGACGCGGTGAGCCTGGACGAGCTCGAGGCGGACCCGCCCGACCGCCTCGCCCTCGTGCTCGGCACGGAGGGCGACGGCCTGTCGCCGCGGACGGTGGAGAGCGCGGACCTGACCGTGCGCATCCCCATGGGTGGTGGGGTCGACAGCCTCAACGTGGCGGCCGCCTCCGCCGTGGCCTTCTGGGCGGTGCGGAACCGGGGGAGGTCATGAGCCGGCTGCTGGGCAGCTTCGCCGAGGGCGGCGAGGAGTACGAGCGGCTGCGCCCGTCCTACCCGGACGCCGCGGTCGACCTCCTTGCCCCAGGAACGGGAAGGGACGTCGTCGACGTGGCGGCGGGGACCGGCAAGCTGACCCGGCTGCTGGTGGCCCGCGGGCACCGGGTGCGCGCGGTCGAGCCGTCGTCCGCCATGCGCGCGACCCTGCGACGGGTGCTGCCCGAGGTCGAGACGATCGAGGGCACCGGTGAGGAGACCGGGCTGCCGGAAGGCTCGGCCGACCGAGTGACCTATGCCCAGGCGTGGCACTGGACCGACCCCGAGCGGGCGGGGCTCGAGGCGGCGCGGGTGCTGCGGCCCGGCGGGGTGCTGGCGATGGTGTGGAACATGTTCGACGACACGGTGGCATGGGTGGCCGACGTCGAGCGCGCCATGCACAGCAGCGAGCGGGCCTGGCAGCCCGAACCGGCCGGCGGAGTCGCCGCGAGCACGCCCGGCGGGCCGTTCGGCCCGCGTGGGCGCGGCCTGGTGCGGTGGACCGACACGGTGCCGCTGGACGACCTGCGCCTCGTCGTGCGGACCCGCTCCTACTACCTGGAGGGCACGACGGACGAGCGGCGCGGCATCGACGACGAGGTCGGTCAGGCCCTGGCCCGGCACTTCCCGGGATCCGGTGGCGAAGAGCGGGTGCACGTTCCCTACGTGACGACGGTGGACCGCTACGAGCGCGGCTGAACGGCCGTAGCCCCGGCCTCGGCCCGCGCGTCACGGCGGCGGAACCACCCGGCCAGGGTGGCGCCGGACAGGTTGTGCAGGATCACCGCTGCGGTGACCAGCAGGCCGGCCTCCACGAGCCGGTCGGCCGAGAGCGACACGACGATCGCCACGACCAGGCAGATGACCAGGACGGAGAACCACGGCATCACCGGGAGGACGCGTTGCACGAGGCGCGGCAGGAGCAGGCGCACCAGCAGCCCGAGGACGACCGGGACCAGCACGATGACCACGATGGTGCGGGCCGTGCCCCAGCCGTCGACCGGCAGCCCGCTCGCCGACGAGCCAGGGCGTGAGCAGCGGGGTGAGCAGCGGCGTGACGAGGCCCGCGCCGCCGGAGACCGGGCCGGCGACGGCATACCCGATGACCCCGGCGAGCAGGACCAGCAGCGGGAACAGGGTGACCGCGCGGTAGGCGCTGCGGTCCTGCGTCGTGGTGGCGGTGGTGGGCTGCGACATGGTGCTCAGCCCCTCACCACGACGGAGCGTCCCGTGGGAGTCGTGACCGTTCACGACTTCCACGGGACGCAGGTGTCGCTCTCAGACGGCGAGCCCGTCGACGACCCGGGCGCCGGGCAGATGGGCCGCCATCGCACCGGGCAGGCGCAGCTTGCTGCGTCGCACACCCGACCCGATGACGATCTGGTCCCGGTCCAGGACGCGGGCGTCGACCAGCACCGGCCAGTCGTGCGGCAGCCCGACCGGGGTGATGCCGCCGTACTCCATCCCGGTGCGCTCGACCGCGTCGTCCATGCCCATGAACGAGCACTTGCGCACGTCGAGCGTCTTGCGGACGGTCGTGTTGACGTCGGCACGGGTATGCCCGAGCACCAGGGCGGCGCACACGCGCTCCTGCCCCGCGCGCGATCCGGCGATCACGATGCAGTTGGCCATGTCCTCCATCGCCCACCCGGTCGCCTCGACCAGCACGGCGGTGTCGGCCTGGTCCGGGTCGATCTCGGCGACCTCGATGACGCCGACGTCGACGCCCGTTGCCTCGGTCCCCTCCTGGCGGAGGCCCTCCAGCGCCAGCCGCACCGGCTCTGCCAGCAGGTCCGGGCGGTCCAGGGGGGGCGCCCAGGCGAGGGTCACAGCTGGTAGGTGCCGGTGATCGAGCCTCGGGCCAGCACGTTGCCGAGCGTCATGAACTGCGCCTTGGCGATCGAGCTGGAGGCGTCGAGCCCGGTGTCGTCGGTGTCCAGGGCCCACACGGTGAAGACGTAGCGGTGGGGCACGTCACCCTCGGGCGGGGCGCAGCCGCCCCAGTCCTTGGTGCCGAAGTCGTTGGCCAGCGTGTAGGCGCCCTCACCGTGCTGGTTGCCGTACTCACCCGCCCCGGCGGCGAGGCTGGTGACGTCGGCGGGCAAACCCAGGATCGCCCAGTGCGAGAAGCCGCCCACGACGGGCGCATCCGGGTCGTGGCAGACCAGCAGGTAGGACTTCGTGCCCTCGGGCGCGCCGGACCAGGACAGCTGTGGCGAGGTGTTGCCGTGTCCGTAGCCGGCGTCGTCCGGCAGCGCCTCGCCGTCGGCGAAGTCCTCGCTGGTCACCTCCAGCGAGGCCGGCGCGGCCGGGAGAATGTCGACGGGGTGAGGGGGAGCGGTGCGGTCGAGGTCCATGGGCCGAACCTAACCCGCGTGCCCCCGGCCACGCACGTCGTCCTGGCCCGTCGGTGCGCCGTGACACAGTGGACGGTATGCCGCAGGACGCGCGTCGGTGCATCATGCACCTCGACCTCGATGCCTTCTTCGCGGCGGTGGAGCAGCGCGACAAGCCATCGCTGCGGGGGCGACCGGTCATCGTCGGCGGGCTGGGCGGCCGCGGCGTCGTCGCGACCGCGTCCTACGAGGCCCGGCGGTACGGCGCCCGCTCGGCGATGCCCACCATCGAGGCGCGGCGGCGCTGTCCCGCCGGGACGGCCTTCCTGGCTGGGCGGTTCGCCGCCTACCGCACCACCTCCGAGGTGGTGATGGCGATGTTGCGCGAGCGCTCGCCGCTGGTCGAGCAGGTGTCCGTGGACGAGGCCTACGTCGACCTGACCCCGCCCGGCGGGCCGCTCGGCTGGGACGACGACGTCGAGGCGTGGTGCCGGGAGCTGCTGGAGGGCATCGTGGAGGCGACCGGTGGGCTGACCGCCTCGGTCGGGCTGGCGACCACCAAGATGATGGCCAAGCTCGCCAGCGAGATGGACAAGCCCGCGGGGGTAACGGTGGTGCGCCCGGGGGAGGAGCTGGAGGTGCTGCACGCGCTGTCGGTCCGGGCCATCCCCGGGATCGGGCCGGCGACGGCCTCGCGGCTGCACGGGTTCGGGGTCGACACGGTGGCCGACCTGGCGCGCATGTCCGAGCCGGACCTGGTCTCGATCTTCGGCACCGCGCACGGTGGCGGCCTGCACCGGCTCGCCCGGGGCGAGGACGACCGCAGGGTCGTGGTGGAGCGGGAGGCGAAGTCGATCTCGGTCGAGGGGACCTTCGAGCACGACGTGTCCGACCGGTCCGCCCTCGAGTCGGAGCTGGCCCGGATGTCGCGGGGGTTGGCGGGCCGGCTGGAGCGGACCGGCGTCTTCGCCCGCACCATCACGGTCAAGGCCCGGCAGCACGACTTCACGACGCAGACGCGCTCCGGCACGCTGCCCTTCGCCACCGGCGACGCCGGCGTGATCGAGCGTGAGGGCCGGCGGCTGCTGCGCTCGGTCGATGTGACGTCGGGGCTGCGGCTGCTCGGGCTCGGCGTCGCCGGGCTCACCGCCCACGCGCAGGAGGAGCTCTCGCTGGAGACGGCATACCCCGAGCTGGGGGAGGTCGCCCTCCCGGACGCGGTGGGTGCGCTGGAGGACGCCTCCGACGCGCGCGACGTCGTGGCGCAGGGAGGCGACGGTGCGGACGAGGAGGAGCCGCCGCGGGCCGTTGCCGGCCGGATGCTGCCGGGGTGGCGCACCGGCCAGGACGTGCGGCACGACGAGCACGGAACCGGCTGGGTGTGGGGGAGCGGCCGGGGTGTCGTGACGGTCCGCTTCGAGGGTCCGCGCACCGCGCCCGGCCCGGTGCGCAGCTTCCGCGAGGACGACCCCGCGCTGCACCAGGCCGACCCACCGGAGTGGCGCGATCCACCCCCGTGACCGTGCTAGTCTTGACGGTCGTTGCGCATCTCCCACGGGTGCCGCAGCGACACCCTTGTCCGGGTGGCGGAATGGCAGACGCGCTAGCTTGAGGTGCTAGTGCCCTTAACGGGCGTGGGGGTTCAAGTCCCCCTCCGGACACTGTGGGTCGTTTGTGTGATCGGCCCGAAATCGTTTGCGAGTTCGCTCGTCGAAGTCAGCCGGGCTCCCAGATCTTTGGGAGTCCGGCTGACCTGTCGCTAGGGAAGGCCCTCGTGAGTGCTGCCTGGGGCTTTCAGAGACGTTCTGGTTGCTTCTGAGTGTGCCTGCGAGCACGTAGCGCCTGAGGTGGGGACCTTCGGGCACACCGAAGAGGAGCAACTCGCTCGGAGTGGCTCCTCAGGCGCTACGTGCTTCATTGGGCGGTGCATTGGCCAGCGCCGGGTCCTCCACGACGGAATAGTTGCGCAGACGATCGCGGCGGCGTGGGCCGAGGTTGCGCTCGCCCAGGTAGGTCACCGCCACCTTCTCCTTCAGCCATGAGATGGCTTTCCGGACGTTCGCGGCGGCGGTCAGGGCGGTGGCCACGAGCAGCAGAGCGGCCCAACCTCGTGCCAGACGCCGTTCGCTGTCGTCCAAGGGGTTGTGCGCACCGTTCTTCAGGCTCTTGTTGTTGGACTCGACGCTCTGTCGCGGGGGGCTGTACCAAGCGCGCCACTCCTCGGACTTGTAGGCGTACTCCTGACGGTGCTTGGCCCCTGCCGTGGGTGGGATGGTGATGCTCTTCTGCTCGCAGACCTGCACGGGCTCACGTGGGGTCTGCTGTTTGGTGATCCGTACGAGTGACTTGCCATCGGTCTTGGGGTGCATCTGTCGCAGCGGGCAGGAGACCGTGGCGTGAGGGCCAACGGCTGGGCACTGCTTGCGGATGTAGCCGTCCGTGTCAGCCTTCGCCTTGTCATGCAGGCGAAACGCTTGGCGGCGTTCTAGACGCTCTCGGTAAGTAGCATCGGGGATCGCCTTGGTGACGTAACGCTCGATGGAGGCATCCTTCAGTCCCTGGGGCGTGGCTGGGCAGGACCACTGACCGTCCACGAGTTCGGCTCCGGCATGGCTGGCAGTCACGCCCAGGTCGATGTCGGTGCGGTCGTAGTCCATGACCAACTTGTAGCCGCGAGCCCGCAGCGGAAGCGGAAGTCCTTCTGCCTTCGAGTTGGGTAGGTATGCCCGGTCTGCGATGAAGTGGCCTACGGGGACAGGCCCTTCGTGGCCGATGTCTTCGTAGGCCTTGGCCACGATGTCAACGACTGTGAGAGCGTTCTTGGCGATCCGCTTCCCTGGACGGTCCAGCGTGAAGGCGAGAGTCAACCGAGGGACAGAGTTCGTCCGGCTGACGGCCAGCAGCGTATGGGCCTCGCGTCCCCACCTCACGTCTGCCCGTCCAGCGCGAGCCGCCTGATCTCCGTCGTGGTCGCCGTCGCGCACGTACCAGCCGCAACCGGGGTCAGAAGAGGCGTAGAGGGAGGTGTTGCGCGGCGCGAAGGCCGGGGCCCTTAGAAAGGTGGCATCGAGTGCGACGTCACCGTGCCACTGACGGCGGACCTCGCGGGGCAGAAGCATCCACGTCCCCCTCAGGACCTCCGCGGCGAACTCATACGCCCTAGCGCGCCTCTTGGCCGCTATGGCGTGGTCGCGCTTGCGCGCCCTCTCCAGGAGAACTGTCCGGGGTAGCCGCTCGCGCAGACTCTCCGGCTCAGGGTCGATCAGGAAGCGCAAGCGCCGGTAGGCGCGGTATCCCCTGTGGTAACGACCGATGAGCGTCACTCTCTCGTCCCGGTCCTCGATCCCGATGCTGGCCAGCACGTCTCCCGGTGTCGTAGCGAGCAGGTGCGCCATCTCCAGCGATGACACTGGGCGACGGCTTAGGGCGAGGACCACGAGGAGGATGACGGCCTGGCTTGGAGTGATCCAGGCTTGGGGCCAGGGCGTGTTCGTCCTTGGCGCTCCTCGTTTTCCCATTCGTCCAAGAGCCCAGGCAGGTGAGACTGCCGCACGATGTAGTCGGCGGTCCTGAAGATCTGTGCGCTGCCCCCTATGGCCGCTCCCTCGGCGGGCCACAGGTCCATGCCGAAGTAGGCCGCCAGGGACGTGTCGTCCTCAGGGCCGTTCTTCGGCACGCGGGGCAGGGGCATTGATCAGCCACCGCTCCACAGCGACCTGCGCATCAAGCGGCGTACCTCATCCTGGGCGGGGTCCGGGACGAAGCAGAGAAGTTTCTCCAACGTGCGGAAGGTCTCCAGGCCGGCAGCAACAGCCAGTGGGCCAAGTGGTGTGCCCGCCACCATGTGATGCACGAGCCACGTGTTGCGCAGTCGGGATACGGCGGGGCGGAGCCTTCCCTCCGGTTGGGTGCGTGCCAGGAAGGAGTTGATGAAGTCCTTGTTCTCAGCGTTCTGACGCTGAGCCCCAATCACGAACTGATCGGGGTCGCGAGCCGCGACCACATCGACCAGGGCGTCCTCCCAGGCTGCCAGGACCGGGACGTCGCGAGCGGACCCCGGGCGGTCGATGTGGACTAGTGTCGCGCGTCTGAAGTTGTTTGACGGGTTGCGCGGGGGTCGGCGGTCTTGCCTCCAGGTGCTCGGGGGAGAGCCGTCCAGCCCTCTGACCGGGAGCTTGCGTGCAGCGGGCAATGTGGGCAGGATGAAGTT
>NZ_MKKF01000006.1:0-77062 GCF_001942435.1 Serinicoccus sp. CNJ-927 | reverse complement strand
AACGCCCGGTCACATTCCGAACCCGGAAGCTAAGCCTGACAGCGCCGATGGTACTGCACTGGGAACGGTGTGGGAGAGTAGGACACCGCCGGACCACCATTCAACGAAAGGGCCCACCCCCCAAGGTGGGCCCTTTCGCATGTTCGGACGTCGCCGGAGACCTGCGACACTGGTCCGGACACCAGCTGACCGAGAGGACTGGACGTGAACGACGATCGCCGGCGTGCGGGTCGAGGCGGCTCGGAGAGGGACCGCGGCTGGGGGGCTCCCGTCCGTGGCCGGGGTGGCTCCCGTGACGACGTCGGACGGGACGAACGCGACAACCGCCGTCCGCCGCGGGTCCCCGAGCCGCCGCTGCCCGAGGACGCCGACGCCGGAGGGCTGGACCGCAGCCTGCTGTCGGAGCTGCGGACGCTGAGCAAGGAGAACGCCGAGGGCGTGGGTGGCCACCTGGTCATGGTGGGCCGGATGCTCGACGCCGAAGATCTCGACCGGGCGCTGGCGCACGCCGAGGCCGCGGCCCGTCGGGCGGGGCGCATCGCGGGCGTGCGCGAGGCGCTCGGTGTGGTCCACTACCGCCGTGGTGAGTGGTCCAAGGCGCTGGCCGAGCTCCGGACGGCGCGCCGGTTGAGCGGGTCGCAGCACCTGCTGCCGCTGCTCGCCGATGTCGAGCGTGGGCTGGGTCGCCCAGAGCGGGCGCTGGAGCTGGCGGCCTCGCCGGAGGCGGCGCAGCTGGGGCCTGCTGAGCAGGTGGAGCTGGTGATCGTCGTGGCCGGCGCCCGGGCCGATCTCGGGCAGCACGCCGCCGCGGTGCTGCTGCTGGAGGAGCCCGCGAAGCGAAGCACCCCGAAGCAGCCCTGGGCGGCGCGGTTGCGCTATGCCTACGCGGCAGCCCTGGAGGCCGACGGGCGTGAGGAGCAGGCGCTGGAGTGGTATGCCCGTGCCGCCGAGGTGGACGCGCTGGGTGAGACCGACGCCGCCGAGCTGCTCGGGCGGGGGGAGGAGAGCTGGGTCGTCGACCTCGGCGACGACGAGGTCGACGATGGCGGCGAGGAGGCCGTCGACGCAGCCGGCCGGCGTGACGGTGGCGAGTCCGCCGACGCTGCCCGTGCGGGTGGGTCGGCACCGGCCGCCGCAGAGCCAGGTGCGTCCGAGCAGGCTGCGGACGATCGCCCGACGACGACGCGCGGGACGACCGGCTCATGATCGAGGGGATGCTCTGCGACCTCGACGGGGTCGTCTACCGGGCGCACGAGCCGTGCGAGGGTGCGGTCGAGGCGCTGGCCGACGCCCGCGCCGCGGGCGCGCGCGTCCTCTACATGACCAACAACGCCTCGCGGACCCCCCAGCAGGTCGCTGCGCAGCTGCGGGACCTGGGGGTCACCGCCGAGGACGAGGACGTGATGACCGCCTCGCAGGTCGCCGCCGAGGTGCTCCGGGAGCGCCGTCCCGAGCTGCTGGAGGGCGGCTGCGTCCTGGCCGTGGGCGGCCCGGGTGTCGCCGACGCCCTGGGTGCCGTCGGCTTCGAGACCCTCGCCCCGCAGGACGTGGCGCACGTCGCGGGATCCGGCCGCGCACCGGAGATCGGGGCCGTGGTGCAGGGCTACGGACCACAGGTCGGCGTGATCGACCTGGCCGAGGCCGCCTACGCGATCCGCGCCGGTGCCGAGTGGATCGCCACCAACGACGACGCGACGCTCCCCACCGAGCGCGGCGAGGCTCCGGGCAACGGGTCGCTGATCGCCGCGGTGGCGCACGCGACGGGGGCGGCGCCGCTGGTGGTCGGCAAGCCGCATGCCCCGGCATACCGCACGGCGCTGTCCCGTCTCGGGACCTCGCCCGCTGCGACGTTGATGGTGGGCGACCGGCTGGAGACCGACATCGGCGGCGCGGTCGCGGCCGGGCTGCAGAGCGCGCTCGTGCTCACCGGGGTCTCCACCCGGGACGACGCCGAGGCGGCGCCGCCGGCCTGTCGGCCGGACCGTGTGGCAGCGACGATGATGGATCTCACCGACCTCTGGAGGACCTCGTGAGCGAGCACCCGGACCAGCAGGGTCGACCGGACACCGGCGACGCCGAGGTCGACGCCGCCCTACGGCGCCTCGAGGAGGCGCTCGACGGCACCGACGACGAGGTCGCGACGCAGGCCCTCGCACGGGCCCACCGTGAGCTCCAGGCCCGCCTCACCGATCCCGCTCCAGCCGCCCCGCCGGGGACCGACGCCGGTTGACGCCCCGGTCGATGGGCGTGCGCCTGGACCGCGCGCTGGTCTCACGTGGCCTGGCGCCGAGCCGCACCCAGGCGCAGCTGCTCGTACGTGACGGGCTCGTCCGGGTGGACGGTCAGCTCGTCCGGCGGGCGGCCCACCCGGTCCAGGAGGGCAGCGCGATCGTGGTCGCGGGCGACGGCACCGGGACCGAGGCCGAGTGGGTCCGGCGTGGGTGGGTCGGACGCGGCGCGGTCAAGCTGGCGCACGCGCTCGACTCATGGCCCGACCTGGTGGTGGGAGGTCGCCGGTGCCTGGACGTCGGCGCCTCCACCGGTGGCTTCACGCAGGTCCTCCTCGAGCACGGCGCCGGCAGGGTGGTTGCCCTCGACGTGGGGCACGACCAGCTGGCCTCCGCCCTCGCGGCCGACCCGCGGGTCGAGGACCGGTCCGGGGTCTCCGTGCGCGACGTCGACCGGCCGCGCCTGGGTGGTCCCTTCGACCTCGTCGTCGGCGACCTGTCCTTCATCTCGCTGACCGTGGTCCTGCCCGTCCTCGCCGACGTCGCGGCACCGGAGGGGGATCTGGTGCTGCTGGTGAAGCCGCAGTTCGAGGTCGGCGCCGAGGCGCTCGGGCGGGGCGGTGTGGTCCGCTCGTGGCAGCAGCGCGAGCAGGTCCTGCTCCGCCTCGACGCCGACGCCCGGCAGCACGGCCTCGCACCGCAGGACCTGCTGCGCTCACCGCTGCGCGGGGGTTCGGGCAACGTGGAGTTCCTGTGGCGGCTCCGGCGGTGCGCCCACCCCGCGCCCTGCCCCTCTCCACCAGGCATGATGGGGTGCGGACCCGGGCCCGCGCAGATGGCTGCCCTGGCACGCACCCGAGCACAGGAGGACGGATGAGTCGGCGCATCATGCTGGTCACCCACCCCACCCGCTCGGACATGCCCGAGCTCGCGGGCGTCTTCGCGCAGCGGCTCGGGGAGCACGGCATCGAGGTGGAGACCGTCCCCGAGGCCGATCCCACCCACCAGGTCGTCACCGACACCGAGGTCGTCGCGCTCAAGAGCCCGGTGCCGCCGCACGTGGATGCCACCGGGTGCGAGCTCGTCGTGGTCTTCGGCGGTGACGGCACGATCCTGCGAGGGGCAGAGATCGCCCGACCGGCGGGCACGCCGCTGCTCGGGGTCAACCTGGGGCGCGTGGGCTTCCTCGCCGAGGCGGAGAAGGACGACATCGACGCGATCATCGAGCGGATCGCGGCGCGCGACTACCACGTCGAGGAGCGGATGACCCTCGAGGTCGACGTCCTCCACGACGGCCGTGTCGTCTGCCACAACTGGGCGCTCAACGAGGCCAGCGTGGAGAAGTCGTCCCGCGAGCGGATGCTCGAGCTCGCCGTGGAGGTGGACGGCCGGCCGCTGTCGACCTGGGGCTGCGACGGCGTCGTCATGGCGACGCCGACGGGCTCCACGGCGTATGCCTTCTCCGGCGGCGGGCCGGTGGTGTGGCCGGACGTCGAGGCGTTGCTGGTCGTGCCGATCTCCGCGCACGCCCTGTTCGCCCGCCCCGTCGTGCTCAGCCCGGAGGCGCACCTGGCGGTCGAGGTCGTGCCGCACAGCCACGTGACGGGCGTGATGTGGTGCGACGGCAGGCGAACCGTCGAGCTGCCCCCCGGTGCCCGCATCGAGGTGCGGCGCTCGGCGACCCCGGTGCGTCTCGCGCGGCTCGGGACGGAGCCGTTCACCGACCGGCTGGTCGCGAAGTTCGCGCTGCCCGTCTCCGGGTGGCGTGGGCCGGCAGGCGGCCAGCACGGGGGCCGCTCGTGACGGTGCGTCGCATCCGTATCCAGCAGCTGGGGGTCATCGAGGAGGCCGAGCTCGAGCTCGCGCCCGGTCTCAACGTCATCACGGGTGAGACCGGCGCCGGCAAGACGATGGTCGTGAGCGGTCTCGGGCTGCTGCTGGGGGACCGGGCCGACGCCGGCATGGTCCGTGCCGGTGCGGCGCGGGCGGTCGTGGAGGGCGAGGTCGACGTGGCCGAGGACCACCCGGCGGCCCGGCGGGTCGTCGAGGCCGGCGGGGACGCCACCGACGGGCTCATCCTGGTGCGGTCGGTCGCGGCCGAGGGGCGGTCGCGGGCCAGTGTCGGTGGTCGCAGCGCCCCGGTCTCGGTGCTCACCGAGGTCGGTGAGCACCTGGTGGCGGTGCACGGCCAGGCCGACCAGTGGCGGCTGCGCGACGCCGACCAGCACCGGCTGCTCCTGGATGCCGCCGGAGGTCCGACGCTCGCCGCCGCCGGTCAGCGGTATGCCCAGGCGTGGGAGGAGTGGCAGGAGAGCCACCGCCGGCTGCAGGAGCTCAGCCGCACCTCGACCGAGCGCTCGCTGCGGGTGGGCGCGCTGCGCCGCGCGCTGGAGGAGATCGAGCAGGTCGACCCGCAGCCCGGCGAGGACGAGTCGCTGCGCGGCGAGGCCGACCGGCTGACCCATGCCGAGGACCTGCGCCGCGCCGCCCAGGAGGCGCACGAGGCGCTCGTCGGCGCCGACCCCGCCAGCGGCGCGGCCGACGTGCCCTCGGTCTCCTCGCTGCTGGCCGCTGCCACCGACGCCCTCGCCCCGGCGGCCGAGCACGACGAGCAGCTCGCCGACCTCCTGGTCCGGGTCCGCGAGGTGGCCTACCTCGCCACCGACCTGGCCCCGGACCTGGCCGCCTACGGCTCCGGGGTGGAGGTGGATCCCGGCCGGCTCGACGCCGTGCACGCCCGGCGCGCCGAGCTGACCGGTCTACTGCGCCGCTACGGCTCCTCGACGCAGGAGGTGCTCGACTTCGCACGCGAGGCGGCCCTGGAGCTGGCGGCCATCGACGTCTCCGACGACGACCTCGCCGACCTGCGCACCCGCCGGGAGCAGCTGCGCACCGAGGTCGCGCGGACCGGCCTCGAGCTCGGCGCGCTGCGTCGCGAGACGGGCGCGCGCGTCGGGACCGCGGTCACCGAGGAGCTGTCGCACCTGGCCATGGGGTCGGCGACGGTGCTCGTCGACGTCGCTCACCATGACGTCGGGGGCGACGGTCAGGACGAGGCCACGACCGAGGCCGGGGCTGCCGACGTCAAGCTCCCCGACGGGCGCCGGGTCCGGGCCTGGCGGCACGGCCTCGACGCCGTCGAGATCCGCCTCGCGGCCAACCCGGGCGCCCCGCCCCGCTCGGTGACCCGCGCAGCCTCCGGCGGTGAGCTGTCCCGGGTCATGCTGGCCCTGGAGCTGGTGTGCGGGGCCGGGGCGGCCCCCACCTTCGTCTTCGACGAGGTGGACGCCGGGGTGGGTGGTGCCGCCGCCCTCGACCTCGGGGCCCGGCTCGCCCGGCTGGCCCGGCAGGCCCAGGTGGTGGTGGTCACGCACCTGGGCCAAGTGGCCGCCCATGCCGACCAGCACCTCGTCGTGCGCAAGAGCACCGACGGGCAGGTCACGCGCAGCGGTGTCGTGGTCGTGGACGGTGCCGAGCGGGAGGCCGAGCTGGCCCGCATGCTGGGCGGGGTCGCGGACTCCGGAGCCGCACTGGAGCACGCCCGCGAGCTGCTCGAACAGCGCGGCGCCGTGGACGCGCGGTGAGCCCCCGCCGCTCCCGGGACCCCGACCCGGCCACGCCGCGGTCCGGGACCCTGCGGGTGGACGCACGGACCAAGCGCTTGACCGCCCGCCTCCAGGCCGGGGACGTCGCCGTCATCGACCACGCCGACCTGGACCAGGTGAGCGCCAACGCGCTCGTCGCCTGCCGCCCCGCGGCCGTGGTCAACGCCGCGGAGTCCACGACCGGCGCCTACCCCAACATGGGCCCGCAGATCCTGCTGGACGCCGGCATACCGCTGCTCGACGCTGCCGGGCCCGACGTCATGGCTCTCGCCGAGGGCTCGCACGCCACCGTCGTCGGGAACCAGGTCCGGGTCGACGGCGTCGTCGTGGCAGAGGCCACCCGTCTGACCGGGGAGCAGGTCGCGCAGCGCCGGGAGCGGGCGCGGGGCAACCTGTCCGAGCAGATCGAGGCCTTCTCGCACAACACGATGGAGTACGTCCGCGCCGAGCGCGAGCTGCTGCTCGACGGCATCGGCGTCCCACCGCTGCGCACCGACTTCAGCGGACGGTATGCCCTGGTGGTCGTGCGCGGCTACCACTACAAGGAGGACCTCCAGACGTTGCGCCCCTTCCTGCGCGAGGCCCGCCCCGTGCTCATCGGGGTCGACGGGGGCGCGGACGCGCTGCTGGAGATGGGGCACCGCCCGGACCTCGTCGTCGGCGACATGGACTCGGTCTCCGACGCCGCGCTCACGAGCGGGGCCGAGCTCGTCGTGCACGCCTACCGCGACGGGCGGGCCCCCGGCCTGGAGCGGGTGGAGGCCCTCGGGGTGACCGATGCGGTGGTGCTGCCTTCGCCGGGCACCAGCGAGGACATCGCGATGCTCATCGCCGACGAGCTCGGCGCCGAGCTCATCGTCGCCGTGGGCACCCACGCCACCCTCGTCGAGTTCCTGGACAAGGGCAGGCAGGGGATGGCCAGCACCTTCCTCACCCGGCTGCGGGTCGGGAGCAAGCTGGTCGACGCCAAGGGGGTGAGCCTGCTCTACCGCTCCCGCGTCCCGACCGTCTCCCTGGTCTGGCTGGTCCTGGCCGGCCTGCTCGCCCTGCTCGTGGCCCTCGCGGTCACTCCCGGAGGCCGGGCCCTGCTCGGCGTGCTGGCCGTACGATGGGACGACGTCTGGGCCTGGATCGAGGGGTTGTTCTGAACGTGGTCGACTTCCGTTACCACCTGGTGTCGCTGGTCGCCGTCTTCATCGCGCTGGCGATCGGGATCGTCCTCGGGGCCGGACCGTTGCGCGAGGGGATCTCGGAGCGGCTCGACGACGAGGTGGCCGAGCTGCGCACCGAGCGCACCGAGCTGCGCAGCGAGCTCGACGTGCGGTCTCAGCAGGCCGAGGCCAAGGACGAGGCGGTCGACCTGCTGAGCCCGCGCGGTGTCGCCGGCACCCTCAACGGCACCCGGGTGGCGATGGTGCTCCTGCCCGGGGTGGACCGCAACCACGTCGCCCTGCTCGAGGACCGGGTGACCAACGCGGGCGGCACCCTGGCGCTGCAGGCCGAGGTGGACCCGTCCTTCGAGAGCGGCGACACCGACCCCGAGGTGCTCGGGGAGCTCGGGTCACGGCTGGCGTTGCCGGAGACCGACGACGGGGATGCCGCCGGCCCGGGGACGGTGCTGGCCGCGACCCTGGCGGGTGCCGACGCGCAGGGCGAGGTGGGGGCCTGGCTGGCTGCGGGGGAACGCCTGGAAGACGAGGGCTGGCTGGAGCTCACCTGGCAGGACGACCAGGCGCCGGTGACCGACCGCCGTCCCCCGGAGGTGGTCCTCGTGCTGGGCGGCGGTCTGAGCGCCCAGGAGCTGGACCCCGACGACGACGGGGCCGAGCCCCGGTTGGAGCTGCGCGAGGAGCTCGTGTCCGGTCTGGCCTCGCTCGAGCTGCCGCTCGCCGTCGCCGCGGCCGGGACCGAGTCGGGCGCGCTGGCGCAGGGCGGTGGCCAGGACGGCCTGGTCACCGCGATCCGCGAGGACGGGTCGCTGCGCGACGAGGTGTCCACCGTCGACGACCTCGAGGGAGCCAGCGGGCGGGCCGCGGCCGTGCTCGCCCTCGCCTGGGAGCTGCAGGGGGAGTCCGGGCACTACGGGCTGGGGGAGGGTGCCCAGGCGCCGGTCCCCGCACCGCCGCCGCTCCGGCTCACGTCCGCCCCCGGCGCGGGGCAGGAGCCCCCTGCCACCGAACCCGTGCCGGCGCCGGAGGACCCCGCCGTCACGACCGCCCCGTGACCCCTCCTGCTCGGACGATGCTCTTGGGCGCTCTCGCCGGCCTGACAGCCGCCGCGCTCAGCGCCGCCGTGGTGCGCGCCGACGAGCGGGGTCTGCTCCCCGGCGGCGGCCGCCGATGGCTGCGGCGCAACCACCGCGGGGACGAGGTCACCCTGATCGAGGGGGTGGCACTGTCGGTCGGGGTCGCGGCTCCCCTGGTGGTCCTCGATCCGCCCGTGACAGCCGCCGTCCTACTCGCCGCGGGCGCCGGGGCCCTGGACGACCTGGACGGGCGGACGGACGTCAAGGGCCTGCGCGGCCACCTCGGGGCCCTGCGGCGGGGCGAGGTGACCACGGGGGTCCTGAAGATCGCGGTGCTCGGTGCCGCCGGGACGGTGGCCGCGGCGGCGACCGACCGGCATACCTCGCGCCGGAGCGTGGGTGCGGGCGTCGCGACCGCGGGGCTCGTCGCCGGTGCCGCGAACCTCGCCAACCTCTTCGACCTGCGTCCGGGGCGGGCGCTCAAGGTCGGAGTGCTCGCCGCCGTCCCGCTGGCCCGCCGACCGCCTGCCGCCGCGGTGCTCGGAGCCACGGCGACGCTGCTGCCCGACGACCTGCGTGCCCGCACCATGCTCGGTGACACCGGGGCCAACGCCCTCGGGGCGGCGCTCGGCGCGGCGGCGGCACAGGCTCTGCCTCCCGGTGGTCGGTGGGCGTGCCTGGCCGGCGTGGCCGGCCTGACGCTGCTGAGCGAGCGGGTGAGCTTCACCCGGGTCATCGAGGCGACCCCGGCCCTGCGGGAGCTGGACGCCTGGGGTCGTCGGTGAGCCCGTCCCCGAGCACCCGGCTCGGCGGGCAGGGTCTCGTCGCCGCGGCCGGGCTCGTCGCGGTGGTCACGCTGCTCTCCCGGGTGGTGGGGGTGGCCCGCTGGTTCGCCTTCTCCAGCAGCGTCGGCAGCACCTGCGTCGGCCAGGTCTACACGACCGTCAACCAGATCCCCAACGTCCTCTTCGAGATCGCGGCCGGCGGGGCGCTCGCCGCCGTGGCCGTGCCGCTGGTGGCCCGGCACCTGGACCGCGGTGAGGAGGACCTGGCCGACCGGACGGCCTCGGCGCTGCTGGGCTGGACCGTCGTGGTCCTGCTGCCGGTGGCGCTGCTGGTGGCCCTGGCCGCGGGGCCGCTCGCCGGTGCCCTGCTGGACGCCCCGGGTGGGGCAGCGGCGTGCTCCGCCGAGGAGGCACGGGCTGCCGGCCGGCTGATGCTCCTGCTCTTCGCGCCGCAGGTCCTCCTCTACGGCCTCGGCATCGTGCTCACCGGCGTGCTGCAGGCGCACCGACGCTTCTTCGCGGCCGCCCAGGCCCCGCTGGTGTCGAGCGCGGTGGTCATCGCCACCTACCTCGTCTTCGGTGCCCGCTACGAGGCCCAGATGCCGCTCACCGAGCTGCCGCGCGACGGTCTGGTGCTCCTGGCCCTGGGCACCACGCTCGGAGTCGCGGCGCTGAGCCTGCCGCTGCTCCTGCCCGCCTCCCGGCTCGGGGTCCGGTGGCGACCGACGCTGCGCTTCCCGGCGGGCTCGGGACGGGTCGCCGGCTCGCTGGCAGTCGCCGGGCTGCTCACCGTCGGGGCGCAGCAGGTCTTCACCGTCGTCGTGCTCGTGGTCGGCAACAGCGTCGGGGTCGGGGCCGTCCCGGTGTGGACGTATGCCCAGACCGTCTACCTCCTGCCCTACGCGGTGCTCGTCGTGCCGCTGGCCACCGCGGCCTTCCCCCGCCTGGCGGGAGACCGCGAGCAGGCGCGCGGCACGCTGCGGCGCACCGCGCGGGCCGTCGTGGTGGGCGCGCTCGCCGGCGGCGCGGCGCTGGTGGCCGCACGCGAGGAGGTGGGTGCGGTCTTCCTCGCGCTCGACCGCGGTGCCGACGGGGCGGGGCGTGCGGCCCTGGAGGCGCTGCCCGCCACGCTGGCAGGCCTGGCCCCTGGCCTGCTCGGCTTCGGCCTCGTGGCCCTGCTCACGCGGTCGTTGTATGCCGTCGACCGGCCGTGGTGGGCCGCCGCCGGGACCAGCGGCGGCTGGCTGGCGGCCGCCGCCGGAGGGATCGCGCTCGCCGGGCCGGCCGCCGCTGGGGGTGTCGGCGAGGTCCTGCTGCTGCTGGCGCTGGCGTCGTCGGCCGGGATGCTGGTGTCCGGCGCCGCGCTGCTGGTGCTCACCCGCCGCGCCTGGGGGAGACCGGCCCTCGCCGGGCTGGCGCGCACGAGCGCCGTGGCGCTCGCGGGGGCGGTCCTGGGGGTGGTGCTGGCCGAGCTGCTCCCGGTGCAGACCTTGACGATGGGGGACGCGCTGGCGTGGGGAACGGTGCGAGGCGTGCTGGCGATGGCGGGCGTGGCCGTGGCGGTGGCGCTGCTCGATCGGGAGACCTGGGCCCTCGTGCGCGACGGTGTCCTGGCGCGGCGCGCCGGCTCCCGGGCGGGTGGGTGACGTGCGCATCCTGTTCGCGACCTCGCTCGTCGCCGGCGGCGTCGGCCGCCACGTGCGCCAGCTCGCCGACGGACTCGTCACCGAGGGGCACGACGTGGTCGTGGCCTGCCCGGCGTCCGTCGCTGAGGCCTTCGACATGGGCGGGTCGGGGGCGCGGGTCCTCGAGGTCGAGGTCGGCACGACGCGGCCGGCCCAGGTCCCGTCCGCCCAGCGGGCGCTGCGCCGGGTCCTGCGCGGTGCCGACGTCGCGCATGCCCACGGCGTGCGCGCCGGGGCGGCCCTCGCCCTCGCCGGCCTGGGGCAGCACCGGCACCCGAACCTCCACTCGGCGCCCGAGCGACACCCGCACCTCCACACGGCGCCCGACCGGCACCCGCACCTGCGTCCGCACCCGCCGCTCGTCGTGACCTCGCACAACGCACCACCTCCGGGGCGGGGCGCCGCCGCGGTCTACGAGGTCCTGGAGCGGATCGTCTGCCACCGCGCCGACCTCGTGCTCACCGTGTCCGACGACCTCGCGGACCGGGCACGTCGTCGTGGCGCGCGGGCCGTCTCCGCGGCGGTCGTGCCGTCCGGCGCGGCGGCAGTGGCCGACGACCGGACCCGCCAGGCAGCGGCCGGGTCGCTGCGGGCCGAGCTCGGGCTGGCCGAGGCGGTCCCGCTCGTCCTCACCGCCGGGCGGCTGGCCGAGCAGAAGCGCGTCGAGGCGGTGATCCGGGCGCACCACCGGCTCGTCACCAATACTGCGGCTCCGGCACCTCGGCCGGTGCTCGTGGTCGTCGGCGACGGGCCGCTGGAGACGGCGCTGCGGGCCGAGGCGGCCGCAGGACCGGGCGAGGTGCGCTTCCTGGGCCGGCGCGACGACATGCCCCGGCTGCTGGCCGGCGCCGACGTCGTGGTCTCCGCGGCTCGCTGGGAGGGTCAGCCGCTCGTGCTCCAGGAGGCGCTGGCCGCCGGCGCACCCGTCGTGGCCACCGACGTCGGCGGGACGGCAGCGCTGCTGGACGGCGCGGGCCTGCTGGTCCCGGGGGAGGACGGCGACGACGAGCTCGCCGACCGGCTCGCCGCCGCGGTCGGCAGCCTGCTCGCAGACCCGGCTGCCCGGACCAGGCTGACCGATCGCTCCCGGGAGCGCGCCGCCCGGCTGCCCACGGAGCAGGAGGCGCTGACCGCGGTGCTGCAGGCATACCGACGGGTCGTGGGGAGCACGACGGGGGAGTGACCCGCCACAGGCCCGACCGCCCAGTCGACGGACTGATGGCGCGACCGGAGCGGCGCCACGCCGGGGGTGCACCCCTGCGCCTGGCGTCGGAGCCGTCACGTAGACTGCAAGCCCGTGGCGGAGACGACGACGAAGCACATCTTTGTGACCGGAGGCGTCGCCTCCTCGCTCGGGAAGGGACTGACGGCTTCCAGCCTGGGATTCCTGCTCCGCAGCCGGGGGCTGCGGGTGACGATGCAGAAGCTGGACCCTTACATCAACGTCGACCCGGGCACGATGAACCCGTTCCAGCACGGCGAGGTCTTCGTCACCGAGGACGGCGCCGAGTGCGACCTCGACATCGGCCACTACGAGCGTTTCCTCAACACCGACCTGTGGGGCCGCTCCAACGTCACCACCGGGCAGATCTACAACGACGTCATCGCCAAGGAGCGCCGCGGCGACTACCTCGGGGACACGGTGCAGGTCATCCCGCACATCACCAACGAGATCAAGGCGAGGATGCGCGCCGCCGCCGAGCGGCCCGAGGACGAGCGCCCGGACATCATCATCACCGAGGTCGGAGGCACCGTCGGCGACATCGAGTCGCTGCCCTTCCTCGAGGCCGCGCGCCAGGTGCGGCACGACGTCGGCCGCGGCAACGTGTTCTTCCTGCACGTCTCGCTCGTGCCCTACCTCGCGCCGAGCGGCGAGCTGAAGACCAAGCCCACCCAGCACTCGGTCGCCGCCCTGCGCCAGGTCGGCATCACCCCGGACGCGCTGGTGCTGCGCGCCGACCGGGAGATCCCGGCCGGCATCAAGCGCAAGATCTCGATGATGTGCGACGTCGACTCCGACGCGGTGGCGGCGGCGGTCGACGCCCCGTCGATCTACGACATCCCCAAGGTGCTGCACTCGGAGATGCTCGACGCCTATGTCGTGCGTCACCTGGGCCTGCCCTTCCGGGACGTCGACTGGTCGGCCTGGGACGCGCTGCTGGAGCGGGTGCACGAGCCGGAGCACCGGGTGGAGATCGCGCTGGTCGGCAAGTACGTCGACCTGCCCGACGCCTACCTCTCGGTCACCGAGGCCATGCGGGCCGGCGGCTTCCGGCACGACGCGAAGGTGGACATCCGGTGGGTGGCCTCGGACGAGTGCCGCACCGAGGCCGGGGCTGCCAAGGCGCTCGGCGGGGTCGACGCGATCCTCGTGCCGGGCGGCTTCGGGGTCCGCGGCATCGAGGGCAAGATCGGGGCGTTGCGGTGGGCGCGGGAGCGGCAGGTGCCGACGCTGGGCATCTGCCTGGGGCTGCAGGCGATGGTCATCGAGCACGCCCGGCACGTCGCCGGGATCGAGGGCGCCAGCTCCACCGAGTTCGACCCGGACAGCCCGGCGCCGGTGATCGCCACGATGGAGGAGCAGAAGTCCTTCGTCGAGGGGGCTGGTGACCTGGGCGGCACGATGCGTCTGGGGTCCTACCCCGCGGTGCTCACCGAGGGCTCGGTCGTGGCCGAGGCCTACGGGCAGGTCGAGGTGACCGAGCGGCACCGGCACCGTTATGAGGTCAACAACGGCTATCGCGAGCAGCTCGCCGCGGCGGGCCTGGTCTTCAGCGGGCTGTCCCCGGACGGCACCCTCGTCGAGTTCGTCGAGCTGGACCGCGAGACGCACCCCTACTACGTCGCGACCCAGGCGCACCCGGAGTTCAAGTCGCGGCCCGACCACGCGCACCCGCTCTTCGCCGGGCTCGTGGCCGCAGCGCTCGAGGCGCAGCGCAGCCAGCGGCTCGTCGAGGTCGAGGGTCGGCAGCACCAGCACGAGCTGCCGGGCGCATGACGCTCGACGCGCCGCGGCTCGGCCCGGACGAGCTGCGCGACCGGCCGGGCCGGCGTGCGGTGCGTCGCTCAGAGATCGCCATGAGAGGCGCCGTCTGGAACGTCCACCGCGACGAGGTCGAGCTGGACGACGGCCCCGCGACGCGGGAGTACGTCCACCACACCGGCGCCGTGGCCGTCCTGGCCGTGCGCGAGGACCGGGGCGCGCCGGAGATCTTCGTCATCCGCCAGTACCGCCACCCGATCGGCATTGAGGACTGGGAGATCCCCGCCGGGCTGCTCGACGTCGAGGGCGAGCCGCCGGAGGAGGCAGCGCGGCGTGAGCTCGCCGAGGAGGCGGACCTGCGCGCCGACCATTGGGAGCCGTTGGTGTCCTTCACGCCGTCACCGGGCGGGCTCGACGAGACGATCCACACCTTCGTCGCCACCGGCCTGTCGGACGTGCCGGTGGGGGAGCGGCACGCCCGCGAGGGTGAGGAGGCCGGTATGCCCAGCGGCTGGGTCACCCTCGCCGACGCGGTGCGCGCGGTGCTCGGCGGCCAGGTCCACAACGGGCCGCTCATGCTGTCCGTGCTGGCACTCGCGCGCCGGCTCGAGCGGGGCTGAGCCGGCCGCGGCGGGCGAGCACACCGACGTGGTGCTCAGAGGGGTATGACGGTGGCGCCGAGCAGCCCGGTCAGCAGCTGCCAGCCGATGACGCCGAGCATCCCCCAGAGCAGGAGGAGAAGAAACCCGTAGCCGCCGCCCGAGCGACGCTCCGGTGGCGGGGCGCGGTGGTCGCGCCACCCGCCGAGTTCCCAGATGGCATACGCCACCACCCCGAGCCCGCCCGGCAGGCCGATCAGCCAGAACCAGAACCAGCGGTTCCCGTGCCGGGGGACAGGCCCCGCCACCACGAGTGCCAGCATGCCGCCGGCCAGCACGAGAGAGAGAACGGTGTGAACCCGTTCCGTCCGGCCGAGGTCGAGGTTCACGGTGCCTGCGGGGATCTGGCTCTCGACGAACTCCTGCTGGATCCAGGCCAGCTCCTGCTCCGACCAGGTGCCCCGCATCGTGAGGCTGGGATCCACGTGACCAGGGACGGCGATGCGTGGCCGTCCATCGGCGAGCGTGTAGATCAGCTCGACATCGCTGTCCTGGGAACCGTTGGCATCGACGAGTTCGGACCGCGGGTCTGTCCACCACCCTCCCGTGCCGGAGATGTCCGGCCTCGACTCCACGAGGGCGTAGCTGGTGATCCGACCGTCGGCGACGTCCCGGACCGCCGAGGACTGACCGACGAGCTGCCAGCCGCCCGCGAGGCTCGCGATGACCATCGCGGACCAGAGCCCGACGACGACGAGGCTCAGCAACGGCCTCAGAGGCAGGCGACGGCGACCACCGGACCCCGCAGGGGTGATGCGCGACTCGGCGTCCTCCGCGACCTCACGGGCGTCCCTCGACATCCCGTCACTGTGTCACGACAGGGTGCGGGCGTCCTGTCGAGCTATGGCGGTGCCGCTGGATCCCGTCGCGATGTCGGTCGGCGCGGCCGTAGACTTGCTCCCGTGCCCGGGGCGGCGTGACGACCCGCCGGCCGCGCGCGGACGGTATACCTGTGCCGGTCGCGCGGGACCATCCGCGGCGCCGCGCGTCCGGCGACACCGACGAGAGACGCCACGCGGGTCCCCCGTGCGGCGAAGGTGTGGTGGCACCGCGACCTGGCCCCCGCCCACACCTCCCGGGCTGCCCACAGCGGCATCGCCGGGCGGTGGTCTCCCCCTCCTGCTCCGGCGGTCCGCGCCGAGAGGAGAGAGATCATGCTTCGCACCCACGAGGCCGGCACCCTGCGGCCCGAGCACGTCGGCACCACCGTGACCCTCACCGGCTGGGTCGCCCGACGACGCGACCACGGCGGCGTCGCCTTCATCGACCTGCGCGACGCCAGCGGCGTCGTCCAGGTCGTGGCCCGCGACGAGGTGCTGACCGGCACCGCCCACGACCTGCGCAGCGAGTACTGCGTCCAGGTCACCGGTGAGGTCACCGCCCGGGCCGACAAGGACGTCAACCCCGAGCTCGCCACCGGGGGAGTGGACGTCGTCGCCAGCGAGATCGAGGTGCTGAGCGAGGCCGCCCCGCTGCCCTTCCAGATCGACGAGCGGGTCAGCGTGGGCGAGGAGGCGCGGCTGCGCCACCGCTACCTCGACCTGCGCCGTCCGGGAGCAGGGGCCGCCGGGCAGAACCTCAGGTTGAGGTCGAAGGTCAACGCCGCCGCCCGCAGCCTGCTCGCCGAGCGGGACTTCGTCGAGGTCGAGACCCCGACGCTCACCCGGTCCACCCCCGAGGGCGCGCGCGACTTCCTCGTGCCCGCGCGGCTGCAGCCGGGCAGCTGGTATGCGCTCCCGCAGAGCCCGCAGCTGTTCAAGCAGCTGCTCATGGTCGCCGGGATGGAGCGCTACTACCAGATCGCGCGGTGCTACCGCGACGAGGACTTCCGCGCCGACCGCCAGCCGGAGTTCACCCAGCTCGACGTCGAGATGAGCTTCGTCGAGCAGGACGACGTCATCGAGCTCGGCGAGGCGATCGCCGCCGCCGTGTGGCGCACCATCGGGGTCGAGCTGAGCACGCCCTTCCCGCGGATGACGTATGCCGAGGCCATGCGCCGCTACGGCTCGGACAAGCCGGACCTGCGCTTCGAGGTGGAGCTCACCGAGTGCACCGACTACTTCGCGGACACCTCGTTCCGGGTGTTCCAGGCCGACTACGTCGCGCCGTCGTCATGCCCGGCGGCGGCAGCCAGCCGCGGCGTCAGTTCGACGCCTGGCAGGAGTGGGCCAAGCAGCGCGGCGCCAAGGGCCTGGCCTACGTCACCGTCGGCGAGGACGGCTCGTTGGGCGGACCCGTCGCCAAGAACCTCTCCGACGCCGAGCGCGACGGGCTGGCGGCGTACGTCGGCGCGCGTCCGGGCGACTGCGTCTTCTTCGCCGCCGGGGGCACGAAGTCGTCGCGGGCGCTGCTCGGGGCGGCGCGGCAGGAGATCGCGCAGCGGTGCGACCTCATCGACGAGAGCGCCTGGAGCTTCCTGTGGGTGGTCGACGCGCCGCTCTTCGAGCCCGCCTCCGAGGCCGTGGCCGCGGGTGACGTGGCCGTCGGTGGTGGCGCCTGGACGGCGGTGCACCACGCCTTCACCTCGCCCAAGGCGGAGTTCCTCGACAGGCTGGAGTCCGACCCCGGGTCCGCGCTGGCCTACGCCTACGACCTCGTGTGCAACGGCAACGAGATCGGTGGCGGGTCGATCCGTATCCACCGGCGGGACGTGCAGGAGCGAGTCTTCTCGATCATGGGGCTCTCGGCCGAGCAGGCGGAGGAGAAGTTCGGCTTCCTGCTCGAGGCGTTCAAGTACGGCGCCCCCCCGCACGGTGGCATCGCCTTCGGCTGGGACCGGATCGTGGCGCTGCTGGCCGGCACCGACTCGATCCGCGACGTCATCGCCTTCCCCAAGTCCGGCGGCGGCTTCGACCCGCTGACCGCGGCCCCCGCCCCGATCACGCCCGAGCAGCGCAAGGAGGCGGGCGTGGACGCCCGTCCCGAGCCGAAGGCCGAGGCGGGGTCGGACGCGCAGGCCTCGGCGACCGCCGACGCCACGCAGTAGCGCATTCGAACGGGCATCGGCCTCCTCCGTGGTTCTGGCGGCGGTCGCGGTCGCGCGCTCTTCACCCGCATCGGCCTCCCCGGCACGGTCTACGTGAGTGACCGGGGAGGTCGATGCGGGAGTCAGGCGGCTCCTGTGCCGGCGCCGGGTTGTCGCACCACGGGAGGACCGAGCCCGACCGGCGGTCTGTCGGCTGCAGGGGCGAGCGCCGTCTCGCAGGTGTCAGCGGTCCGAGCGGGACCCCTGGTCGGCGGGCAGCCGACGTCTCGCGCTCCGGGCAGGACCGCGCTTGCCCGCAGGTAGAGCGAGGGCGGCACGGCGGTCTGCCGGGGGCGTTCTCGGCCCTGGTTGCAGCGCTGGCACAGTCCTTGGGCGTTGCCCGGGCTGGTGCGCCCGCCGTCACGGTGCCGGACCCGGTGGTCGATGTGCCGGATCGGAGCCCCGCACCACGGGGTCCGGCAGTAGCGGTCGCGGCTGACCACCAGAGCGCGCTGGGCGGCGCTGAAGAAGCGTCGGCGTGAGTCGCGGGCGAAGACCTCGCCGGTGACCGGGTCGGCGTACAGCCGCCGGACGAAGACGCGCGCCTCGTGGAGGTCGTCCGGATCTGGGGCGGGCCAGGCGCCGGTGGCTGATCCTGTCGCTGGGCGAGGCGGCACCGCCGGACCGTGCGACAGGCCGCAGGCCCAGCGGACACACCGCGCCCCCGCAGGGCACTCGGCAGTGCCTCCGCTGCCCCCGGTGCCGGCCCGGTCCGCAGAGCTGGTCTCACGGGCGGCTGGCGTCTGGGGCTCCGCCTCTGCCGAAGAGCTCGGTCCCCCGTGGGCGGGATCCGCTGTCGAGGCCAGCTCTCCGGTGTCGACAGCGCGGCGAGGCGTCATCAGGTCCCGGGCGCTCTGCGCCGGGACGGGCCCGTAGCCGTCGAGGAAGGCCGCGACGGTGTCGCCCGCCATCAGTGAGGCATCCGTCATGACGAGGCCGAGGTCGATGTCCGGCAGGGCGACGGGGTCGCGCCCGGTGACGTTGGCATAGAGGGTGTCAGCCATGATCTTGCCCTGGCTGCGAGGATCGCCGGAGGCTCGCAGGCCCTCCGCGTGCTTCTTGAGCGCGGCATGCACGGCCACCCCCTGCGCGGCGGGGAGCATCGCGGAGATGACGCACATGACGTCCGGCGCCGGACGCATCGCGACGTAGGCGTCCTCCGCGGCCCGGGCGGCGCGACGCACGTGGGCCTGCGGGTCGAGGTCGTAGACCAGGGCGGTCACGGCGTCGCGGAGCTGCTTGGTGGACAGCCCGCGGAGTCGACCGGCCAGGCGCTCGTCGACGAGGGAGCGGTCCTCGACGGAGAGGCAGGCGGTGGCGCGCGTGACGACCTCGGCCTGGTGCGCGTCGATGACCCCCTCGCGCAGGGCGGCCAGGGTCCGCGGCATCTCCCGGGTGAGGGCGCGCGAGCAGGCGAGCCGGTTCGAGGAGTGTGCGGGGGACACCTTGCCAGCGAGAGCCAGGTCGTCGGCCACGCCGGTGCCGACGCGGGCAGCCGGGACGCCCTCCGCCTCCTGCCGGGCTCGCTGCGAGCGGTCGAACTCGTCGCTCAGCACGGCGTGCGCGGCGGCAGCGGACCGGGTGAGGTCCTCCAGCGCCCGCACGAGCTCCAGTCGCTCCGCGTCGCCGCAGTCCGGCCGTGCCATGGCGAGGCGCCCGGTGAGCGCCCGGATCTCGTCCACCCTCGCCGGCTCCACCTGGCTGCTCGGGCTGCCATCCACGTCCCCCACCCCCTCCGGCGGTCTCTGTTTCCTACCCTCAAGGTATCGAACACAAGTACGATTGTCAAGGGAAGGGGCCGACCCGTCGTCGTGACGGTGGCGATCATGCTCATCGTGGTCCGCGGCAACTCCGGGTCAGGGAAGAGCACGGTGGCGCGTCGGCTCCAGGAGCTACTCGCACCGCCCCCGACGGCGATCCTCCAGCAGGACCACGTCCGGCGGGTCGTCTATCGCGAGCGGACCGGTGAGGGCACGGAGCGCGACGAGATGCCCGAGGTCGCCGCCCGTCATTGCCTCCACCGCGGGCACCACGTCGTGCTCGACGGCATTCTCGATGCCACGACCTACGGGCCGATGCTCCAGCGGTCGGCCACGCTCGCCGGGAACGCCCGGTTCTTCGCCTTCGACCTCACCTTCGAGGAGACGGTGCGCCGGCACGCGACCAGGCCGCAGGCCAGGGAGTTCGGGGTCGAGGCGATGGCCGGATGGCACCACGGCTGGCAGCCGCTGCCTTTCGTCGAGGAGGAGCGCATCACCGCCGAGGAGTCCGTCGACCCGATCGTCACCCGCGTCGTGGGCGTCAGGCACCCCTGAGCAGGGCGAGGTCTCCAGGCCCAAATGTCGAGTGGCCCACTCCGGGGCACGTCAGCGGCCTCTCGGGTCACCGGAGTGGGCCACTGGGCGTCCTGGGTCAGTCGCTCCGGGCGAGCATGCGTGAGTGCCAGGCGCGGGCGGTGCGATAGCCGAGCCGCGCATACAGCCGCCGGGCGGCGTCGTTGTCGCTGAAGACGCCGAGCGTGCAGACGCCGTGCTCGGCCACCGCCCACCGCGTCAGCGCGGCGCTGACGACCCGCGCGAGCCCGGCGCCGCGACGGTCGGTGGCGGTGACGATCCCGGCGAGGTGGGGTATGCCCGTGGCCTCGCGCTCCGCCCCGCCGATCGCCACCAGCGCCCCAGAGCGGTCGCGCAGCCCGACCCACCGGTGCACGCGCCCGGTGCCGATCTCGGTCCAGACCCGCGGGTTGTGGGCACGCGTGAACGACTCCAGCTCGGCCGCGTCAGCCGCGTCGTCCAGGGGTATGACGTCGTGCTCGCGGACGTCGACCTCGGGTGGCTCCTGCGTCCACATCCACTCCCAGTCGCCCCCGCCGCCGAGGTCCAGCACCTCGTGCGCCACGGCCGCGTGCTCCTGCGGCACCGACACCGCCCGTGCGGCCAGCCGCCGCAGGTGACCCCCGTCGCGCAGCTGGGTCAGGGCGCCCCGGACCCGGGAGCCCTCCCGAGGGTCGGCATCGGCATCAGGCATACCCGAGGACAGCGGCGCGACCCAGAAGCCGGGCCGCTCGCCGAGCCGCTGCACCAGCGCCACGTCCTCGTGCACCCACACCTCACCCAGGAGCGGGTCCGGCAACGCCCAGCGCACCCACGGGTCGCCTCCGGAGAGCGCCAGCAGGTCGGCGTGCCGGGTCAGTCGGTCCACGGCGTTAGCCTGACATCCGTGTCCGACCTGTTCACCTCCGCCCAGAGCGACGCGACCGCAGGGGCCGCGGCCGGGGACGCCGGCGGGGCGCTCCTCGCCCCGCTCGCGGTGCGGATGCGGCCTCGCACGCTGGAGGAGGTCGTCGGTCAGCGGGAGGCGCTGCGGCCCGGTTCACCGCTGCGGCGGCTCATCGAGGGTGGTGGGGGAGCGGCCGGGCCGCTCTCGGCGATCCTGTGGGGCCCACCGGGGACGGGCAAGACCACCTTGGCGCATCTCGTCGCGCACGCCGCCGACCGCACCTTCGTCGAGCTCTCGGCGGTGACCGCCGGGGTCAAGGACGTCCGCGCCGTCATGGACCAGGCGGTCCGCGAGCGCTCGCTGCACGGCCGGCAGACGGTCCTCTTCCTCGACGAGATCCACCGCTTCACCAAGGCCCAGCAGGACGCGCTGCTGCCCGGTGTGGAGAACCGCACCGTCATCCTCGTCGCCGCCACCACGGAGAACCCGTCCTTCTCGATCATCGCCCCGCTGCTGTCCCGCTCGGTGCTCGTCACCCTGACCTCGCTCGACGACGACGACGTGCGCGGCGTCGTCGCCCGCGCGCTGACCGACGAGCGCGGCCTGGCCGGGGCGCACACCCTGGGCGAGGAGGCGACCGAGCACGTGGTCCGGATGGCCGGCGGCGACGCCCGCCGGGCGCTGACCACGCTGGAGGCGGCCGCCGGGGTCGCCGCGGACGAGCGGGCCGCCGGGCGCGAGGACGAGGTCACCGAGATCACGCTCGCCCAGGTCGAGCAGGCGATGGCCCAGGCCGCGGTGCGCTACGACCGGGCCGGCGACCAGCACTACGACGTCGCCAGCGCCTTCATCAAGTCGATGCGCGGCTCCGACGTCGACGCGGCGCTGCACTACCTCGCCCGCCAGCTGGAGGCCGGCGAGGACCCCCGGTTCATCGCCCGCCGCATCGTCATCGCGGCCAGCGAGGACGTCGGCATGGCCGACCCGACGGCGCTGCAGACCGCGGTCGCCGCGCTGCACGCCGTCGCCCAGATCGGTATGCCGGAGGCCCGGATCATCCTCGCGCAGGCGGTCGTGCACAACGCCGTGGCGCCGAAGTCCAACGCCGCCTACGCCGCGGTCAACGCCGCGATCGCCGACGTCCGGGCCGGCAAGGGCGGCCCGGTCCCGCCGCATCTGCGGGGCACGGGGTATGCCGGGGCCACGCGGCTCGGTCACGGCGAGGGCTACCGCTACACCCACGACGAGCCCGCCGGGGTGGGGGAGCAGCAGTTCCTCCCCGATGACCTCGCTGCGGCCGACGCCGACTACTACCGGCCCACCAACCGGGGCTGGGAGGAGCGCCTGGGCCCGCGCTGGGCCGAGCTGCGCCGGGTCATCCGCGGGCGCCTCCGCGGCGGGGAGTGAGGGCATACCGGGTGGCGCCGGTGATCTAGAGTGGATCAGTCCCGATCCGCCTCGTGAGGAGACCATGGAAACCGCCGAGATCCGCCGCCGCTGGCTGTCGTTCTTCGAGAGCAAGGGCCACGCGGTGGTGCCCAGCGCCTCGTTGGTCAGCCAGGACCCGACGCTGCTGTTCACGGTCGCCGGGATGGTCCCCTTCATCCCCTACCTCACCGGTCAGCAGACCCCGCCGTGGGACCGTGCGACGAGCGTGCAGAAGTGCGTGCGCACCCTCGACATCGAGGAGGTCGGCAAGACCACCCGGCACGGCACGTTCTTCCAGATGAACGGCAACTTCTCCTTCGGCGACTACTTCAAGGAGGGGGCGATCTCCTACGCCTGGGAGTTCGTCACCGGGTCGCAGCACGAGGGCTGCCTGGGCTTCGACCCCGAGTCCATCTGGGTCACCGTGCTCAGGGGTGACGACGAGGCGCGCGAGCTCTGGGAGCGCGTCGCCGGCCTGCCGCCGGAGCGGATCCAGGAGCGGGGGCTGGAGGACAACTACTGGCACACCGGCGTCCCCGGGCCGGGCGGCCCGTGCAGCGAGATCTACGTCGACCGCGGCCCGGAGTTCGGGCCTGACGGCGGCCCGGTCGTCGACGAGGACCGTTTCCTGGAGATCTGGAACCTCGTCTTCATGCAGGAGGAGCTCACCGAGGTGCGCTCCAAGACCGACTTCGACGTCGCCGGAGAGCTGCCGAGCAAGAACATCGACACCGGGATGGGCCTGGAGCGGGTCGCCTACCTGCTGCAGGGCGTGGACAACCTCTACGAGATCGACGAGGTCTACCCGGTCATCGAGCGCGCCGAGGAGCTCGCCGGCCGGACCTACGGCGAGGACCACGAGGACGACGTGCGCTTCCGCGTCGTCGCCGACCACGTGCGCTCCGGGCTCATGCTCATGGGCGACGGCGTGGTGCCGGGCAACGAGGGCCGGGGGTACGTCCTGCGCCGCCTGCTGCGCCGCGCGGTGCGCTCGATGCGGCTGCTCGGGGTCGAGGAGCCCGCGCTGCCGCACCTGCTGCCGGTGAGCAAGGACGTCATGAAGGCGTCCTACCCCGAGCTCGAGGAGCAGTGGGGTCGGATCAGCGAGGTCGCGTATGCCGAGGAGGAGGCCTTCCGCCGCACCCTCGCCAGCGGCACGAGCATCCTCGACGGTGCGGTCGCCCGGGCGAAGGAGGCGGGCTCGACCCGGCTCGCCGGCTCCGAGCGTTCGCGCTGCACGACACCTACGGCTTCCCCATCGACCTCACCCTGGAGATGGCCTCCGAGCAGGGGCTGAGCGTCGACGAGGACGGCTTCCGCACGCTCATGACCGAGCAGCGGGAGCGGGCCAAGGCCGACGCCAAGGCGAAGAAGACCGGCAGGGGCGGAGCGGGCGCATACCGCGGGCTGGCCGACCGGCTGGGCGCGGCGACCGAGTTCACCGGCTACGAGCAGATGGCGGGCGAGGACCGCGTGCTCGGGCTCCTCGCCGGTGGGCAGGAGGTCGAGCGGACCCGGGTCGGGGGTGACGCGGCCGAGCACGGTGCCGAGCTGGAGATCGTGCTCGGCAGCACCCCCTTCTACGCCGAGGCCGGCGGTCAGCTGGCCGACCACGGCACCATCCGGCTCGGCGGCGGCGGACTCTTCGAGGTCACCGACGTGCAGCGCCCGGTGCCCGGGCTCGTCGTGCACCGGGGTCGCCTCGTCGAGGGCGAGGTCGCGGTGGGCGAGGGTGCGCACAGCGAGATCGACGTCGTGCGCCGCGCCTCGGTGTCGCGCGCGCACACGGCCACGCACATCGTGCACAAGGTGCTGCGCGAGACGCTCGGCGACAACGCCACGCAGGCCGGCTCGGAGAACGCGCCGGGCCGGCTGCGCTTCGACTTCCGCTCGACCCGGGGGCTGGACGCCGCCGAGCTGGCCGCGGTCGAGGCGCGGATCAACGAGCGCCTCATGGAGGACCTGCAGGTTAGTGCTGCCGAGATGAGCTTCACCGAGGCCCGGGAGATGGGCGCGATGGCGCTCTTCGGGGAGCGCTACCCCGACCTCGTGCGCGTCGTCTCCGTGGGCGGCCCGTGGAGCCTGGAGCTGTGCGGCGGCACCCACGTCCCTGGCAGCGCCCAGCTGTCCCTGGTCAAGATCATGGGCGAGTCCTCGATCGGGTCCGGCATCCGTCGCGTGGAGGCCCTCGTCGGCGCGGACGCCTACACCCAGCTGGCGCGGGAGAACATCATCGTCAACCAGCTCACCGACACCCTCAAGGTGCGTCCGGACGAGCTCTCCGACCGGGTCGCCCAGCTGGTGTCGCGGCTCAAGGACGCGGAGAAGGAGATCGCCCAGGCCAGGGCCTCCCAGGTGCTGTCCTCGGCGGCCGGGCTCGTGGACCAGGCGCGCGACGTCGACGGCACCACCTTCCTGGGGCACGACCTGGGTGAGGGCGTCGGCGCGGACGACCTGCGCCGCCTCGTCACCGACCTGCGGACCCGGTTGGGTCAGGACCGGCCCTCGGTCGTGGCCCTCACCGGCGTCCAGTCGGGCCGCCCGGTCGTGGTCATCGCCACCAACGAGGCGGCGCGGGAGCGCGGCACCACGGCCGGCGCGCTGGTCAAGGTCGGTGCCGGTGCGCTCGGGGGCGGCGGTGGCGGCAAGGACGACCTCGCGCAGGGTGGCGGCCAGGACGCTGCCGCCACCGGCACCGCGCTCCGCGCGGTCGAGGACGCGTTGCGCGGGTGAGCGATCCGCACGGGGCGTCGCCGGAGGGGCCGGCCGGCGTCTTGCTGGGGATCGACGTCGGCGAGGCCCGGGTGGGCCTGGCCGCCTCCGACGCGCTCGGGCTGCTCGCCCACCCCGTCGACACGCTGCGGCGGGACCACGAGGGAAGCACCGACCTGGACCGCGTCGCGGACGAGGTCCACGAGCGGGCTGCCGTGACGGTCGTCGTCGGGCTCCCGCGGTCCCTCGACGGCCAGGAGCGGGTGGCCGCCGCCCGGGCGCGGGAGTACGCTGAGCGGCTGCAACGGCGCCTGGAGGTGCCGGTCCGCCTGTGGGACGAGCGTCTGACCACGGTCGACGCGCACCGGGCGCTGCACAGCAGCGGCGTCCGGGGCCGTGACCAGCGTGGCGTCGTCGATCAGGCGGCCGCGGTGCTTATCCTCCAGGGAGCCCTGGACGCTCGCCGAGCCGGCCGCCCCGTCGGCTCGTCCCTGAAGGCGAGGAAGCCACGGGGCCGACGGTCTCGCGACCCTGACGCGAAGGACGCCACATGAGCCAGCCGCCCGGCGGGCGCGACGCGCACGACGAACCCGGCGACGAGCACCTCGGCGCGGGTTGGGCCGACGAGCACGACGCGGCGCCCTTCGGCGACGACGTGCTCGGGTTGCGCGGCGCTCGGCACCACGACGAGTCCCTCGCCGACCACGTGCTCTCGCCCGAGGAGCACGAGGAGCTGATGTCCCGGCCACGCCGTCGGCGCCGCAACCCGGTGCTCAAGGGTCTGGCGCTCGCCCTCGCGGCCGTGGTCGTGGTGGTGGCGGCGGTCTACTCCTTCGGGTCCCTGCGCTCGATGCTGCCCGACCTGTCCGCGGGCGAGTCCATCGACACCACGGACTACGAGGGCGAGGGCAGCGGCGAGGTGATGGTCGAGATCCCGCAGGGCGCGGCTGGTGGGCAGATCGCCCAGATCCTCACCGACGAGGGGGTCGTGGGCTCGGTCTCCGCGTTCTCCACCGCCCTGCAGGCCGAGCCGGACGCCGCGGCGATCCAGCCTGGGACCTACCGCATGGCCAACGAGATGAGCTCGGAGGCGGCGCTGGCACGGCTGCTCGACCCTGCGTTCCGCGAGCGCAACGGCGTGACGATCCGCGAGGGTCTCTGGGTCGCCGAGACCTTCGAGCTGCTGGCCGAGGGCACCGACCACGAGGTGGCCGACTACGAGTCCGTCGACCCGGCGGACCTGGACCTGCCCGCCGCCGCGGAGGGCGAGCTCGAGGGCTTCCTCTACCCCAGCACCTACGAGTTCGGACCGGACAGCACGCCGCAGGAGCAGCTGCAGACGATGATCGACCAGGGGCAGCAGGTCTACTCCGACATCGGCATACCGGAGGAGGACCTGCGCGAGGTCGTCATCAAGGCGAGCATCGTGCAGGGCGAGGGGCAGTTCGCCGAGGACCTGCCCAAGATCGCCCGGGTCATGGAGAACCGCATCGAGGGCAACTCCGAGACCGACGGCTTCCTGCAGATGGACTCCACCATCCACTTCATCTTCCAGGAGCGCGGGCGCGCCGGGACCACCGAGGAGCAGCGCGCGGACGACAGCCCCTACAACACCTACCGCCACCCGGGTCTGCCTCCGGGGCCGATCAACTCGCCCGGCGAGGACGCGCTGCGCGCCGCCTCCGAGCCCGAGCCCGGCGACTGGGTCTACTTCGTCACCGTCAACCCCTCGACCGGTGAGACGAAGTTCGCCGAGACCTACGACGAGCACCTCGTCAACCAGGATGAGTTCCTCCAGTGGTGCGAGGACAACCCGGACCAGTGCTGAGGCGCGCCGGCGTCGTGGGCTCACCCGTCGCCCACTCGTTGTCCCCGGTGCTGCACCGGGCCGCGTATGCCGAGCTCGGGCTCCGCGGCTGGTCCTACGACCGGGCCGAGGTCGGCTCCGGTGGGCTCGCGCGGCACGTCGCCGGCCTGGGGCCGGACTGGGTCGGGCTCTCGGTGACGATGCCCGGCAAAGAGGAGGCGCTCGCGCTGGCCGATGTCGCGGGCGAGGAGGCGGTGGCCGTCGGGGCCGCCAACACCCTGGTGCGGGGCGAGGCCGGCTGGTCGGCCCACAACACCGACGTCCACGGGCTCACCGCGGCGCTGCACGAGGCGGGGGTCGGACGGGCGGGGCGTGCCGTGGTGGTCGGCGGCGGGGCCACGGCCCGGTCGGTCGTGGTCGCCCTGCACGCCCTCGGCGTGGACCGGCTGACCTGCTGCGTGCGGGACGACCTGCGACCGGCGACCCGCGAGCTGACCGAGCGGATCGGGATGGTGACGACCGTGCGTCTCCTGGCCGAGGGCATACCCCTGGGCGGCGTGGACGTGGTCGTCAGCACCCTGCCTGGTGGTGCTCCCGCCCCACCCGTCGTCGGGACGACGGGGCGGCTGCCGGTCGTGATGGACGTGAGCTACGACCCCTGGCCGAGCGCCCTCGGGACGGCGGTGCTGTCGGCGACGGGCGGTAGGGTCCAGGTCGTGAGGGGAACGCGGATGCTGCTGCACCAGGCGGTGCGCCAGGTCGAGCTGATGACGGGGCGGCCGGGGCCGACCGCCGCGATGGACCGGGCGCTCAGCCGACACCTCGCCGCCGAGGCGACCTCGTGACCGACCTGGTGCTGCCCTCGGTGGTCGCGGTCGTGGTCGCGGTCCTGGGGCTCCCGGTCGCGCGCTGGCTGGAGCGGACGACCTACCGCAAGCCGGACGAGGTCGACGAACCCTCGCCGGGACGCCGCTGGTGGGTCCCCGTGGCCCTCGGCCTGTCGTCCGCGGCCCTCCTGCACCGGGTGTGGCAGGTGCCCGACGAGGCCGTGCCCGGGTGGCCGGTGGCGCTCGTCCTGAGCCTGACGCTGCTGCCGGTCGTGCTCTCCTGCGTCTGCCTGGCGGCGATGGACCTCGACGTCCACCGGCTCCCGGACCGGATCATGTGGCCGACGATGGGGCTGCTGGGGGTCGGGCTGCCGGTGGCCGCCCTCGTCGGAGGGGGCGTCGACCCGCTGCTGCGGGCGCTGCTGGCCGGTGTAGGTGCCGGCGCGTTCTACCTGCTCATCGCGCTGCTCTCGCTGGCGCGCGGGTCCCTCGCCCTCGGGCTGGGCGACGTCAAACTCGCCGTGGTGCTGGGTGCCGGGCTGGGCTGGTTCGGGTGGCCTGAGGCGGTCCTGGGGATCTATGCCGGTTTCCTGGTCGGCGGTCTGTTCGCCCTCGGCCTGCTCGTGGGGCGCAAGGTCAGCTGGAAGGGCGAGTTCGCCTACGGTCCGGCGATGATGCTCGGCGCGCTCCTGGGGCTGCTCGTCGGCCAGGGCATGCTCGTCGGGCTGGCCTGAGCAGCCCGCCCGCGGTGGTGACCGCCAGGGTGGGGTGACCTGCGTGGGAGGATGACGCCATGCTGCGTTGGTTGACCGCCGGTGAGTCCCACGGCCCCGCCCTGACCGCCGTCCTGGAGGGTCTGCCCGCGGGCGTGACGGTGGAGCGGGAGGCCGTGGAGGGCGCCCTCGCCCGCCGCCGGCTCGGCTACGGCCGGGGCGCCCGGATGAGCTTCGAGGCCGACCGGCTGCACTTCCTCGGCGGGATGCGGCACGGGCTGTCGCTGGGGTCGCCGCTGGCACTGCAGATCGAGAACACCGAGTGGCACAAGTGGCAGGCGGTCATGGGGCCCGAGCCGGTGCCGGCGCAGGACCTGCAGGGGGCCGACGACGTCGGCGCCCCGCAGGAGCTGGCCCGCAACCGGCCGCTCACCCGGCCGCGGCCCGGCCACGCCGACCTGGTGGGCATGACGAAGTACGGCTTCGAGGAGGCCCGGCCGGTCCTCGAGCGGGCCTCGGCCCGCGAGACGGCGGCCAGGGTGGCGCTCGGCGCGGTCGCCGCCGCCTTCCTCGAGCAGGCCACCGGCATACGCCTGGTCTCGCACACCGTGAGCATCGGGCGCGCCGGCGTCCCCGGTATCGAGGACGACGCGCCGGACCCGGCGAGCCTGCCCGGCGCCGACGACGTGGACCGCGTCGACGCCGACCCGGTCCGGACCCTCGACCCCGAGCTGTCCGCCGCCATGGTCGCCGAGGTCGACGCCGCCAAGAAGGCGGGCGACACGCTCGGCGGGGTGGTCGAGGTGCTGGCCTACGGGGTGCCGCCCGGTCTCGGCTCGCACGTGCACTGGGACCGCCGGCTCGACTCGCGGCTGGCGGGGGCGCTCATGGGCATCCAGGCGATCAAGGGGGTCGAGGTCGGCGAGGGCTTCCGCACGGCGGCCCGTCGCGGCAGCCAGGCGCACGACGAGATCGACCGCGACGAGCACGGGCTGATCCGGCGCTCGACCCTGCGCAGCGGCGGCACTGAGGGCGGCATGAGCACCGGCGAGGTGCTGCGCGTCCGGGCGGCGATGAAGCCCATCTCCACCGTGCCGCGCGCGCTGCGGACCGTCGACACCGCCACCGGTGAGGCGGGCACCGCGATCCACCAGCGCTCCGACGTCTGCGCCGTCCCGGCCGCCGGCGTCGTGGCCGAGGCCATGGTCGCCCTCGTGCTGGCCGACGCCGTCCTCGAGAAGTTCGGCGGCGACTCGGTGCCGGAGGTCGCGCGCAACCACGCGGCCTACCTCGCGGCGGTGGCCGAGCACCAGCGCACGCCCGCGACGGAGGGGGACCGGTGAGCCGTCCCGTCGTCGTCCTCGTCGGACCTCCCGGAGCGGGCAAGACCACCGTCGGCCAGGTCCTCGCGGACCGGCTGGAGGTGACGTTGCACGACTCTGACGCCGCGATCGAGGCCGCGCAGGGGCGCTCCATCAGCGACATCTTCGTCGAGGACGGCGAGCCGGCCTTCCGCGAGATGGAGCGCGCCGAGGTGCTGCGGGCCCTGGACGGTCACGAGGGCGTGCTCGCGCTCGGCGGCGGCGCGGTGATGCAGCCGGACGTGGCCGAGGCGCTCACGGGCGGGCACGTCGTGGTCTTCCTCGACGTCGGCATCGCGGACGCCTCGAAGCGGGTCGGGTTCGACGCCTCGCGGCCGCTGCTCCTGGTGAACCCGCGCGCCGCCTGGACCCGGCTCATGAACGCCCGGCGCGAGACCTACGAGAGCGTGAGCGGCCTGCGGGTCGACACCGCCGGTCGCACCCCGGAGGAGATCGCCGACGAGGTGGGCGCGTGGCTGAGCCGCTGAGCCGCACCATCCCGGTCGGCGGGGAGCAGCCGTATGCCGTGCACGTCGGCCCCGACGCCGTGCAGCGGCTGGCGGTCCACGCCGGTCCGGAGCCGGGTAGGCAGGTGCTGGTCGTGCACCAGCGGGGACGAGAGGAGCTCGCGCAGGAGGCCGCCGAGGTGCTGGTCGCCGCGGGCGCGCGCCCGCGGCTCGCGCCGGTCCCGGACGCGGAGGCGGCCAAGGCCACGGGCGTCCTCGTCGACCTGTGGGACGTCCTGGGCGAGGCCGGCTTCACCCGCTCCGACCTCGTCGTCGGCATCGGCGGGGGAGCCACGACGGACCTCGCCGGCTTCGTCGCGGCGACCTGGCTGCGCGGGGTCGAGGCGGTGCAGCTGCCCACCTCGCTGCTGGCCGTCGTCGACGCGGCCGTCGGCGGCAAGACCGGCATCAACACGGCAGCGGGCAAGAACCTCGTCGGTGCCTTCCACCCGCCCGTCGAGGTGCTGTGCGACCCGGCCTGGTTGACCACCCAGGACCGGGCCGACTACGTGTCAGGCCTGGCCGAGGTCGTCAAGTGCGGTTTCATCGCCGACCCGGTCATCCTCGACCTCGTCGAGGCGGACCCGACGGGTGCCGGCGACCCGCTCGCCGACCCCGACCGCACGCTGGAGCTCATCGCCCGGGCCGTGCAGGTCAAGGCGGACGTCGTCGCAGCCGACCTCACCGAGTCCTCGCTGCGGGAGATCCTCAACTACGGCCACACCTTCGGCCACGCCGTCGAGCAGGTGGAGGACTACCGCTGGCGGCACGGCGACGCCGTCGCCGTGGGGATGGTCTACGTCGCCGAGCTGGCCCACCGGGCCGGGGTGATGCCGGCGGCGCTCCTGGACCGGCACCGGCGGGTGCTGGAGTCCGTCGGCCTGCCCACGGCATACCTCCCGGGGCGCTGGGAGCAGCTGCGGGCGGCCATGGGCCGCGACAAGAAGTCGCGCGGGGCCACGCTGCGCTTCGTGGCGCTCGAGGGCCTCGCGCGTCCCACGCGGCTCGTCGCTCCCCCCGAGGAGGACCTCGTCGCGGCGTATGCCGCGGTCTGCGGCTGACCGGGTCAGCGCCGCGCGGTCGCCGACGGCTCGGCGGAGCCGCCGTGCGGAGCCGCGGCCATGATGCTGCGCAGCTGCTCGACCTGGGCGGTCGAGGGCAGCCCCCAGTCGGGGGAGTCGTAGCCGACCTGCTGCCACAGCGGTGTCGAGGCCCGGTGGCCGAGCAGGATCTCCACCATGTCGCCGGTGATGAGGGCCGGGTGCACGACGCCACAGGCCTCCGCCAGCTTGAGCATCTCGCGCCGCCAGGAGCGCAGGTAGTTGGCCGCCCGGGCCGACGTGAGGTCCGGGTCCAGCCCACGCGTCAGCCACCGGTTCTGCGCCGCCACCCCCGTGGGGCCATCTTCTCCAGGGCGTAGCGGGCGTGGCCGAGCACCGGGAAGCTGCGCAGGGTCGCGTGCTGGCGCTGGGTGAGGTCGCGGACCGCGACGGCGGCGAGGCCGGCAGCGGGGATCGCCAGGGCGGTGCTCGACTTCATACCGCTCACCGTGCCGTATGCCGGTCGCCCGGGCGGGGAGGCCGGTGCGGGGGAGCGTGGCCCCGGCCCGGGTAGACTCGACCGGGTTTGAGCACGCTAGACCGGCATACCGAAGGAAGACACACGACGTGGCAAGCACGAACGACCTGAAGAACGGCATGGTCCTGGACATGGACAACGGGCTGTGGCAGGTGCTGGAGTTCCAGCACGTCAAGCCCGGCAAGGGCCCCGCCTTCGTGCGGACCAAGCTCAAGAACGTCCTGACCAACAAGATCGTGGACAAGACCTTCAACGCCGGCACCAAGGTGGAGACGGCGACCGTCGACCGGTCGGACTACCAGTACCTCTACCACGACGGCACCGACTACATCTTCATGGACGAGAAGACCTACGAGCAGGTGCCGGTGAGCCCCGAGGCGATGGGCGACGCGGCCAACTACCTGCTGGAGAACAACCGGGCCATGATCGCCCAGCACGAGGGACGGGTGCTCTACGTCGAGCTGCCGCCGTCGGTCGTGCTGGAGATCACCCAGACCGACCCGGGCCTGCAGGGGGACCGCTCCACCGGCGGCACCAAGCCGGCGACCCTGGAGACCGGCGCCGAGATCCAGGTGCCGCTCTTCCTCGAGACCGGCACGAAGGTCAAGGTGGACACCCGCGACGGTTCCTACCTCGGCCGCGTGAACTGACCCGTGGCGGCACGCACCCGGGCCCGGAAGCGGGCCCTGGAGCTGCTGTTCGAGGCCGAGCAGCGCGGCGTCAACGTCGCTGAGCTGCTCGAGCAGCGGATCGAGGCCCCCACGACCCAGCACGCGCTGCCCGACTACACCGTCGAGGTCGTGCGCGGCGTCGTCAGCCGATGGGGCCAGATCGAGGAGGTCCTCGCGACCTGGTCCCAGGGCTGGAGCCTGGACCGGATGGCCGCGGTCGACCGCGCCGCGCTGCGCGTCGGCACCTGGGAGATCCTCTGGAACGACGAGGTCCCCGACATGGTGGCCGTCTCCGAGGCGGTCGAGCTGGTCCAGCGGATGAGCACCGACGAGTCCCCCGGCTTCGTCAACGGCCTCCTCGCCCGCATCTCCGAGGTCAAGCCCACCATCGTCTGACCGACCGCAGCGCGGTATGCCTTGACATCCCGGGCGTGACGGCGCCACCGGATCTCGCCTCGGTCGAGCGCGCGCTCGGCCGACGCAGACCGTGCGGCCGCTCGGGGGTGGGGAGAGCGGGGTGTCGTGGTTGTAGGGTGGTGCGCACCGACACGTCCTTTAACCACCGTCCTGTGAGGCGGGGAAGGAGAGTGGGCCCGCATGAGCCCTGCCCGTGACCGAGAGGCGGCCTCGCCGTCACCGACCCGGCCGCCCGATCACGAAGGACGTGAGGTCCTCGCCAGCGACGACATCCAGCGCGCCCTGACGCGGATCGCGCACGAGATCCTCGAGGGCAACAAGGGCCACGCCGACCTGGTCCTGCTCGGCATCCCGACCCGCGGCGTCCCGCTCGCGCAGCGGCTCGCCGAGGCCATCGCCGGCGTCGAGGGCGGCACGGTGCCGACCGGCTCGCTGGACATCACGATGTACCGCGACGACCTGCGCAGCCAGCCCACCCGTGCTCCCGAGCCGATGAGCGTCCCGGCCGGCGGCGTCGACGGCAAGGTGGTCGTCCTCGTCGACGACGTGCTCTACTCCGGCCGCACGGTGCGCGCCGCGCTCGACAGTCTCGCCGACCTGGGCCGCCCCAGCGCGGTCCGGCTGGCGGTCCTCGTCGACCGCGGCCACCGCGAGCTGCCGATCCGCGCGGACTACGTCGGCAAGAACCTGCCGACCTCGCGCACCGAGCGCGTGATGGTCCGGCTCACCGGCGCCGGTGACGAGGTCGAGGGGGTGTGGATCGCGTGAAGCACCTGCTCTCGATCGCCGACCTCGACCCGCAGGAGATCACCTCGATCCTCGACACCGCCGTGTCCATGCACGAGGTCCAGGACCGCCAGGTCAAGAAGCTGCCGACGCTGCGCGGCCGCACCATCATCAACTTCTTCTTCGAGGACTCCACCCGCACCCGCGCCTCCTTCGAGATCGCCGGCAAGTGGATGAGCGCCGACACCATCAACCTCACCGGCAAGGGCACCTCGGTCTCCAAGGGCGAGTCGCTGCGCGACACGGTGCTGACCATCGACGCGATGGGCGTCGACATGATGGTCATCCGGCACCCTGCGAGCGGTGCCCCGGCGCAGATCGCGGACTGGGTGGACTGCTCGATCGTCAACGCCGGCGACGGCACCCACGAGCACCCCAGCCAGGCGCTGCTCGACGCCTACACCCTGCGCCGCGCGCTCGGCGGGGACGACCTCGCCGGTCGGCACGTCGCGATCGTCGGCGACCTCACCCACTCCCGGGTGCTGCGCTCCAACCTGCTCTGCCTGCGGGCGCTGGGCGCGCACGTCACCCTGGTGGCACCGCCGACGCTCATGCCCAGCGGCGTCACCGGCTGGGCGGCCGCCGACGGCTTCGACGTCTCCTACGACCTCGACGAGGTCCTCCCGCAGGTGGACGCGGTGATGATGCTGCGGGTGCAGCGCGAGCGGATGAGCGGGGGCTACTTCCCGACCGCCCGCGAGTATGCCGTCACCTACGGCCTCACGGCCCGGCGGCTCGGCCTGCTGCAGGACCACGCGGTCATCTGCCACCCGGGCCCGATGAACCGGGGCCTGGAGATCTCCGCGGACGCCGCCGACGCCGCGCGCTCGCTGGTGCTCGACCAGGTCAGCGCTGGCGTGGCCGTCCGCATGTCGATCCTCTACCACCTCCTCGCCGGGGAAGGAGACGCGCCGTGAGCACCACGCCGCCCCTGCTCATCACGGGTGCCGACATCGCGGGGGAGGGTGCCGCCGACGTGCTCGTCGTCGACGGCACGATCCGCGCCGTCGGCACCGACGCCGGCGCGGAGGCCCCTCAGGGCATCTCGCGCCTCTCCGCGGACGGACTCGTGCTGCTCCCCGGTCTCGTCGACCTGCACACCCACCTGCGCGAGCCGGGCCGCGAGGACGCCGAGACGGTCGAGACCGGCTCCCAGGCCGCGGCGCTCGGCGGCTTCACCGCGGTCCTGGCCATGGCCAACACCACCCCGGTCACCGACTCCGCCGAGGTCGCCGAGACCGTCCTCGACCTCGGCCGCCGCGCCGGGTATGTCGACGTCCAGCCGGTCGGTGCCGTCACCAAGTCCCTGGCGGGTGAGGAGCTCGCCGAGCTCGGGCTCATGGCCCGCTCCCGCGCCCGGGTCCGGGTGTTCTCCGACGACGGCCGCTGCGTCCACGACGCGCGCCTCATGCGCCGGGCGCTGGAGTACGTCAAGACCTTCGACGGGGTCGTCTCGCAGCACGCGCAGGACCCGCGCCTGGCGGACGGCTCGGCATGCTGCCACGAGGGGGAGCTGTCCGGGCGGCTGGGGCTGCCGGGCTGGCCCGCCGTGGCCGAGGAGACGATCGTGGCGCGCGACGTCATGCTCGCGCGGCACACCGGCTCCCGGGTGCACGTCGCGCACGTCTCCACCGCCGGCAGCGTCGAGGTCGTCCGCTGGGCCAAGGCCCAGGGGATCGCGGTCACCGCGGAGGTGACCCCGCACCACCTCATGCTCACCGAGGCCGAGCTGGGGGGCTACGACCCGACCTACAAGGTCAACCCGCCGCTGCGCCCGGCCGAGGACACGCTGGCCCTGCGCGAGGCGCTGGCCGACGGCACGATCGACGCGGTCGCCACCGACCACGCCCCGCACGTCCGCCAGGACAAGGAGCACGCCTTCGCCGACGCCGCCTTCGGGATGCTCGGGCTGGAGACCGCGCTGCCGGTGGTGTCGACGATCATGGTCGCCGAGGGCCGGATGACCTGGGCCGATGTCGCCCGCAGCATGTCGAGCGCCCCGGCGCGGATCGCCCGCCTCGCGCACCACGGCCAGGGGGTCGTGGCGGGTGCCCCGGCGAACCTCACCCTGGTCGACCCGACCCGCACCCAGACCGTGGACCGCGCCCGCTCCCGCTCGCTGTCCCGCAACAACCCCTGGCACGGCCGCGAGCTGACCGGCGCCGTCCACCTGACGATGCTCCGGGGCCAGGTGACGGCGCGCGAGGGGCTCGTCTGGGGAGCCGACCACGAGGAGAGCCACCGGTGACCACGACGACTCACGAGGCCGCCGTCCTCGTCCTCGAGGACGGCCGCACCTTTCGAGGCGAGGCCTACGGCGCCCGCGGTCGCACCGTCGGTGAGGCGGTCTTCTGCACCGGCATGACCGGCTACCAGGAGACCCTCACCGACCCGTCCTACCACCGCCAGGTCGTCGTCATGACCGCGCCGCACATCGGCAACACCGGGGTCAACCAGGCCGACATGGAGAGCCAGCGGATCTGGGTCGCCGGGTATGTCGTCCGCGACCCCGCGATCCGCCCCTCCAACTGGCGCTCGCAGGGCGACCTCGGCGAGGCGCTCGAGCACGCCGGGGTGGTGGGGATCAGCGGTGTGGACACCCGCGCGCTCACGCTCCACCTGCGCGACCGCGGCGCGATGCGGGTCGGGATCTTCTCCGGCGAGGCCGCGCGCGCCTCGCACGAAGAGCTGCTGCGCACCGTCACCGAGACCCCGCGCATGGCCGGCTCGGCGCTGGCCGCCGAGGTCTCCACGCAGGAGGCGTATGTCGTGTCCCCGCCGGAGGGCACCCCCACCCGCTTCCGGGTGGCGGCGCTCGACCTCGGCATCAAGGGGATGACCCCGGCGCTCATGGCGCGCCGCGGCATCGAGGTGCACGTGCTGCCCAGCCGCACCACCAGCGAGGAGCTGCTGGCCCTCGAGCCGGACGGCGTCTTCTTCTCCAACGGCCCGGGCGACCCGGCGACCGCCGAGCACGAGGTGGCGCTGCTGCGCGAGGTGCTCGACCGGCGCATCCCGTTCTTCGGCATCTGCTTCGGCAACCAGCTGCTCGGCCGCGCGCTGGGGCTGGACACCTACAAGCTGGCCTTCGGCCACCGCGGCATCAACCAGCCGGTGCTGGACCGCACCACCGGCAGGGTCGAGGTCACCAGCCACAACCACGGCTTCGCGATCGCCTGGCCCGACGGCATACCGACCGACCAGCCCGTGGACACCGCCTACGGCGCCGTCCGCTGCGACCACGTCGCCCTCAACGACGACGTGGTCGAGGGCCTGGCGTGCGTCGACGTGCCCGCCTTCAGCGTGCAGTACCACCCCGAGGCCGCGGCCGGCCCGCACGACGCGGAATACCTCTTCGACCGCTTCGTCGACCTCCTGCAGACCTCGACCAAGGAGTCCTGAGCCAGTGCCCAAGCGCGACGACATCAGCAGCGTCCTCGTCATCGGGTCCGGCCCGATCGTCATCGGGCAGGCCGCCGAGTTCGACTACTCCGGCACCCAGGCGTGCCGGGTGCTCCGCGAGGAGGGCATCCGGGTCGTCCTGGTCAACTCCAACCCGGCGACGATCATGACCGACCCGGGGGTCGCCGACGCGACCTACGTCGAGCCGATCACCCCCGAGATCGTGGAGTCGATCATCGAGCGGGAGCGGCCGGACGCCGTGCTGGCCACCCTCGGCGGGCAGACGGCGCTCAACACCGCTATCGCCCTGCACGAGTCGGGGGCGCTGGAGCGCTTGGGCGCCCCGCTCATCGGCGCCAACGTCGAGGCGATCCAGCTGGGCGAGGACCGGCAGGCCTTCAAGGGCGTCGTCGAGCGCTGCGGCGCCGAGTCGGCCCGCTCGGCGATCTGCCACACGATGGAGGAGGTGCTCGCGGCCGCCGACGAGCTGGGCTACCCCGTCGTGGTCCGTCCCTCCTTCACCATGGGCGGCCTGGGCTCCGGCTTCGCCTTCGACGAGGCCAGCCTGCGCCGCATCGCGGGGGCGGGGCTGCAGGACAGCCCGACGACCGAGGTGCTGCTCGAGGAGTCGATCCTGGGGTGGAAGGAGTACGAGCTCGAGGTCATGCGCGACCGCGCGGACAACGTCGTGGTCGTCTGCTCGATCGAGAACCTCGACCCGATGGGTGTGCACACCGGCGACTCGATCACGGTCGCCCCGGCGATGACCCTGACCGACCGGGAGTACCAGCGGCTGCGCGACATCGGCATCGCCGTCATCCGCGAGGTGGGGGTCGACACCGGCGGCTGCAACATCCAGTTCGCGGTCAACCCCGCCGACGGGCGGATCATCGTCATCGAGATGAACCCGCGGGTGTCGCGCTCCTCGGCCCTGGCGTCCAAGGCGACGGGCTTCCCGATCGCCAAGATCGCCGCGAAGATGGCGCTGGGCTACACCCTCGACGAGGTGCCCAACGACATCACCACCCCCCGGGGGCTCCGCCCCCCGGGCACCCCCCGGTCCGCCTTCGGCATGGTGGTTTCTACTCGGCTGCGTTCGAGCCGAGCCTGGACTACGTCGTCGTCAAGGTCCCGCGCTTCGCCTTCGAGAAGTTCCCGCTCGCGGACCCGACGCTGACGACCACGATGAAGTCCGTCGGCGAGGCGATGTCCCTGGGCCGCAACTTCACCGAGGCGCTGCAGAAGGCGCTGCGCTCGACCGAGGCCGCGCACACCAGCTTCCACTGGCGCGAGGACGAGGCGCCGACGCCGGAGATGGCCCGGGCGCTGCTGGACCAGGCCCGCACCCCGACCGACGGCCGCCTGGTGCTGGTCCAGCAGGCGATGCGGGGCGGTGCGAGCGTCGAGGAGGCGCACGAGGCGACCGGCATCGACCCGTGGTTCCTCGACCAGATCGCCGTGATCAACGAGATCGCCGAGCGGGTCCGCGCGGCGGCGCGCACCAGCTCCGGTGGCCGCCTGACCCCGGAGCTGCTCCGGCTCGCCAAGCGGCACGGCTTCTCCGACCCACAGCTGGCCCAGCTCACCGGTCTCAAGGAGGCCGTGGTCCGCGGGGTGCGGCACGCGCTCGGCGTGCGCCCCGTCTACAAGACCGTGGACACCTGCGCCGGCGAGTTCGCCGCGCAGACGCCCTACCACTACTCCTCCTACGACGAGGAGACCGAGGTCCGGCCGCGCGAGCGGCCCGCGGTCCTCATCCTCGGGTCGGGGCCCAACCGCATCGGCCAGGGCATCGAGTTCGACTACTCCTGCGTGCACGCCTCGATCACGCTGCGCGAGCACGGCTTCGACACGGTCATGGTCAACTGCAACCCGGAGACGGTCTCGACCGACTACGACACCTCGAGCCGGCTCTACTTCGAGCCGCTCACGCTGGAGGACGTCCTGGAGGTGGTGCACGCCGAGCGCGCGGCCGGTCCGGTCGCCGGGGTCGTGGTCCAGCTCGGGGGCCAGACCCCGCTCGGGCTGGCGGCCGCGCTCAAGGCCGAGGGGGTCCCGATCGTCGGCACCCCGCCCGAGGCGATCCACCTCGCCGAGGACCGCGGCGCCTTCGGCCGGGTGCTGGCCGAGACCGGCCTCACCGCGCCCCGGCACGGCACGGCATACACCGTGGACGACGCGCTCGCCGTCGCCCGGGAGATCGGCTACCCCGTCCTGGTCCGGCCCTCCTACGTCCTCGGCGGACGCGGTATGCAGATCGTCTACGACGACGAGTCGCTCACCTCCTACGTCGGCCGGGCGACCGCGGCGACCGGGGAGGACGAGGCCCACCCGGTGCTCATCGACCGCTTCCTCGACACCGCGGTGGAGATCGACGTCGACGCGGTCTACGACGGCACCGAGCTCTACGTCGCGGCATCATGGAGCACATCGAGGAGGCCGGGATCCACTCCGGCGACTCGGCCTGCGTGCTGCCGCCGTTCACCCTGGGCCGCTCCGAGCTGGACGCGGTGCGCGAGGCGACCCGCTCCCTGGCCGAGGCCATCGGCGTGCGGGGCCTCATCAACGTGCAGTTCGCGCTGGCCCAGGACGTGCTCTACGTGCTCGAGGCCAACCCCCGGGCCAGCCGCACCGTCCCCTTCGTCGCCAAGGCGACCGGCGTGCCGCTGGCGCAGGCCGCGGCCCGGGTGATGCTGGGCACGACGATCCAGCAGCTGCGCGACGAGGGCGTGCTGCCCCAGGGCGTCGACGGCGGCTCGCTGCCCGCCGACGCCCCCTTCTCGGTGAAGGAGGCGATCCTGCCGTTCCGCCGCTTCCGCACCCAGACCGGCGAGGCGATCGACTCCATCCTGGGGCCGGAGATGCGCTCCACCGGCGAGGTCATGGGGATCGACGCGGCCTTCGGGTCGGCCTTCGCCAAGAGCCAGCTGCGGGCCGGGTCGAGCCTGCCGACGCAGGGCACGGTCTTCGTCTCGGTGGCGAACCGGGACAAGCGCTCGATGATCTTCCCGGTCAAGCGGCTCGTGGACCTCGGCTTCTCGGTGCTCGCGACCGAGGGGACCGCGGACGTGCTGCGGCGCAACGGCATACCGGCCCAGGTCGTGCACAAGCACAGCGAGGGCCGCGCCGACGGCACGGTCCGGACGATCGTGGACCAGATCGCCGACGGCGAGGTGGACATGGTCATCAACACGCCCTCCGGCCGCGACGCGCGGGCCGACGGCTACGCGATCCGGGCGGCGACGACGTCGCTGGACCGCCCGATCATCACGACCGTCCAGCAGCTCGCGGTCGCGGTGCTCGGCATCGAGGCGATGCGCGCGGGCCCCCTCGGTGTGGCGCCGCTGCAGGAGCACGCGCGGGCGCTGGACCTGTATGCCCGCGCGTCCGGCGGGCGCTGAGGACGCGGGCATGACCGCTCCCGGTCGATCCGGCCACCGCTCTGCGGCGGTGCTGGAGGCCGTGGCGACGCTGACCCGTGCGTCCGGCGCCTACGACGTCGTCAGCCTGGCGGTGCCACCGGACCCGGCGTGGGAGCGCTGCCGGCCGGGGCAGTTCGTCGTGGTCCCGGGTGAGCTCAGCCGTGGCGAGCCGCTGCCGACGCTGCTGTGGGTCGCCGGGGTGTCGGTGGACCCGGTGCACGGGACGACCGTCGACGTGGTGCTGGCGGCCTCCGACGGGCAGCGCCTTCGCGAGGGGCGTGCGCAGCGTCTGCTGGGTCCGCTGGGCCGGGGTTTCGGTCTGCCGGCGCAGCCGGTGCCGGTCCTCGTCGCCGGGCACGAGGCGGGGAGCGTCCCGCTGCGCTGGCTGGTGGCGCTGCTGCGGGAGCGGGGGTGCGAGGTGCACCTCGTGCTCTCCGCCGACGACCCGGACCGTCACCTGGAGGTCGGGCCGCTGCGCCGGCAGGCGAGCACCGTGATGCTCACCGAGGGCGACCGGTTCGCGACGACCGTCGGCGGGCGGCTGGACGAGCTGGACGGCGTCGGGGTCGTCTACGCCACCGGCTCGCGGGACCAGGTCCGGGACGTCGCGGCGGCGGCCCGGGACCGGGGGAGGGCCTCCCGGGTGGCCGCGCTGGACCTGCAGGAGCCGGTCCTGTGCGGGACGGGTCTGTGCGGGCAGTGCGACCTGCGGGTCGTCGTCGACGGCCAGACGCGGCGGCTGCGCCCCTGCCTCGAGGGGCCGGTCCTCCCCGGGGAGTGGGTGGCCGATGCGGCGCGGTGAGGCTGCGTCCCTGCCCCGGGTGCTCGTCACCCCCGGTGCCGTGGACGACGCCCGGGGTCTGATCCGCTTCGGGCCCCTGGAGCGCGTCCTCGTGCCCGTCGGGCCGGTGGTCGCCGAGCCGGAGCACGACGGGCCGGCGCTCGTGCACGGCCACGGCCCCGGGGGGCTGGAGCACGGGTCGGTCCCGGGGATCACCCTGCTCACGGCGGTGGACCGGCTGCGGTGGTGCGCCACCCGCGGGCTGCGGGCCGTGGTCGCGGTCCGCGGCAGCGGGACCGGAGAGGCCGCGGCCCTGGCCGGGCGGTTGTGCCGCGGGCTGGAGGGTGACAGCGTCGGCGCGGTCGAGGTCGACCTGCGGGGTGCCGACGACCAGCACGCGCTGCGGGTCATGGCCCGGCTGCGCGAGGAGACCCCGCGCGACCTGCTGCTCCTCGCCCGGCTCTCCGCGCTGCAGCCCGACCTCGTGGGCGTCGCCCGTGGCGCCGTGGCCGGCGGCGCCGGCGCCGTGGTCGTGTGCGGGTCGATCGCGCTGGGCGAGGGGCGCTGGTGGTCCGGGCCCTCGACCGGTGCCGTGTGCCGTGCCGGCGTCCGCGCCTTGACCGCCGCGGCGCAGGAGCAGCGCTGGCCCGCGGTCCCCCTCGTCGCCGCAGGGGGCGTCCACGACCTCGACAGCGCCCGCCGCGCCCTGGCCGCCGGAGCGGTGGCGGTGCAGCTCGGCACCGCGCTGTGGGCCGACCCGACCCTGCTCGACACCCTCACCCGCCGCCTCGACCAACCACCCGACCGCACGGAGGAGCTCCCATGACCGACGACCCGACCTCGCCCGGCCCAGGGAGCCACGCCGCCCCGCAGCGCTTCGGGCTCCGGCTCACCGAGGCCCTCGGCCGGCATGGGCCGGTGTGCGTCGGGCTGGACCCGCACCGGGAGCTGATGCAGGACTGGGGCCTGCCGGACACCGCCGCGGGGGTCGCCGAGTTCTGCAGCGTCGTCCTGGACGCCGCTGCAGGGCGCTGTGCGGCGGTCAAGCCGCAGTCGGCCTTCTTCGAGCGGCACGGCGCCGCGGGGGTGGCGGTCCTCGAGGACGTCCTGCGCGGCTGCCGCGACCGGGGTCTGCTGACGGTGCTCGACGTCAAGCGCGGTGACATCGGCTCCACGATGGCGGGGTATGCGCAGGCATACCTCGACGACGACGCCCCGCTCGCCGCCGACGCGGTCACGCTGAGTCCCTACCTCGGCTACGGCGCGCTGCGCCCGGCCCTGGACCTCGCGCGATCCACGGGGCGCGGTGTCTTCGTGCTCGTGCGCACGTCCAACCCCGAGGGCGGGCAGGTCCAGTCGGCGGGCCGCCCGAGCGTGGCCCAGCAGCTCCTGCAGGAGGTCGGCGCGGACAATGCCGGGCAGGCACCCTGCGGCGACGTCGGGGTGGTGGTGGGGGCCACGCTGGACCCGGCCGCGGAGGGGCTGGACCTCGCGGGGTCGCTCGCCCCGGTGCTCGCGCCCGGCGTGGGGGCGCAGGGCGCCGACGAGCACGACGTCGTGCGCGCCTTCGGCGGTGCCGCAGGTCGCGTCCTCGTGCCGGTGTCGCGGGGTGTCCTGCGCGAAGGCCCCGAGGGCGTGGCGAGCGCGCTGGAGCGCTGGACGCGGCGTCTCGCCGGGGCGCTCGGCGACGGCTGACCCCCGACCGCCGCAGGTCAGCGGGGTCGCGCGGCGACACCGGGGTTGGCACGGGACGGAGAGGGTCGCTATGTTCGACGGCACCAGGGTTGCCCCCTGGCACTGGACGATCAAGGAGTAGGACCGTGGCCCTTCCCGAGCTGACGCCGGAGCAGCGCGCCGACGCCCTCGCCAAGGCGGCCGCCGCCCGCCGCGAGCGCGCAGCCGTCAAGAACCGCCTGAAGAACTCCCAGGGGTCCCTCAAGGACGTCATCGCCGAAGGCAAGGAGAACGACGTCATCGGCAAGATGAAGGTCTCCGCGCTCCTGGAGTCGATGCCCGGGGTGGGCCGGGTCCGGGCGCGCCAGCTCATGGAGGAGATCGGGATCTCCGAGAGCCGCCGGGTGCGCGGGCTGGGTGCCAACCAGGTGCACCACCTGCTCGACCACTTCAGCGACCGCTGAGCGCCGGGGAGACCGGCGGCGCGCCGCAGGGCCGCGACGCCGACGGCGCCCCGCGCCGCCTGGTGGTGCTGGCCGGCCCGACCGCGGTCGGGAAGGGGACCGTGGCGGCCTACGTGCGCGAGCACCATCCGGACGTGTGGCTCTCGGTGTCCGCGACCACCCGGCCGCCGCGCCCGGCGGAGCGGGAGGGGGAGCACTACTTCTTCGTCGACGACGAGGAGTTCGACCGGCTGGACCGGGAGGGCCAGCTGCTGGAGTGGGCCACGGTGCACGGCCGCGCCCGCTACGGCACCCCGCGCGGGCCGGTCGAGCGCTCCCTGGAGGAGGGTCGTCCCACGATGCTGGAGATCGACCTGCAGGGTGCCCGGCAGGTGCGGGAGGCGATGCCGGAGGCGCTCTTCGTCTTCCTCGCGCCACCCAGCTGGGAGGAGCTCGTGCAGCGCCTCGTCGGCCGGGGCACCGAGACCGAGGCCGAGCGGACGCGGCGGCTGCAGACCGCACGCACCGAGCTGGTGGCCGCGCAGGAGTTCGACGTGACCATCGTCAACGACGATGTCGCCCGGGCGGCCGAGGAACTCGTATCATTGATGGCCGACCCCCCTGCGCAGACCGCAGCCCCGACCCCTGAACAGACCCGAACGAACGAAGGACTGAGAGCACCGTGAGCGGAACCGGCACCATCGCCCACCCCGACGGCATCACCAACCCCCCGATCGACAGCCTGCTGCAGCGCGCCGACAGCAAGTACGCCCTGGTGATCTACGCCGCCAAGCGGGCGCGCCAGATCAACGCCTACTACTCCCAGCTCAGCGAGGGCCTGCTCGAGTACGTCGGCCCGCTGGTCGAGGCGGACGCCACCGACAAGCCGCTGTCGATCGCGCTGCACGAGATCGACCAGGGCAAGCTGCACACCAGCTCGCCCGAGAGCTGACACCCACAGGGCACGGAGGGCACACCGGTATGCGCGTGGTGCTCGGCGTCTCCGGAGGGATCGCGGCCTACAAGGCGTGCTCCGTCCTGCGGCTGCTGACCGAGGCCGGGCACGAGGTCACCGTCCTGCCCACCGCCGCCGCGCTGCGCTTCGTCGGCGCACCCACCTGGGAGGCCCTCAGCGGACGTCCCGTGTCCAGCGAGGTCTGGGAGGACGTCCCGCTCGTCCCGCACGTCCGGCTGGGCCAGGAGGCCGACCTCGTGCTCGTCGCCCCGGCGACCGCCGACCTGCTGGCCCGCGCCGCCCACGGCCTGGCCGACGACCTGCTCACCTCGACGCTGCTCACCGCCCGCTGCCCGGTCGTGCTGGCGCCGGCCATGCATACCGAGATGTGGACGCACCCGGCGACCGGGGCCAACGTCGCCCTCCTGCGCGAGCGCGGTGTGCACGTGGTCGAGCCGGCCTCGGGGCGGCTGACCGGGGCGGACACCGGCCCGGGCCGGCTGCCCGACCCGGAGGAGATCGTGGCCGCCGCGCTGGCGGCCGTGACGCCGGCCGCGACCGGTGACGACGCCGGCCGCAGCGCCGCCGGCGACCTGGCCGGGCGGCACGTCGTCGTCACTGCCGGGGGCACCCGCGAGCCGCTGGACCCGGTCCGCTACCTCGGCAACCGGTCCTCCGGCAAGCAGGGGTATGCCGTCGCGGCCGAGGCGGCCCGGCGCGGAGCGCGGGTGAGCCTGGTCGGTGCCAACGTGAGCCTGGAGACGCCGGCGGGGTGCGACCTCGTGCCGGTGCAAACGGCGCTGGAGCTGCAGCGCGCCGTCGACCGCCTCGTCGACGGTGGCGGGGTGGACGCCGTGGTCATGGCGGCCGCCGTCGCGGACTTCCGCCCGGCGCACTACGCCGAGAGCAAGATCAAGAAGACCCACGGCGAGGGCGACGACAGCGCCCCCACGATCGAGCTGGTCCGCAACCCGGACATCCTGGCCGGTCTCGTCGAGCGCCGTGCGGGAGCCGCCTCGCCCTTCCTCGTGGGCTTCGCGGCCGAGACCGGGGACGGCACCGGCGACGTGCTCGCCCTGGCCCGCGCCAAGCTCGAGCGCAAGGGGTGCGACCTGCTCGTCGCCAACGAGGTGGGGGACGGCAGGACCTTCGGCCAGGACACCACCACGGCACACCTCCTGCGGCCGGGGACCGAGGAGGTCCGCACAGTCGGTCCGGGCGACAAGGCGCTGGTCGCAGCGGCCATCTGGGACCACGCGGTACCGCTGCTGCGCTGAGGCGGCAGCGGCTCCGGAGGTGTCGGTTCCGGACCGTAGACTCGCGCAGGTCAGTCAGCAGCCGCTGCCCCGAAGGAGCACCCCCATGACCCGCCTGTTCACCTCGGAGTCCGTCACCGAGGGACACCCGGACAAGATCTGCGACCAGATCAGCGACGCCATCCTGGACGACCTGCTCGCCCAGGACCCGCACTCCCGGGTGGCGGTCGAGACGATGGTGACGACCGGGCTGGTCCACGTCGCCGGCGAGGTGCGCACCCAGGGCTACTCCAACATCGCCCAGCTCGTCCGGCAGACGATCCTGGAGATCGGCTACGACAACTCCCACAAGGGCTTCGACGGACGCACCTGCGGGGTCGAGATCTCGATCGGCGACCAGTCCGTCGACATCGCGACCGGTGTCGACGACGCCGTCTCCAGCCGCGGGTCCGAGCAGGCCGACCCCTACGACCAGCAGGGCGCCGGCGACCAGGGGCTGATGTTCGGCTACGCCTGCGACGACACGCCCGAGCTCATGCCGCTGCCCGCCTTCCTGGCGCACCGGCTCGCCGAGCAGCTCGCCGCCGTCCGCCGCAGCGGTGAGCTGGACTACCTCCGGCCGGACGGCAAGACGCAGGTGACGATCGCCTACGACGGCGACCGCGCGGTGCGCCTCGACACCGTCGTGCTCTCCACGCAGCACGCCCACGGGATCGACCTGGAGGAGCAGCTGACGCCGGACATCCGGGAGCGGGTCATCACCCCCGTCCTCGACCAGGCTCACGATGCTGGTGTCGAGCTCAAGACCGACGGCTACCGCATGCTTGTCAACCCCACCGGCGTCTTCACCATCGGGGGTCCGATGGGCGACGCCGGGCTCACCGGGCGCAAGGTCATCGTCGACACCTACGGCGGCATGGCGCGGCACGGCGGCGGCGCCTTCTCCGGCAAGGACCCCTCCAAGGTCGACCGCAGCGCGGCCTACGCCATGCGCTGGGTCGCCAAGAACGTCGTCGCCGCCGGGCTCGCGCGCCGGTGCGAGATCCAGGTCGCCTACGCCATCGGCTACCCCCACCCGGTCGGTCTCTACGTCGAGACCTTCGGCACCGAGAGCGTTCCGGTGGACCACATCCAGGAGGCGGTGCGCAGCGTCTTCGACCTGCGGCCCGCCGCCCTCGTGGCGCAGCTCGACCTGCTGCGGCCGATCTACCGCCCCACCGCCGCCTACGGCCACTTCGGGCGGACCAGCGCCCCCGGCCTCGACGACGGCTTCACCTGGGAGCGGCTGGACCGGGTCGACGCCCTGCGCGCCGCGGTCTGAGCGTCGGGTCACCGGGGGTCGACATGGCCGAGCAGCTGGAGCTGGTCCCGGCGCCGGCGAGCCCGACCTCTACGCCGACCCCGACGCGACGGCGCGCACGAGGCCCGGCGGCGTCCGTGCCGCTGGCGCAGACCGACCCGGTGGCGACCGTGCTCGTCGAGACACCCCTGGCGCACCTCGACCGCCCGTTCGAGTATGCCGTCCCGGCCGAGCTCGACGAGGCGGCCCGGCCGGGGGTGAGGGTCCGGGTCCGCTTCGCCGGACGGGACCACGACGGCTTCCTGCTGACGCGTGAGGCTCACGCCGAGCACGAGGGCAGGTTGGCCCCGTTGCGCTCGGTCGTGAGCCCCGAGCCCGTGCTCACGCCGGCCGTGCTGGACGCCGCCCGGGAGGTCGCCGCCCACTACGGCGGGACGCTCTCCGACACGGTGCGGCTCGCCGTGCCGCCGCGGCACGCCCGGGCCGAGCGGGCGGTGCCACCGCGTCCCGGGCCTGGCGAGGCCGAGGACCACGGGGCCGGGCCGGACGTCGATCCCGTCGGTGACACCGCGATCGACCCTGCGTGGACGGCTTATCCCGCGGGGCCGGCCCTGCTGCGGCGGCTGCACGACGGGCAGGCACCCGCGGCGGCGTGGCTCGCGCTGCCCGGTCAGGGGCCGGGGGACGACTGGCCCGACGCGATCGCTGCCGCGGTCGCGGCGACGACCGCAGGGGGTCGTGGCGCGCTCGTCGTCGTGCCGGACCGCCGCGACGTGGAGCGCGTCATGGGGCCGGTGACCCGGGCGGTGGGGGAGGCCCACGTGGTCCGGCTCACCGCCGACCTGGGGCCCGAGGCCCGCTACACCGCCTTCCTCCGTGCCCTGCGCGGCCACGCCCGCGTGGTGGTCGGCACCCGCGCCAGCGGCTTCGCCCCGGTGCCGGACCTGGGGCTGGTGGTCTGCTGGGACGAGGCCGACGACCTGCACCAGGAGCCGCGGGCGCCCTATCCCCACGTCCGCGAGGTGCTCCGTCGGCGTGCACGGCGTGAGGGGGCCGCACTGCTCGTCGGCGGCTTCACCCGGAGCGTCGTCGTGCAGCAGTGGGTGGACGAGGGGGTGGTCGCACCGGTGGTCGCGGACACCGACCGCGTGCGCGGCGTCGCCCCCGCCGTCGTGGTGGCCGGGGAGGGTCACGAGGAGGAGCGCGACCCGGCGGCCCGGACGGCGCGGCTCCCGAGCGTCGCCTGGCGGGCGCTGCGCGCCGGCCTGGAGAGCGACCGGCCGGTGCTGGTGCAGGTGCCCCGCCAGGGGTATGTCCTCGGCCTGGCCTGCCAGGACTGCCGCACCCCGGTGCGCTGCGAGCGCTGCCAGGGGCCCGTCGGCGCGGGCGGTCCGGTCGCCGGCAGCCAGGGACCACCGGCCTGCCGGTGGTGCTCCACCGAGGTCCCCGTGGACCATGCGTGCACTGAGTGCGGCTCCCGGCGGCGGCGGGCCACCGGGATGGGGGAGCGCCGGACGGCCGAGGAGCTGGGGCGGGCCTTCCCCGGGACCCGGGTGGTGAGCTCGGGCGGGGAGCACGTCGTGGACGAGGTCGAGGGGGGTGCGACCCTCGTGGTCGCGACCCCCGGGGCCGAGCCCTGGGCCGAGACCGGTTATGCCGCCGCCGTCCTCCTCGACGGCTGGTCGCTGCTGGAGCGGGCCGACCTCGACGCGCCGGTGGAGGCGCTGCGTCGCTGGTGCGCCGCCGCCGCGCTCGTCCGCGCCCGTCCTCGGGCAGCGCCGGCGCGGCGCGGGCCGGCCGTCGTGCTCTGCGGGGTGCCTCCGCACGGCTCCCTGCCCGCCGTCGAGGCGCTGGTGCGCTGGGACCCGGCGTGGCTCGCCCTGCGCGAGCTCGGTGACCGCGCCACTCTCGGCCTGCCCCCGGCGACGCGTCAGGTCGAGGTGAGCGGCCCGGTCGGCGCGGTCGACCAGGCCGGGCGGGCGCTCGCCCGGGTCGGGCACCGGCTGCTGGGCACGGTGCCGCTCGACGGGGGCGACGGGGAGGGCCGCCGGGCCCGGGCCACCGTACGCGAGGGCGACGGGCACGACCTCGCGCAGGCGGTGCACACGGTGCGCGCCGAGCGCAGCGCCCGCAAGGCTCCGGAGGCGCTCCGCCTGGTCCTGGACGGGCACGCACAGTAGCCCTGACGGGCCCTGGCGACGGGTCGTCAGGACGCCCGTTCTGATTGACGTAGCGTCACCGCTACGGAAGTCTCAAAAGAGTAACGATCCCGTCACCGTGTGGGCACGACGGTGGCGTGGCAGGCACGCAGGTGTCTACGTTGTCCACGCAACCCCCGGCGCGTCGATGACACGCGCGCGGCGGACCAGGGCGGTCCGCCGGCGTGAGACGCCCATTCACTAGGAGGAACATTGAAGATCAGGCGCGCGACCATGGCCGTTGTGGCCGCTGGTGCCCTGGCTCTGGCTGGCTGCACGTCCGACTCCGGCTCCGGCGACACCGACAGCGGTGCCGAGGGCGGCGGCGAGGGCGACGGCTCGGAGGAGAGCGCAGGCTCCGGCGAGGAGTCCGAGGGTGACATGGGCGGCGAGGAGGGTTCCACCGCCAAGGCCGACCTGGGCGAGGTCACCACCAACGACGACACGGTGTCCTTCTCCAGCGGTGCCGAGGAGTACAACTCCTACAACGGCGACACCGCGGCCACCAACTCGACCTACAACGCGGTCGTCAACAACATGCTGCTGAGCAGCTTCTGGTACTGGGGCACCGACGGCACCGTCTACCCGAACGAGTGGTACGGCACCTACGAGCAGACCTCCGAGGACCCGCTCACCGTCGAGTACACCATCTCCGACGACGCGGTGTGGTCCGACGGCACCCCCATCACCGCCAACGACTACTTGCTGGAGTGGGCCTCCTCCAACCCCGAGGCGCTCGGTGGCGTCGACACCCTGGGCTTCGACCCAGTGTCCGACACCTTCGGCCGCTACGTGCCGGACCCCCCGGAGGCCGAGGTCGACGGCAAGACCTTCACCGTCGTCTACCCCGAGCCCTACCCGGACTGGGAGCTCGTCGTGAGCGACGCCTTCCCCTCGCACGTCGCGGCGGAGCAGGCGGGCATGGAGCCGGCCGAGCTGGCCCAGGCGATCCTGGACGGCGACGGCGAGACCGTGGCCGAGGTGTCCGAGTTCTGGAACACCGGCTGGAACTTCCCGAACTACCAGGTCGAGGACGAGGCGCTGGTGCCCTCGAGCGGGCCCTACACCCTCGAGGGTGCGGCCTGGGAGAGCGGCAACCAGCTCGCGCTGGTCCCCAACGAGTCGTTCTTCGGCCCGGCGCCGGCGACCGGCAATCTGGTCTACAAGTTCGCGGCCCCGGAGACCCACGTGCAGGCGCTGCAGAACGGTGACATCAACGTCATCGAGCCGCAGGCCACCGTCGACACGCTGCAGCAGCTCGAGGGCATGGGCGACTCCGTCGCGGTCGAGACGACGGCCGAGATGACGTGGGAGCACCTGGACTACAACTTCGCCGAGGACTCGGTCTTCAACGACGAGAACGGTGGTCTGGCGGCCCGTGAGGCGTTCGCCATGTGCGTCCCGCGGCAGAACATCGTCGACAACCTCATCGCGCCGATCAACCCGGACGCCCAGGTGATGAACCTCCGCGAGAAGTTCCCGTTCCAGGAGGACTACCAGGAGGTCGTGGACGCGGCCTACAGCGGTCAGTACGACGAGGTCGACATCGAGGGCGCCACCGCCAAGCTGGAGGAGGCCGGGGTCGAGACGCCGGTCGAGGTCCGGATCGGCTACTCCGCCCCGAACCAGCGCCGCACCGAGGAGGTGGCCCAGATCCAGGCCTCCTGCAACGAGGCGGGCTTCGAGATCGTCGACGCGGGCAACCAGGACTTCTTCGAGGCCGGCGGCACGCTGGAGCAGGGCGACTGGGAGGTCGCGCTCTTCGCCTGGGCCGGCTCGGGCCAGGTCGCGTCGGGCCAACCGATCTACTCCACCGACGGTGGGCAGAACTTCGGCGGCTTCTCCAACGAGGAGGTCGACGAGGCGTGGAACACCCTGGCAGGCTCCAACGACCCGGAGGTCCACATGGAGCAGATCAAGGTGATCGAGAAGCTGCTGTGGGACAACCTGTACGGCATCCCGCTGTTCGCCCACCCGGGTGTCGCGGGCTACGACAGCACCCTGGAGAACGTCCGGCCGACCTCGGTCCAGACCGGTGTCTCCTGGAACGCCGACCAGTGGGTGCGCGCCAGCTGACGCATCCCGGCTGAGCCGGCAGCGGGACTGGTCCCGCTGCCGGCTCGGCACCGGTGAACGGGGTGGGAGGGTCGACTCCCTCCCACCCCGTTCGTCGTCCGGCACCTCCCCACTCGGCGTGCTGCTCCGGCGGCGACACGCGCCGGGAGCGTCCGTGGTCAGCACCCCTGCCGAGGGGTTAGAGTCTGCGGGCAGTCCGTCACACCGCCGTGAACCGTTCTCACTGCAAAGGTCAGGCCCGTGCTCCAGTTCATCCTCCGCAGGATCGCGATCTCCGCGCTGATCATGTTCCTCGGCTCCGTGCTGATGTACGTCCTCACGATCAACTCGGGCGACCCGCTCGCGGACCTGCGCGAGTCGCGCGCCGAGAACCGCCAGCAGCTCATGGACGCCCGGTCTGAGAACATGGGGCTCAACGACCCGTGGTGGGAGCGCTACCTCGGCTGGTTCAGCGGGGTCAGCCGGTGCTTCGTGCTCCAGTGCGACCTCGGGATGACGCGGGACGGAGCAAGCGTCAACAACCTGCTGCTGTCCGCCGCGGGAGCGAGCCTGCGGCTGGTGACCATCGCGACCTTCCTCGCGATCTTCATCGGCGTCACTCTCGGTGTCCTCTCGGCCATCCGGCAGTACTCCGGCTTCGACTACGCGGTGACCTTCGCCGCCTTCCTCTTCTACTCGCTGCCGATCTTCTGGGCCGCGGTCCTCCTCAAGGAGGTCGGGGCGATCCGGTTCAACAACTGGATGGCCGACCCGGACGTGTCGACGGCCGCGATGGGCGTCGTCGCCTTCTTGTTCGCCCTCGCCGTGGCCTCGGTGCTCGGCGGCGACCTGCGGCGGCAACTCGTCACCGGGGCCGTGACCTTCGTCGTCGTCTTCGGGCTGGTCTTCGCCTTCGACCAGGTGAACTGGTGGGTCCAGCCCGCGCTCGGCCTGCCGCTGATCATCGTCGGCGCGTTCGCCGCCCTCGGTTTCATGCTCGTCATGACGGTCGGTCTGTCCAACCGCAAGGTCTTGTATGCCGGGCTGGTCACCATCGGGCTGGGGCTCGTGGGCTACTTCGTCACCGGGCCGATCCTCGAGGACCCGTCAGGCTGGCTGACGATCCTGCTGCTGGCTCTCGTGACGGTGGCGGTCGCCCTCGCCGTGGGCTGGGTCATGGGCGGCTACGAGCGGCGGACCGCGATGATCGTCAGCGTCGGGACCGCTCTCGCCATGGGCTTCCTCATCTTCATGGACCAGTTGCTGCGCGGCTGGGCCGGGTTCCTCGAGATGTCCGGTGACCGACAGATCAGCACCATCGGGGAGAACCGCTTCATCCCGGAGCGCTTCGACGGCACCTTCTGGGAAGGCATCTACAACTGGGGGGTCCAGCTGGTGCTTCCCACCATCGTGCTGACGCTGATCTCGATCGCCTCCTACAGCCGATACACCCGCGGTTCGATGTTGGAGACCATTAACCAGGACTACATCCGCACCGCCCGCTCCAAGGGGCTCTCGGACCGCGTGGTGTTCACCAAGCACGCGCTGCGCAACGCGCTCATCCCCATCACGACGATCGTCGCCTTCGACTTCGCCTCGCTGCTCGGCGGCGCCGTCGTCACCGAGTCCGTCTTCGGGTGGCGCGGGCTGGGCGCGATGTTCCGACAAGGGCTGCAGTTCGTCGACCCCAACCCGGTCATGGCCTACTACCTCGTGGCCGGCGGCGCGGCGGTGCTGATGAACATGTTCGCCGACATCGCCTACGCCTCGCTCGACCCGCGGATCCGTCGGTGAGCGTGACACCCACCCGCGACCGCCCCGCGACCCACCCGACAGAGCAGAGGACCACCCGATGAGCGACAGCCAGCGCCCGGACGACCCAGAGCCCACGCCGGCCGCGAGCCGGGTGGAGGAGGTCTACTCGGTCGAGAAGCAGATCGACCTCAGCCAGAAGTCCTACTCGCAGGGGCAGCTCGTCCGCCGCCGGTTCTTCCGGCACAAGGGCGCCATGGTCTCGCTCTTCGTCCTGGTCTTCATCACGCTCATGGCGTTCACCTCCATCGGCTACGGATGGATCCCGGCCTGGTGGGACAAGACGTTCTACGACGCCGGTGTCGCGGTGGACGGCGGCCGACCGACGCTGCAGCTCTGGCCGTTCCAGATCGGCGAGAACCCGTTCGGGCAGGACACCATCGGCAAGGACTACTTCGCGCTGACGATGCGGGGCACGCAGCGGACCCTGATCGTGGCCTTCACCGTCGGGCTGCTCTCCACCCTGGTCGGGACGATCATTGGGGCGCTGGCCGGCTTCTACCGCGGCTGGGTCGAGGCGATCCTCATGCGCGTCACCGACCTGTTCATCATCATCCCGCTGCTGGTCCTGGCCGCGGTGCTCGGCAAGATGGCCGGTGGGGGCATCTGGGCCCTCGCGCTGGTCCTCAGCCTGGTCTCGTGGACCGGCCTGGCCCGGCTGGTGCGGGGCGAGGTGCTCTCGCTGCGCGAGCGCGAGTTCGTGACCGCGGCGGAGGCGATCGGCACAGGCTCGGGCCGGGTAATCTTCAAGCACATCCTCCCCAACACCATCGGCACGATCATCGTCAGCGCCACCCTCACCATCGCCACGACCATCCTGCTGGAGTCCTCGTTGTCGTACCTCGGCTTCGGGGTCCGGCCACCGGACACCTCGCTGGGCCTGCTCATCTCGGACTACCAGAACGCCTTCCTCACCCGACCGTGGCTGTTCTGGTGGCCCGGCATCATGATCCTCGCGGTCGCGCTTTCGGTGAACTTCCTCGGTGATGGGCTGCGCGACGCCTTCGACCCCAGGCAGAACAGGACGGCCGACTGATGACGACGACCACGCAGAGCAACTCGGGGCAGCCGGTCTACACCGGCTCGGGCACGCCGACCGGCGACGAGGAGGTCGTGCTCGCTTTCGACGACGTCGACGTGCGCTTCCGCACCGAGTTCGGCAGCGTGCACGCCGTCAAGGGCGTGGACCTGCGGGTGCGGCCGGGCGAGGTCGTCGCCCTCGTCGGCGAGTCCGGCTCGGGCAAGTCGGTGACGTCGATGACCGCCATGCGCCTCTTGCCCCGCAACGCGACGATCGGGGGCCAGGTCAACGTGGCGGGGCGCGACGTGGGCGGGCTGACCGAGTCGACGATGCGCCGCCTGCGCGGCAACGACGTGGCCATGGTCTTCCAGGAGCCGATGACGGCGCTCAACCCGGTCCTCACCGTCGGCACCCAGATGGTGGAGTCCATGGAGCTGCACGGCGTCGCCCGCGGCGCCGTGGCCTGGAGCCGGGCCATCGAGCTCCTGGGCATGGTGGGCATCCCCGAGCCCGAGCGGCAGATGAAGAAGTACCCGCACGAGCTCTCCGGCGGTCAGCGGCAGCGCGTGGTCATCGCCATCGCGATCAGCTGCGACCCCAAGGTCATCATCGCCGACGAGCCGACCACGGCCCTGGACGTCACCGTGCAGGCCGACATCCTGGACCTGCTCCGCTCGCTCAAGGACAAGCTCAACACCGGCATCCTGCTCATCACGCACAACATGGGCGTGGTCGCCGACATGGCCGACCGCGTGGCGGTGATGTTCAAGGGCGAGATCGTCGAGCGCGGGACCGTGGAGGAGGTGCTGCTGCACCCCAACCACGACTACACCAAGATGCTCCTCGGGTCCGTCCCCCGGATGGGCGCCGGGCGCGGGCAGATGGGCATCAGCGTCAAAGAGGAGGTCGACGCCGAGGCACCGCTGGCGATCGAGCTGAAGAACCTCGTCATCGAGTACCAGCGGCTCGGCAAGGCGCCCTTCCGCGCCGTCGACGACGTCAGCTTCGACGTGCGGCAGGGTGAGATCGTCGGGCTGGTCGGGGAGTCCGGCTCGGGCAAGAGCACGATCGGCCGGTGCGCCCTGGGCCTCATCCCCGCCGCCTCCGGCGAGTTCAGGCTGCTCGGCCAGGACATCACCGGGATGAGGCGCAAGGACCTCAAGCCGCTGCGCCGGCGGATCGGTGTCATCTTCCAGGACCCGGCCGCCTCGCTGAACCCACGGCTGCCGATCGGCGAGTGCATCGCCGAGCCGCTGGTCGTGCACAAGGTCGGTGACCGCAAGTCCCGCGAGCAGCGGGTCTACGAGCTGCTCGACGCGGTGCACCTGCCGCGCGAGGTCTACAACCGCTACCCGCACGAGGTCTCCGGCGGCCAGCGGCAGCGCATCTCGGTGGCGCGCGCCCTGACCCTCGACCCGGAGCTGCTGGTGGCCGACGAGCCCACCTCCGCCCTCGACGTGTCGGTGCAGGCCCGGGTGCTCAAGATCTTCGCCGAGCTCCAGGAGCAGTTCGGCTTCGCCTGCCTGTTCATCAGCCACGACCTGGCGGTCATCGACCTGCTCGCCCACAAGGTGGTCGTGCTGCAGAACGGCAAGGTCGTCGAGGCCGGCCCGCGCGAGCAGATCATGGAGCATCCCACGCAGGAGTACACCCAGCGGCTCATCGCCGCCGCGCCGGTGCCCGACCCGGTGGAGCAGGGCCGTCGCCGGCGGGACCGGCACGAGCTGCTGCGCGAGCAGGGCGAGGAGATCGTCGAGCTCAACGTCGACGCCGAGGAGTTCCACCAGTCCTCCAGCGAGGCCGAGGTCGTGCAGGTGGACGAGGTCGGCGACGGCCGCGACCGGAAGCGTCGCTGAGCCCGCGTGCGTCTCGTCTTCGCCGGGACCCCCGACGCGGCGGTCCCGAGTCTGCGTGCCCTGCTGCGCTCCGAGCACGAGGTCGTCGGTGTGCTGACCCGGCCCGATGCGCGGGCCGGCCGCGGCCGCTCGCTCCGCCCGTCCCCGGTCCGCGAGGTCGCGCTCGAGGCGGGCATACCCGTCGCCACGCCGTCCTCGCTCCGTGACGCCGAGGCCCAGGACCAGCTCCGGGACTGGGCACCCGACGCCTGCCCGGTGGTCGCCTACGGCCTGCTGGTGCCACCTGCGCTGCTGCCCCTCCCGAGGCACGGGTGGGTCAACCTCCACTTCTCCCTCCTGCCGGCCTACCGTGGCGCGGCGCCGGTGCAGCACGCGCTGCGTGCCGGTGACGACGTGACCGGTGCGGTGACCTTCCTGCTGGAGGAGGGCATGGACACCGGGCCGGTCCTCGGCCGGCTCACCGAGACCGTGCGGCCGCGGGACACCTCCGGCGACCTGCTCGACCGGCTGGCCGAGGCCGGGGCCCACCTGCTCGTCAGCACTCTCGACGCGCTGGAGGCCGGGGCCCTGACGCCCGAGCCGCAGCCCGCCGACGGGGTGAGCCTGGCGCCCAAGATCACGGTCGAGGACGCCCGGGTCGTCTGGGACCACCCCGCCTACGCGGTGGACCGGCTCGTGCGCTCGTGCACACCCGCACCGGGCGCCTGGACCACCTTCCGGGGCGCCCGGCTCAAGCTCGGCCCGGTCGTGCCGGCGGAGCAGGGACCGCAGGAGGTGCGGCTCGCGCCCGGCGAGGTGCACGTCGGTAGGGACCAGATTCTCGTCGGCACCGGCAGCACCCCCGTGCAGCTGGGGCAGGTGCAGGCCCAGGGCAAGCGCGCGATGGCCGCGACCGACTGGGCCCGGGGCGTGCGTCCCGGACCCAGGGAGGTGCTCGGTGGCTGAGGACCGCCCGGCCCGTGGTGGGGGCGGCCGGGGTCGGTCCGGCGGCGGTGGCCGGGACCGGACGGGCGGCCGCGACGGCCGGCGAGGGCCGCGGCGCCGGTCGGCCCAGACCCCCGCGCAGCGCACCAGAGTGGCCGACCCCGCCCGCACGGTCGCCTTCCGGGTGCTGCGGCAGGTGGACACCGACGAGGCCTTCGCCAACCTGGTGCTCCCGGGGGCGCTGCGCTCGGCCTCGCTCTCCGGCCGCGACGCCGCCTTCGCGACCGAGCTGACCTACGGCACCCTCCGGATGCGGGGGCTCTACGACGCCGTCGTCGCGCAGGCCGCGGGCCGCCCGGTCGCGGAGATCGACGGACCGGTCCGCACCGTCCTGCGCCTCGGCGTCCACCAGCTGCTGGGGATGCGGGTGCCGGACCACGCCGCGGTGAGCGCCACCGTGGGGCTGGCGCGACAGCAGGTGAGCCAGGGCGCGGGCGGCTTCGTCAACGCGGTGCTGCGCCGGGTGAGCAGCCAGGACCGGGACGCCTGGGTCGCGAGCCTGGTCGAGGGTCTGGAGGACCCGCTCGCCCGGCTCGCCCTGGAGCACTCGCACCCCGAGTGGGTGGTCCGGGCGCTGCGCGCGTCGCTCGTGTCCGCCCGGGGCGCCGCCCCCGAGGACTCCGTCGCGGACTCCGGCGAGCTCGCCCGGCTCCTGGCCGCCCACAACACCCCGGGCCCGCTGACGCTGGTCGCCCGCCCCGGTCTCGGGGCCGAGGAGGAGCTCGAGGCGGGCGGTGCCCGGCCCGCCGGCATCGCGCCGACCGCGTGGGAGCTGCCGCAGGGAGACCCCGGAGCCCTGGCGGCGGTCCGCGAGGGCCGCGCGGCGGTGCAGGACGCCGGCTCCCAGCTGCTCACCCTCGCCCTGGCGCAGGCGCCCCTGCCCGAGCTCGCCGAGGGCAGCGAGCAGCGCTGGCTGGACCTGTGCGCCGGACCGGGAGGCAAGGCCGGGCTGCTGGCGGCGCTCGCGGCGCAGCAGGGGGCCCGGCTGCGGGCCAACGAGGTGAGCGAGCACCGCGCCGAGCTCCTCCGGCACACCCTCGTCGGCCCGGTCCACGCCGGGGCCCGGGTCGACGTCACCGTCGGCGACGGCCGTGACGTGGGGGCCGAGGAGCCGGACACCTACGACCGCGTCCTGGTCGACGCGCCCTGCACCGGGCTGGGCGCGCTGCGCCGCCGCCCCGAGGCGCGGTGGCGCCGCTCGCCCCAGGACCTCGGCACTCTCGGTCCGCTGCAGCGCGCGCTGCTGGACTCGGCGCTCACCGCCGTGCGGCCCGGGGGCCTCGTGGCCTACGCCACCTGCTCGCCGCACCTCGCCGAGACCGAGCTGGTCGTCAAGGACGTGCTCAAGCGCCGGCCCGACGTCGAGCCGGTGGACGTCCGCCCGCTGCTGCGCGACCGCTCCGGCGCCCCCGTGCCGGACACCGGGGACGGCCCGTGGGCCCAGCTGTGGCCGCACCGGCACCGCACGGACGGGATGTTCGTGGCCCTGCTCCGGCGCGCGGCACCCTCTCTAGACTGAACGCATGGCCCCGCCCGCGCACCCGCAGATCAGCCCCTCCATCCTCGCCGCGGACTTCGCCCACCTGGCCGACGAGCTCCGCGCCATCGAGACCGCGGACTGGGCGCACGTCGACGTCATGGACGCCCACTTCGTGCCCAACCTCACCCTGGGTCGACCGGTCGTGGAGGCGCTGGCCCAGGTCAGCCCGGTCCCGCTGGACTGCCACCTCATGATCGAGGACCCCGACCGGTGGGCGCCCGGCTACGCCGAGGCAGGTGCCTCCTCGGTGACCTTCCACGTCGAGGCGGCCGCGGACCCGGTCGGCACCGCGCGGGCCATCCGGGCCGCGGGGGCGCGCTCGGCGATGGCGCTCAAGCCCGGCACCCCCTTCGCCCCGTATGCCGACCTGCTGCCCGAGCTCGACATGGTGCTCGTCATGACGGTCGAGCCGGGCTTCGGCGGGCAATCCTTCATGGACGACCAGCTGGCCAAGGTGCGCGAGGTCCGGGAGGCGGTGCGTCGGCACGGTGGCGACATCTGGGTGCAGGTGGACGGGGGCGTGGCGCAGGACACGATCGCCCGGTGCGCCGAGGCCGGGGCCGACGTCTTCGTCGCCGGCTCCGCGGTCTACGGCGCCGACGACGTGGCCGGTGCCGTCGCGGACCTCCGCCGCGCCGCCGCAGCGTCCTCGTCCAGCTCCTCGCCCGAGGTCTGAGCGTGGACGTCTGGGGTGACCTCTTCTATGCCGAGGTCTCCGTCCTGGGCCACAGCGTCGCGTGGCGCGAGGTCGTCGGCAACGGCTTCGGCTTCGCCTCGGCGCTTCTCGGCATGCGACGCACCGTCTGGGCCTGGCCGGTCGGCATCATCGGCAACCTGCTGCTCTTCACCGTCTTCATGGGGGTGTGGTTCGTGAACCCGCAGGAGCACAGCCTCTTCGGGCAGGCCGCCCGGCAGGTCTTCTTCATCGCGACCAGCGTCTACGGCTGGTGGCGCTGGCAGGCCTCCCGGCGCACCCGCGCCAAGGGTGAGCCGGCGATCACCCCCCGCTGGGCGACGCTGCGCGAGCGCACGGCATACCTCCTCGCCGCCGCCCTCCTCGTCGTGCTGGCCCAGGGGGTCTTCGCGCAGGTGGGCGCGGGCTGGCCGGCACCGCGCTGGTACTACTGGACCGACGCCTGGATCTTCGTGGGGTCGATGCTGGCGACCTACGCCATGGCCCGCGGCTGGGTGGACTTCTGGCTGGTGTGGATCGCCGTGGACCTCGTCGGGGTGCCGCTGCTGTGGCACTCGGGCTACTACCCCTCCGCGGTGATGTATGCCGTCTACGGCGCGCTCGTGCTGTGGGGCTTCGTCGTGTGGTCCCGGGCCGCGCGGGACGAGGCGCCGCAGGGCGCGGTGACCGGGGCCGGCCCGGCCGCGGGTGACGCCAGGGTGCGGTCGTGAGCGGGGCGACCGACCCCTACGCGCCGTTCCGCCCGGTGACCGGCGCGCGGGTGGCTCGGGTCGCGGGGCTCGCCTCGGTGCTGGTCTTCGGGCTCGTGGCGGTGCTCGGTCCCACCTACGCCGGTGCCGGCCCGACGATGGCGCTGCTCAACCGGATCTTCATCGCCGGCTTGGGCCTCGCCATGGGGGCCTTCCTCTGGCGGTATGCCCTCATCCGCGCGATCCCCTCCGCCGCCGGGCTCGTGGTCGTCAACCTCGTGCTGCGGCGCGAGCTGGAGTGGTCGCAGGTCGCCTCGGTGACCTTCACGCCCGGCGCGCCCTGGGTGGTGCTCGAGCTGAACGACACCGAGGAGCTGGCCGTCATGGCGATCCAGCGCGCGGACGGCGAGCGGGCGAAGCGTGAGGCCTCCCGGCTGGCGGCCCTGGTCGAGCACCACCAGCGCTGAGCTACTCCACGGGGTCGATCTCCTCACGGGTCGGCGGCACCCGGCGCCGCGCCTCGGCGGTCGTCATGCCGGAGAGCACCAGCAGGTCCACGACGGTGGAGCGCACCTGGGCGCGGAGCACCTCGGCGGACAGGCCGGCGCGGGAGTGCCCCCAGGTCGACTGCCGGGCGAGGTGCACCAGGTCCTCCTGCGCGCCGCCCAGCGGCTCCCGGTGCTCCAGCTTCTCCTGCAGGACGGCGGCCGCCTCGGCCAGCCCCTCGACCATGTCGGTGTAGGAGTCCGGCACGAACTCCCCGGCCCCGACCGCCGCCTCGGCGCGTCGGGCGAGCACCCGGATGTTGCGGATCGCGAGGTCGAGCGGTTGCAGCAGCACCTTGATCTCCTGGACCTCCGCCTTGTGCACCCCGGACAGCAGCGGAGCCAGGCGCGCGGCAGCCGCGGCCTCGGCGGTGGTGTCCTGGAGCGCCTCCAGCTCGGCGGACAGGCCCCGGGCGGTCTGCAGCGCCCGGGTGGCCCGGCCCACGTCCCGGTTGCGCAGGCTCTGCGCGGTGTCGGTGAGCACCTCGGCGAGGTGACCCACGAGGGCGATGATCCGCTCCCGCGGCCGCTTCGTGGTCGAGCGCATCGGCGCCAGCATGGCGATGAGCAGCGCCACCCCGCCGCCGACCGCGGCGTCCAGCCAGCGGTTGAAGGCCTGTCCGTCCCCGGCGACCAGGGTGGTGATGATGACGCCCTGGATCCCGGCCTGCATCATGAGCAGCTGCCCGGCCCCGGCCAGGACCGCGAGCGACATCGCGACGACGCAGACCGCGAAGATCTGCCACAGCCCGGTGCCGAAGATGTGGACGAAGAGGTCGCCGATGCCTACGCCGATGGCCACCCCGATGGTCAGCTCGACGATGCGTCGGAGCCGGTCGCCATAGGTCAGTCCGAGACAGACCATCGCCGTGATCGGGGCGAAGAAGGGCAGCGCGTGGCCGAGCAGGTCGTGGGCGACGAACCACGCCAGGACCGCACCGGTCGCCGCCTGCAGGATCAGCCAGGCCCGGGAGCGCAGTCGCAGCACCCTGGTCCGTGCCGCGCCGGGGGTGATCTCCTCGCGCAGCGGGTCGAGGACCACGTGCCCGGCGGCCCGGGCGTGCTCACGGGCGCTGCTCATGCCCTCAGTGTGGCCTACCGACTCCTCCCGCGGCGCAGGGCTCAGGCGCCGCGCCGGTGGGAGGACAGCGCCTGGACGTCGCGGTCCTCGCCCGCCGCCTCCACCCGCGCCACCTGGTCCCGGCCGAAGGCGTGGAGCAGCAGCTCCAGCGGGGCACCGGTCAGCACGACGCTGCCGCGGCCCGCCGGCGGCCGACGCACGGCGGCGCGGCCGTGGCCCGGTGCGACCACGACGACGCCGCAGGGTGCGTCGCGGTAGAGCAGGCGCCCGGCCGTGCGGACGGTGCCCCACAGCTGGGCGGGCACCGGGTCCGGCAGGTCGGTCGGGGCCCATCCGGGTCGCGCCCGCGCCAGGTCCTCGTGGTGGATCGCGAGCTCGGCCACGTTGACCGCGCGGTCCAGGACGGGCAGCCGCGTCGGCCACCACGGCGGCGGGCCGCTGCGCACCTGGTCGACCAGCTCGGCGAACGGCCGCGCGGCGACCTCGTCCTGCACCCGCTCGGTGTGGCGCTGCAGCGGGGGCAGCGGCAGACCGATGCCCGGGAGCGTGTCCGGGCGCGTCTCCCGGACGACGAGGTGCGCGAGCAGGTCACGCACCGTCCAGGGGGAGCAGAGCGTCGGCGCGTCCGGCCCCAGCTCGGTGGCGGTGCGCGCGACCAGGTGGCGGAGCAGGTCGGGGGAGTGCGGCATACCCCTCATCGAACCACGCCGGAGGTCTGTCAGGACCGCGTGGTTGGATGGGAGGAACCACCACCACCCGCCTCGTCACCGGAGGTCCCCTGCCCCATGCCCTCGTCTACCGCCGCACCGGTGCCCCGCCCCGTCGCCGAGCGCGCGGTGCTGCGCCGTGGGCTGCGGGTCATCGGCGGCGGGATGGCCAGGCAGCGGGGCCCGACGACGGTCGCGGTCGTCGGGGCGGTGCTGTGGGCCGGGGCCACCGTCGCCACCGCGTGGGCGATCGGCTGGCTGACCGACGAGGTCGTCGAGCCCTCGGTGCGCGCCCAGCGGGTCGAGGCGGCCGGCCTGTGGACCATCTTCGGGGTCCTGCTCGCCGTGCTGGTCGTCAATGTCGCGGGCGTGATCCTGCGTCGCGTCTGGGCGACCATGGCGGGGTTCAACCTCCAGGCCGACTACCGGCGTCGGGTGACCCGGCAGTACCTCCGGCTCCCGCTCTCGTGGCACCACGCCCACCCCTCGGGCCAGCTGCTCTCCAACGCGCACGCCGACGTCGAGGCGACGTGGCAGGTCTTCAACCCACTGCCCATGGCGATCGGTGTCCTGTTCATGCTCGTCATCGCCGGCACCATGATGGTGCTGGTCGACCCGCTGCTGGCCGTCCTGGGGCTCCTCGTCTTCCCCGGTCTGTTCGCCGCCAACCTCGTCTTCCAACGGGTCATGTCGCCGCGGATCACCCACGCGCAGCAGCTGCGCGCCGAGGTCGCGGAGGTGGCGCACGAGTCCTTCGAGGCCGGTCTGGTCGTCAAGGCGATGGGGCGGGAGGACCAGGAGACCGGGCGGTTCCGCGCCAAGGCGCACGAGCTGCGCGATGCCCTCATCCTGGTCGGTCGCACCCGCGGCGTCTTCGAGCCCGTGATCGAGGCCATCCCGACCCTCGGCACCCTGGCGGTGCTGGGCGTCGGCACCTGGCAGGTCTCCCGTGGCGCGCTCGACGCCGCCGACGTCGTCCAGATGGCCTACCTCTTCTCCATCCTGGCCTTCCCGGTGCGTGCGCTGGGGTGGGTGCTCGCCGAGATCCCGCGCTCGGTGGTCGGCCACGACCGGGTGCAGCACGTGCTGCAGGCCCGCGGGGGTATGCCCTACGGCACCGCGACGCTGCGGGGCGGCGCCCCCGCGGAGTCCGCGCTCGCCGGGGTGACCTACTCCCACGCCGGGGAGGAGCAGGCGACGATCCGCGGCGTGACGCTCACCGTCCCCAGCAGCAGCACGGTGGCGCTGGTGGGGCCCACCGGCGCGGGCAAGAGCACCCTGGCCAACCTCGCGCTGCGCCTGGTGGACGCCGACGCGGGCTCGGTCCGCCTCGACGGGGTCGAGGCCCGCGAGCTGGCGCACGGCGAGCTGCCCGCCAACGCCACGCTCGTCGCGCAGCAGACCTTCATGTTCGACGACTCGGTGCGCGGCAACATCACGCTGGGAGAGGACGCCGACGACGCCTCGGTCTGGGAGTCCCTGCGGATCGCCCAGGCCGACGACTTCGTGCGCTCCCTCCCCGACGGGCTGGACACCGTCATCGGGGAGCGCGGCGGGACCCTCTCCGGCGGGCAGCGGCAGCGCATCGCGCTCGCCCGCGCGATCTGGCGCCGGCCGCGGCTGCTCGTCCTCGACGACGCCACCAGCGCCGTGGACCCGTCGGTGGAGCAGGCCATCCTCGCCGGGCTGCGGGAGGCCCGTGGCGGGATGACCGTGCTCGTCGTGGCCTACCGCATGGCGACCATCCTGCTGGCCGACGAGGTCGTCTACCTCGAGCACGGCCGGGTGGTCGACCAGGGCTCGCACGACGAGCTGCTCTCACGCTGCCGCGGCTACGTCGACCTCGTCCAGGCCTACTCCCGCGAGGCCGCCGAGCGTGCCGCGGTGACGCGGCAGGAGGAGGTGACCCCGTGAGCGAGGCACCGGAGCGCGAGCAGGAGGAGCCGGTCTCCAGCCGGATCGACGGCCGGTCGCAGCTCGGGACGCTGGCCACGCTGCGGCGCGGGCTCGAGCTGTCGCCGGAGCTGCGGACCGGGCTGACGCTGACGCTGGTCCTCGCGGTGGTCGCGACCGTCGGCCGGGTGGTCATCCCGTTCGTCGTGCAGCAGACCACGGACAACGGGATCAACGCGCCAGGCGGTCCGGACGTGGACTTCGTCGTCCGCGCGATCGCCCTCGCCGCCGGGGTCGTCGCGCTCACCTCGCTGGCGCAGTATGCCGTCAACGTCCGGTTGTTCACCGCGGCCGAGTCCGGTCTCGCGACGCTACGGCTCCGCGCCTTCCGGCACATCCACGACCTGTCCGTGCTCACCCAGAGCACCGAGCGGCGCGGTGCGCTCGTGTCCCGGGTCACCAGCGACGTCGACACGATCTCGATGTTCGTGCAGTTCGGCGGGCTGATGCTGCTCGTGAGCACGGCCCAGATCGTGCTGGCCACCATCCTCATGGTCGCCTACAGCCCGCTCCTGGCCGGCGTGGTCTACCTCTGCCTGGTGCCGCTGGTCTTCCTGGTCCGCCGCTTCCAGCCGATCCTGGGGCGCTCCTACGGGACCGTCCGGGAGCGGGTGGGGGACCTGCTCGGCTCGATCAGCGAGTCGATCGTCGGGGCCACGACGATCCGCGCCTACGGCGTCGAGGACCGCACCGCCGCCCGGATCGACGAGGCGATCGAGGCGCACCGGTCCTCGGCCATCCGGGCCCAGGTGCGCTCGGTCATGGCCTTCGTCTCGGGCCAGGCCTTCGCGGGCATCACCACGGCGGTGGTCCTCGTCGTCGGCACCGTCCTCGCGGCGCGGGGCCAGCTCACGCTCGGGCAGCTCGTCGGCTTCCTGTTCCTGGTCAACCTCTTCACCCAGCCGGTGCTCATGGCGACGGAGATCCTCAATGAGATGCAGAACGCCATCGCGGGCTGGCGTCGGGTCATCGGGGTCATCGACACCCCGGCCGACGTCGCCGACCCGGGCGAGGAGGGCGTCGCGCTCGAGCGCGGCCCCATCACGGTGGACTTCGAGGACGTCTCCTTCGCCTACCCCGGTGGCGAGCGCGTGCTGCGCGAGGTCGACCTGCGCATCGAGCCGCACACCCGGGTGGCCGTCGTCGGTCAGACCGGCTCCGGCAAGACCACCCTGGCCAAGCTCCTCACCCGGCTCATGGACCCGAGCGAGGGTGTGGTCCGCCTCGACGGGGTGGACCTGCGGCAGATCAGCTTCGCCAGCCTGCGGCAGCGCGTGGTGCTGGTCCCGCAGGAGGGGTTCCTCTTCGATGCCGACCTGGCCGACAACATCCGCTTCGGACGCCCCGAGGCCTCCGACGACGACCTGCGGCTCGCGGTCACCGAGCTCGGCCTGGACGCCTGGGTCGAGGGTCTCCCGCACGGCCTGCGGACGCAGGTGGGGCAGCGGGGCGAGTCGCTGTCGGCCGGTGAGCGCCAGCTCGTCGCCATCGCCCGCGCCTACCTCGCCGACCCCGACCTGCTCGTCCTCGACGAGGCCACCAGCGCGGTCGACCCTGCCACCGAGGTACGGGTGCAGCGGGCGCTCGAGGGGTTGACCACCGGTCGGACCTCGGTCGCCATCGCGCACCGGCTGTCGACCGCGGAGGCGGCCGACGTCGTCGTGGTCGTGGACGCCGGCCGGATCGTCGAGCTCGGTCACCACCGCGACCTCGTGGCCCGGGGCGGGGTCTACACCCGGATGCACGCCTCCTGGGCGGCGCAGCAGGCGATCTGAGGATGCCGGAGGTGCGGCGCGCCGTGCTGCCCGTCACCCTGCTCGCCACGGGCCTGGCCCTGCTTGCGGCCGGTCAGCCGTGGTCCAGCGGGACCAGGGTGGATGCGGCCGGCATCGCCTGGGACGAGGTCCGGACGGGCACCGACCTCGCCCCCGTCGTCACGGCGCTGCTCCTCGTCGTGGCCGTGGCCGCCCTCGCCGGGGCGCGGGCGAACGGGTGGGCCGGTGGCGCCGTCCGCGCGCTGACGGTGCTCGCCGCCGCAGGTGCGGCGGTCGCGACCGGCCTGGCACGGCCCGCCGGGGCCACCGCATGGTTCTGGGTCTGCCTGCTCGCCGGCGTCGTCGCGGCGGTGGGCGCGCTGGTGCTCCTCCCGGGCGCGCGGGCTGGCACAATGGCGCCCGACGGACCCCTCGGCCCGTCGCCCGACGAGTGAGGAGAGCGCCACATGCACGAGGACAGCCACGGTCACAGCGTCGCCGCCTGGGTGGGCGTGACCATCATGCTCGTCGGCAGCGTGGTCGCCGTCTGGGGCGTCGTGCTGTCCCCGGACTGGCTGCTCTACGTCGGTCTGGCGCTCGGCGTCGTCGGAGCCCTGGCGTGGTACCTCCTGGACCGTGCCGGGATGGGCGAGCCGGAGCACGACGCCGCCCACCGCTGACCGGACACCCTCGTGGTCACCGCACCCGGCGGCGCGTTCTACGCTGGGGGAGTGTCTTCCGTGCTAGAGCAGATCGTCGACGGCGTCCGCGAGGACCTCGACCGGCGGCGGGCCACCGCCCCGATGGAGGCGGTGCAGGAGCTCGCCTGGGCCTCGGAGCCGGCCAGGGACGCCTGGGCCACGCTGTCCCGCACGGACCGGATCCACGTCATCGCCGAGGTCAAGCGGAGCAGCCCCTCCAAGGGCGCGCTCGCGGCCATCGCCGAGCCGGCCGGGCTCGCCGCCGACTACGCGGCCGGGGGCGCCAGCGTCATCAGCGTCCTCACCGAGGAGCGGCGGTTCGGTGGCTCGCTCGCCGATCTCGACGCCGTGCGCGCTCGGGTCGACGTGCCCGTGCTGCGCAAGGACTTCATCGTCGACCCCTACCAGCTCTGGGAGGCCCGCGCCCACGGTGCGGACCTGGTGCTGCTCATCGTGGCCGCCCTGGACCAGCAGGTGCTCGTGAGCCTGCTGGAGCGCACCGAGTCGCTCGGCATGCACGCGCTCGTCGAGGTGCACGACGAGGAGGAGCTGAGCCGGGCGCTGGACGCCGGTGCGCGGATCGTCGGCGTCAACAACCGCGACCTCAAGACCCTCGAGGTCGACCGTGGGACCTTCGCCCGGCTGGCGCCGCACGTCCCGGCCGGCTGCGTGGCGGTGGCCGAGTCCGGGGTGCGCGGCCCGCTCGACGTCCTGAGCTTCGCCGAGGCCGGCGCCCAGGCGGTGCTCGTCGGGGAGGCGCTGGTCACCTCCGGCTCGCCGCAGGAGGCCGTCCGGGAGATGGTCGCCGTGGGGGCGCACCCGGCCGTGCACGCGACCGCCACTCGGGCGGGGCATACCCGATGAGCAGCCCGATGAGCGACGAGGTGACCGCGGCCGAGCGCTTCGGCGAGTTCGGCGGACGCTACGTGCCCGAGGCGCTGGTGGCCGCGCTCGAGGAGTTGGACGAGGCCCGCCTCGCGGCGATGGCCGACCCCGACTTCCGCTCCGAGCTCGACCGCCTGCAGCGCGACTACACCGGGCGGCCCAGCCCGCTCACCGAGGTGCCCCGCTTCGCCGAGCACGCCGGCGGCCCTCGCGTCCTGCTCAAGCGCGAGGACCTCAACCACACCGGGTCGCACAAGATCAACAACGTGCTGGGCCAGGCGCTGCTGGCGGTCCGCATGGGGAAGCGTCGGGTGATCGCCGAGACCGGGGCCGGGCAGCACGGCGTCGCCACCGCCACCGCGGCCGCGCTCATGGGGCTGGAGTGCACGGTCTACATGGGCCGGGTCGACACCGAGCGCCAGGCCCTCAACGTCGCCCGGATGCGGCTGCTCGGCGCCGAGGTCGTCGCCGTCCCCACCGGGAGCGCCACGCTCAAGGACGCCATCAACGAGGCGATGCGGGACTGGGTGACCAACGTCGACCACACGCACTACCTGCTCGGCACGGTGACCGGCCCCCACCCGTTCCCGACCATGGTCCGCGACTTCCACGCGGTGATCGGCGAGGAGGCCCGCAAGCAGGTCGACGAGGCCGTCGGCGGGCTGCCCGACGCGGTCTGCGCCTGCGTCGGGGGCGGCTCCAACGCCATGGGTATCTTCCACGCCTTCCGGGACGACCCCTCGGTCGCGCTGTGGGGCTTCGAGGCCGGGGGAGAAGGCGTCGAGAGCGGCCGGCACGCCGCGCGTTTCTCCGGCGGTGAGCCGGGGGTGCTGCACGGCGCCGCGACCTACGTGCTGCAGGACGAGGACGGTCAGACCCGCGAGACCCACTCGGTCTCGGCCGGGCTGGACTATCCCTCCGTCGGTCCCGAGCACGCCTTCCTGCACGACAGCGGACGCGCCCGCTACGCGCCGGTGACCGATCGGGAGGCGATGGACGCCTTCTCGCTGCTGTGCCGCACCGAGGGGATCATCCCGGCCATCGAGAGCGCGCACGCCCTGGCCGGCGTCCTGAAGATCGGCCCGGAGCTCGGTCCCGGTACGACGGTGCTGGTCAACCTCTCGGGGCGCGGGGACAAGGACGTCGACACCGCCGCCCGGTGGTTCGGGCTCGTGGACGACGACGGCGAGGCGCACGTCGACGGCGAGACGGGGCCCGGTGCCCAGGAGACCGTGTCGTGAGCACCCTGGACGACGTCTTCGCCCGGTCCCGGGCTGAAGGTCGGGCCGCCCTCGTGGGGTACCTGCCCGCGGGATACCCGGACCTGCCCACCTCGCTGGAGGCGGTCCGCACGCTCGCCGAGCACGGCTGCGACGTCGTCGAGGTGGGTGTCCCCTACACCGACCCGCTCATGGACGGTCCGGTCGTCGAGCGGGCCGCCAGCACAGCCCTGACGGCGGGCTTCCGGCTCAGCCACGTCTTCGAGGTCGTGGCCGCGGCCCGCGCGGCCGGGGCCGTCCCCGTGGTCATGACGTACTGGAACCCGGTCCTGCGCTACGGCGTCGAGCGTTTCGCCGCCGACCTGGCGGCCGCCGGTGGCGCCGGCCTCATCACCCCGGACCTCATCCCCGACGAGGCACAGGACTGGCTGACCGCCGCGGACGCGCATGGGCTCGCGCCGGTCTTCCTCGTCGCTCCCAGCTCGACGCCGCAGCGGTTGCGCCCGACGACGCAGGCCTGCCGCGGGTTCGTCTACGTGGCCTCCACGATGGGGGTCACGGGCGTGCGGGCCAGCGTCGGCGACGCCGCGCAGTCGCTGGTCGCCCGTACCCGCGAGGTCACCGACCTGCCGCTGTGCGTCGGTCTCGGCGTGAGCACGGGCGAGCAGGCCGCCGAGGTGGCCGGCTTCGCCGACGGCGTGATCGTGGGCTCCGCCCTGGTCCGCGCGCTCGGGGAGGACACCTCGCTGGGGCGGCTGGCCGGACTGACCGACGAGCTGGCCGCCGGGGTGCGCCGGGCGTGACCGCGGTGCAGGAGGAGCGCACCTCGGTGCAGGGTCCGCGGTCGCCAGCGCTGGATGTGGTGGGGCTGCTGCTGCGCCTCGGGCTGGCCGGCGTCCTGGGGTATGCCGGCTGGACCAAGATCAGCGACCTCACCGGCTCGGTGCAGAACGTCGTGGCCTACGAGCTCTTCCCCTACGACGTGGCCCGCGCGGTCGGGGTGCTGCTGCCGGTCGTGGAGCTGGCGCTGGCCCTGCTCCTTCTCGTCGGCCTGCTCACCCGCGCCGCGGCGCTCGGCAGCGCCGTGCTCATGCTCGTCTTCGTCGCCGGTATCGCCTCGGCCTGGGCCCGCGGGCTCAGCATCGACTGCGGGTGCTTCGGGTCGGGCGGGCCGGTGGCGCCCGAGGACACCCGCTACCTCACCGAGATGCTCCGCGACGTGGGGTTCCTGGCGATGGCCTCGTGGCTCGTCGTCAGGCCGCGTTCCCTGGCCTGCCTCGACACCCTCCTCCGGAAAGGCGACTGACATGCCCCGTCCCCCAGCACCCGAGGTCAAGCAGGTCTCCTCCGCCGGTCCCTCGCCGGTCCTCATCGGCGCGGTCGTGCTGCTCGTCGTCGCGCTCGTGGGCGCGCTGGTGCTGTGGGCCGTCACCCGGCAGGGGGGTATGGAGGCGACCGGCAGCGCCAACGCGCTGCCGGAGGGCGGCGGCATACAGGTCGGTGCGCCCGTCTCGGACGACGTGCCGCAGGTCCAGCTGTACGAGGACTTCCAGTGCCCGTGGTGCGGCGTGCTGGAGGAGGCGGTGGGTGACGACCTGGCCGCCCGGGCCGAGGCGGGGGAGATCACGCTGACGGTGACGATGATGTCCTTCCTCGACGGCAAGCTGGGCAACGACTCCTCCCGGCGCGCCGCCGGAGCGGCTCTGTGCGCCGACGACGAGGGTGCCTTCCTGCCCTACCACGCCGCGGTCTTCGCCGGTCAGCCCGCGCAGGAGGGTACCGGATGGACCGACGAGGAGCTCCTGGGGTTCGGGGAGGCGGCCGGGCTCACCGGGGAGTCCCTGAGCTCGTTCACCGCGTGCGTCCAGGACGGCACCTACGACGACTACGTGGCCGACATGCAGGAGCGTTCCAACCGGGACGGCATCACCGGGACCCCGCGGCTGCTCGTCAACGGCGAGCAGGTGGAAGACACCCGGCTGCAGGGTCTGATGGAGGGCTCCACGGACCTGGCTGAGTTGCTCGCCGACGGCTCCTGACGTCGCGGCAGGCGATGCGGGAAAGCGGCCCCTGCACGACTAGGCTTGACCTATGCGTCGCGCGAAGATCGTCTGCACCCTCGGCCCCGCCACCGCCTCCTCCGCCCAGATCGAGGCGCTCGTCACCGCCGGGATGGATGTGGCCCGGCTCAACCTCTCGCACGGCTCCTACGAGGAGCACTACGAGCGCTACATCAAGGTCCGCGAGGCCAGCGATGCCACCGGCCACGCGGTCGCCGTCCTGGCCGACCTGCAGGGCCCCAAGATCCGCACCGGCACCTTCGCCGGGGGCCCGGTGACCCTCCGCTCGGGGTCCACCTTCACCATCACCACACGGGAGGTCCCCGGCGACCAGGACTGCGTCGGCACGACCTACCCCGGCCTGCCGGGCGATGTCGCTCCCGGGGACGACCTGCTCATCGACGACGGGAAGGTGATGCTCCGGGCCACCGAGGTCACGGCGACCGACGTGGTGTGCGAGGTGGTGGTCGGCGGGGTCGTCTCCAACAACAAAGGCATCAACCTCCCTGGTGCCGCGGTGAGCGTCCCGGCCCTGTCGGACAAGGACGAGGACGACCTGCGCTGGGCGGTCCGCAGCGGGGTGGACTTCATCGCCCTGTCCTTCGTGCGCTCGGCCGACGACGTGCAGGACGTGCACCGGATCATGGACGAGGAGGGCCGTCGGCTGCCGGTCATCGCCAAGATCGAGAAGCCGCAGGCGGTGGACAACCTCGCCGGGATCGTCGATGCCTTCGACGGCATCATGGTCGCGCGTGGCGACCTGGGGGTGGAGCTCCCGCTCGAGCAGGTGCCTCTCGTGCAGAAGGACGCCATCCAGCTGTGCCGGGAGAAGGCCAAGCCGGTGATCGTGGCCACCCAGGTGCTGGAGTCCATGGTCGACAACCCGCGACCCACCCGGGCCGAGGCCAGCGACTGCGCCAACGCCGTGCTGGACGGGGCAGACGCGATCATGCTCTCGGGGGAGACCTCCGTCGGCGCCTGGCCGATCCGGGCGGTGGAGACGATGGCGAGCATCATCTGCAGCACCGAGCAGCACGGGATGCACCGGATCCCGCCGATCACCACCAAGCCGAAGACCCCCGGCGGTGCGGTCACGCGAGCCGCGATCTCGCTCGCCGACGCCCTCGGTGAGCAGGTGAAGTTCCTGGTGACCTTCAGCAAGAGCGGTGACACGACGACCCGCATGGCCCGGGTGCGCCCCACGACACCCATGCTCTCGTTCACCACCGAGCAGCACACCCGGTCTCGGCTGGCTCTTACCTGGGGTGCGGAGACCTTCCTCGTCCCCTTCGTCTGGCACACCGACCAGATGGTCAAGCAGGTGGAGGAGACGCTGCTGCGCGAGAAGCGATGCACCGAGGGTGACATCGTCGTCATCGTGGCCGGCTCGCCCCCCGGGGTCTCGGGCACCACCAACGCGCTGCGGATGCACCGCGTGGGCGACGCCATCCTCGGTGAGGCTCCGGCCTACACCCAGGACCCCGAGGTCTGATCGTGATGCCGGTATGATGGACCGGCTTCTGGGCGCGGTCCCGACCGCGCCGACCACCTGCCGGGGTGGTGGAATGGCAGACACGGAGCACTCAAAATGCTCTGCCCGCGAGGGCGTGCGGGTTCGAGTCCCGCTCCCGGCACCACCCCCGGCCCGCGACGTGCTGGCCGGGGTGAGACGCGACAGATAGGGTGCGAGACGTGAGTGAGACGACGCCGCAGGGGGAGCAGGACCAGCCGGTGCCCGAGGCCGACGAGAGGCAGACCTCCGGCGCGGAGGGCGCGGAGACGGGGATGCGCATCCTGCTGGCCGAGGACGAGGCGCTGATCCGGATGGACCTCGCCGAGATGCTGACCGAGGCCGGCCACACCATCGTGGGCCAGGCCGCCGACGGCGAGCAGGCGGTCGCACTGGCCCAGGAGACGTCGCCGGACCTCGTCGTCATGGACATCAAGATGCCGGGGATGGACGGGCTGACCGCAGCCGAGCAGATCGGCCGCGACGGCCTCGCGCCGGTGGTGATGCTCACCGCGTTCAGCGACAAGAACCTCGTGGAGCGGGCCCGTGACGCCGGGGTCATGTCCTACGTGGTGAAGCCCTTCAGCGCCGCCGACGTGCTCCCCGCCATCGACATCGGGCGGGCCCGCTGGGCCGAGCGCAAGGCGCTCGAGGCCGAGGTGGCCGACCTCGGCGAGCGGTTCGAGACCCGCAAGCAGGTGGACCGCGCCAAGGGGCTGCTCATGTCCCAGCTCAAGCTGAGCGAGGCGGACGCCTTCCGCTGGATCCAGAAGGCGGCGATGGACCGCCGGCTCTCCATGCGCGAGGTCGCCGACGCGGTGATCTCGGGCATGCCCGCCAAGAAGTAGCCCCACGAAGTAGCCCAAGAAGTAGCCCCGAGAAGTAGCCATGAGCCGACCGGGGTCAGGGCGACCGGGTCAGCCGCCCGGGGGCCGATCCCGCAGCGCGCAGGTGAGGCGTGCGGTGCACACCCGGCGGTCCTGCTCGTCGGTGACGACGATGTCGTAGGACACGACCGACCGGCCGAGGGACAGCGGGGTCGCGACGGCGGTGACGACACCCTCGCGCACGGCCCGGTGGTGGGTCGCGTTGAGGTCCACCCCGACCGCGATCCGCCCCTCGCCGGCGTGCATGGCCGCGGCGACCGATCCCACGGTCTCGGCGAGAGCGGCAGAGGCCCCGCCGTGGAGCAGGCCGTAGGGCTGGGTGTTGCCGGCCACCGGCATCGTGGCCACGGTGCGCTCGGCCCCGACCTGGACCAGACGCATACCCATCCGCTCGGCGAGATCGCCCCGGGGGACGTCGGCCGGTGCGGGGGAGCCGGGGGTCACAGCGGCATCCGCCGGGGGCCGAGGCGTCGGACTGTCGGTCATGGGACATAGGCTGCCATGCGTGAGTCGCTTGCTGCTGCTGGACGGACACTCGTTGGCCTACCGCGCCTTCTTCGCGCTGCCCGTGGAGAACTTCTCCACGACGACCGGGCAGAGCACCAACGCGGTCTACGGCTTCACCTCGATGCTCATCAACGTGCTGCGCGACGAGGCGCCGACGCACGTCGCCGTCGCCTTCGACAAGTCGCGGCAGACGTTCCGCACTCAGGAGTATGCCGAGTACAAGGCGGGTCGATCGAGCACGCCGGGGGAGTTCGTCGGGCAGGTCGACCTCGTCAAGCAGATCCTGGACGCCCTGCGCATCGCGCACCTGGACGTCGACGGCTACGAGGCCGACGACATCATCGCCACCCTCACCACGCAGGCGCGGGAGGAGGGGATGGAGGTGGTCATCGTGTCCGGCGACCGCGACGCCTTCCAACTGGTGGACGACCGGACGCTGTTGCTCTACCCGGTCCGCGGTGTCTCCGAGACCTGGCGCATGACCCCCGAGGCGGTGGAGGAGAAGTACGGCGTCCGGCCGGAGCGCTACAGCGACCTCGCGGCCCTGGTGGGGGAGAGCTCGGACAACCTGCCCGGCGTGCCGGGTGTCGGCCCCAAGACGGCGGCGAAGTGGCTCGCCCAGCACGGCGACCTGTCGGGCATCGTGGACCATGCCGACCAGCTGCCCGGCAAGGCGGGGCAGGCGACCCGGGACCACCTGGACCAGGTGCTGCGCAACCGCCGGCTCAACCAGCTCGTGGCCGACGTGCCGCTGGAGCTGACGGTGGCCGACCTGCAGGCGCGTGGATGGGACCGGGAGGAGGTGCACCGGGTCTTCGACGGCCTGGAGTTCCGGGTGCTGCGCGAGCGGCTCTTCTCGACGTTGGAGTCCGCGGAGACCGAGGCCGAGGAGGGCATCGAGGTCGCGGGGACGGTCCTCGACGCCGGTGCGCTCCCGGGGTGGCTCGAGGCCCCGGGAGCGCAGGGCCGGCTGGCGGTCGTCGTCGACGCCGACCCACGGACCGCCGCCGGACCGGGTGAGGCCACCGGGCTGGCGATCGCCGGGCCGGAGGAGGCGGTCTACCTGCACCTGTCCGACCTCGAGCCCACGGACGAGGCGGCCCTGGCCGCCTGGCTGGCCGACGAGGACCGGACCAAGGCGCTGCACGGCGGCAAGGAGCAGGTGGCCTCGCTGGAGGCCGTCGGGCTGCCGGTCGAGGGGGTCGTCAGCGACACCGCTCTCGCCGCCTACCTGGTCCGGCCGGACCAGCGCTCCTACGACCTCGCCGACCTGGCCCTGCGCTACCTCCACCGCGAGCTGCGGCTCGAGGCCGAGGGGGCGGGGGCGCGGGCCCCTCAGGGCCAGCTCGACCTCTCCTTCGACGAGGGGGAGCAGGACGCCCGGGAGGCCGCGGCACGCTCGGCGATGGTGCACGCACGGGCGGTCCACGACCTGGCGGACGCCCTCGACGCCGAGCTGGCCGACGAGGAGGAGCGGCATCTGCTGCAGCAGGTCGAGCTGCCGCTCGTGGGGGTGCTGCGCCGCATGGAGCGCGCCGGGATCGCCGTCGACCTGCCGGCCCTGACCGCCCTCGAGCAGGAATTCGCCGACGGGGTGGCACAGGCGCAGCAGGACGCCTGGAACGCCATCGGCGACGACACGGTCAACCTCGGCTCGCCCAAGCAGCTGCAGACGGTGCTCTTCGAGACCCTCGGCCTGCCGAAGACGCGCCGGACCAAGACCGGGTACACCACGGACGCCGACGCCCTCGCTGGCCTCTACGCCCAGACCGAGCACCCCTTCCTCGAGGCACTGCTCCGGCACCGGGACGTGACCCGGCTCCGGGTGACCGCCGAGGGCCTCATCAAGGCGGTCGCCGACGACGGGCGCATCCACACCACCTTCCAGCAGACGATCGCCGCGACAGGGCGGCTCAGCTCCACCGAGCCCAACCTGCAGAACATCCCCATCCGCACCGCCGCCGGTCGTCGGATCCGCGAGATCTTCGTGGTCGGGAGCGGTGGGTCGGGTGACTACGCGTCCCTGATGTCCGCGGACTACAGCCAGATCGAGATGCGCATCATGGCCCACCTGTCCGGTGACGAGGGACTGATCCACGCCTTCCGGGAGGGCGAGGACCTGCACCGCTTCGTCGGTGCCCGGGTCTTCGGGGTCGACCAGGCCGACGTCACGCCCGAGATGCGCTCCAAGGTCAAGGCGATGAGCTACGGCCTGGCCTACGGGTTGTCCGCCTTCGGCCTCTCCAAGCAGCTCGGCATCTCCACCGCCGAGGCCAAGGAGCTCATGGAGGAGTACTTCGAGCGCTTCGGCGGTGTCCGCGACTACCTGCGCGACGTCGTCCAGGAGGCCCGCCGGACCGGCTTCACCGAGACCATCCTGGGTCGGCGGCGACACCTGCCCGACCTCACCAGCGACAACCGGCAGCGCCGCGAGATGGCGGAGCGCATGGCGCTCAACGCCCCGATCCAGGGCTCGGCGGCCGACATCATCAAGGTGGCGATGCTGCGCACCGAGGCCGCCGTGCGGGAGGCCGACCTCGCCTCCCGGATGCTGCTCCAGGTGCACGACGAGCTCGTCCTGGAGGTCGCCCCGGGCGAGGAGGAGCAGGTCGAGGAGCTGGTCCGTGCCCAGATGGGGGCGGCGGCCGACCTCACGGTGCCGCTCGACGTCAGCGTCGGCCTGGGCCGGAGCTGGCACGACGCCGCCCACTGACCCGGGCGAGGCTTCGGAGACACGCCGCAGGGTGTGGGACTCAGCTCACGCTATCGACGGGGGTGCGCCCACCATCGTCGCCATCGCCCTACCTGCTCGCTGTCCGTCTGCGGCGCTTGATATCGAACGTGCGTTCGATGAGCGTGGGGTCAGGACGAGGTGCTTCATCTGAGGGGGTGGGGGGTGTGGCGGTCGCGGTGATCGAGTCGGAGGGGTCGGCGGAGGAGGCGGCGCTGGGTGCGCTCGGGGCTGTGGCGGCGGCCGTTCGGGTCTGGAGGCGCGGCTGGTCGAGGCGGCGCGGTTGGTGGTGGCGGTGGCTGGTGCTGCGGTGCTGGCGCAGAAGGGGTTCGTCTCGGTGGAGGAGCTGACCGACGGTCAGCGGGCGAGGTGGCGGGCGGAGACGAAGCGGGTGGCGTGCGCCGAGGTGCAGGCGCGGCTGGGGATGGGTGAGCGGCTGACGCCCGAGGGTGAGCTGCGGCAGGGGCCGTGGCACGAGGTGGACTACTCCGCCGCGCTGGCACGGGAGGCGACCCGGGCCGAGGGGAGCGATGTGGTGGCCGAGCGGGAGCGGCGCAGCCGGGGCTACCGGGAGCGTCGCGCGAGGATCACGGTCCACGACGACGGGACGGCGACGCTGGAGGCGACCGGGCCCGCGATCTCGTTGATCGCGGCGCACGCCCGGGTCGAGCGCGCTGCCCGGCTGCTGCGCGAGCAGGGCGATCCCCGCACCCTGGACCAGCTCCGCTGCGACGTGCTCACCGCCTTCCTCGTCCACGGACGGCTCCCGGTGCCGGACGACCTCGGCAGTCCGTCCGAGGCAGGCCCAGGCACCCGGTCGCCCGAGCCGGGGACAGCTGGCGAAGCCCGCGCCCCCGAGGATCATCTCGTGGCTGATGAGCCTGGACCGTCCGGTTCGACTGCTTCGTCTGCGGCGGCAGACGACGCGAGGCCGGAGGGCTGGGCCGATCTGGTCACGCCTGACCTGGAGGGCATCGCGCGGGTCGCGACCGGCATGCCGACCGTCGAGCTGCAGGTCGTCGTCCCCTGGGACGCGCTGGCCGGCCGAGCCGCCTGCTCCACCTGCGCCGCAGGGAGGGGTGGCGTTCACGACGCCGCGGGGGATCCCTCAGGCCCAATCCAGCGGGAGGACTCTGCGCACCGGGCCCGCCCGGGTGACCCAGGCAGGTATCCGGTGGACCCACCTCGCCGGGAGGACT
>NZ_MKKF01000005.1:0-81883 GCF_001942435.1 Serinicoccus sp. CNJ-927 | reverse complement strand
ATCTTCCCCAACCGCGAGTCCATCATCCGCCTCGTCGGCGCCGTCCTCGCCGAGCAGCACGACGCCTGGGCCGAGCAACGCCGCTACATCGGACTCGACATCCTCACCCGTTGCCGGACCGCGCTCACCCAGCCGGAAGAGCCAGCCGACCAGACCCAGGAGGTGACCACCACCCTCGTCCCCGCCCTGACCGCCTAACCCCCCGACGAGGGATCACACACTCGTACACCACTCCACCGGACTTGACCGGCGGTCTTCCTGCTCGCATACGGCACGACCTGGCTGGTCTGCGCCGTCATGTGGCGCGTCACCGAGCCCAAGTGGGCAGTGACGGCCACCTTGTTCCAAGGGATGGTCGCCCTACCCGTCGCACTAGGCATCTCGACGTGGCTAGGGATGCTCGAGGCAAGACCAGGTGGCGAGCTGATCACACAGCTAGGGGTCCTGATCTCCGTGTCTCAGCTCCTCGTGCTGCCGCTGCTGATCGTGCTGACGGTGCGAGGTCGCTACACCCTGGTTCCGCTCTTCTTCTCCCTCGCCGGAGCAGTGCACTTCGTCCCGTACGCCTGGCTCTACCAGAGTCTTCTCTACATCCTGCTCCCGATCGTTCTCGCGCTCGGCCTCGCCACCATCTACGGCACCGACCGGGCCACAGCAGACGGAGACGACATGAGCACCACCGGCGCGGGCAGGGTATGCGCACTTACCGGGGTGGCCTTGCTCCTGACCGGAGGGTTCGCTATCGCGGCCCCGGTCTAACGATCATCAATGACGCAGGCCACTGCCGCTCAAGTGACGCTAGGGAGCGGCGACTGACCCGTCGTCGCCGACGACGTATACGTCGATCTGCAGTTCCTCAAGCACCCAGGCAGGGACGCGTCTGACTGCGCTCACAGCAGCTGTCGGCACCACGACCGCAAATCGCATCCCCTCGCTCCGCCCTGTCGACGGCATGCGTCGCAATAGCTGACCGAACATCGTGTCAACGTCCAAACCGATCGCAGCCGTGCGCCCCTTGGCCTCCGCCAGCACCTTCAGTCCATCCTTCTCAGCCACCACGTCGACATGGTCGACTCCCGCGAGACCGACCACCCCCGTGCACTCATGAAGTCACAGAAGGCCTGGATAATCCGCTGTTCGTCGCCCCGCATATGCGCATCGTAGATGCACCGGACGGCGGCCTCATCCCGCACCGAGCGAGTCGACGCCGGGCCCGGGGGGGCATACCGTCGCGGTCGGTGCGCCTGGGTCAGGCCTCTGGCTGAGGATCTGACAGGACGTCGCGCCACGAGTGCTGCGGCTCGTATCCAAGCAGCTCGCGGGCCCTGTCGATGGAGTAGAAGGTCTCGTCCGGGCCCATCTCACGCTTCAGTTCGACCCCGTCGTAGAAGCGCTCCCGGACCTCCTGGGTGGTCAGGGCGACGGACATGTCCGCGTTGGCGACGTTGAAGACCTCGTAGCCGAGCCCATCGACCTCCAGACACCGCTGCACCATCTGGCCGAGGTCGCGGGTGTCGATGTAGGCGAAGATGTTGCGCCGCCTCAGCGACGGGTCGTCGAGGAAGTCGGGGAACATCTCGGCGTACTCGTGCGGCTCGATGACGTTGTTGATGCGCAGGCCGTACACGTCGGCACCGCTGCGGGCCTGGAAGGAGCGCGCCGTCACCTCGTTGGTCACCTTGGACATGGCGTAGGAGTCCTCCGGCACCGTCGGGTGGTCCTCGTCGACCGGTACGTACTGCGGTCGCCGCTCGCCCTGAGCGAAGCAGATCCCGTAGGTCGTCTCCGAGGAGGCGAACACGATCTTGCGGACACCCAGCCGTGTCGCGGCCTCCAGCACGTTGTATGTGCTCAGCACGTTCGTCGCGTAGGTGCGGGCATCGGAGGCGATCAGGATCGCGGGCAACGCCGCGAAGTGCACCACGGCGTCGTAGGCAGGCTTCTCCGCGACATTCAGCTCCTCCATCCTTGCCAGCCCGGCCAACGCCGAGTAGGTCTCGCCGGCGTCGGTGAGGTCGACCCTCAGGTCTGCCACGTCCGGATGCTCCAGGGGGACGAGGTCGGCGTTGGTGACCTGATGACCCTGCTTGGCCAGGTAGGTCGCGACGTGCTTGCCGGCCTTGCCGCTGCCCCCGGTGAAGAAGATGCGCATGACGTGATTACACCACCCCCGGTTCTCCCAACTGGACAGATCGCTACTGCCACTTGGCCGGGTGTAGGGCTGCTCCGCGACGGGCAGCCGTGCCGCTACCTGCACACTCTTGTACGTTGGATGAGGTGACGGAAGAGTTCGAGCCAGAGTGGTCACCGATCGTCTGCCATCGACTGGACAGGCTCTTCACCTCGACCAATGCTGGGTTCTCCCGCTCCTCTCCCACGCAGCCGGTGGTCGGAGTCGTCGGCGACATGCTCTGGGAGGCCGACCCCATCCAGTTCGCGGAGCGCTACCCGGACAGTGGGATCGTCGAGTCGTACGGTGACCAGTGGCCCGCACCGTGCATCGACTACTGGGTGTACATCGACGTCGAAGCCCGCTTGGCCACACTCTCCACTGAGGGGTGGAGTCACTCCAACCAGGAGATCGCGCTCACGGGGAAGGGGTCCGAGGACGCCGACCGACTGCACGAGCATCTGGCACGCATTCTTCAGTAGGACGACTGATCGATCGGACCGCTGTCGATGAGCCTGTTTGCCACTGATCTTGGGGCGCCACTCCCGGTCAGCCGCCCATTGAGCATCAGGGGCGCCGGCGAACAAGTCAACGACGTCTTCCCAGAGGCGCCACCGACTCTGTCGGGCCGGCACGAGTCTGGCACTGGGTCGACCGGAGACGGTGACCACGATCTCCTCCCCTCGTTCCACACGTCGCAAGAGACCAAGAGCGTCCTGCTTCAATTCACGAAGTCCTACCGTCTCCATGAGCCGACGGTAGCGCTCATCCAACTGCTGCGCCCGTGCCGCAGCACGCCCCGCCGCGAGCTCAGGGCTTCTTCCCGATCTCGCCGAGATGGGGGTGGGTGAAGCTGTCGGTGAACTTGAGTCCGTACCCCGGCAGGCGGTCGACGGCGCTGTGGAAGGCCCACGTCACGGCGACGAGGGCGGCCACCGGACGTCGCCGGGCACCAGCCAGGCGAGGACGAGCGAGACGACCGACCCCACGTAACTGTGACCGGAAGGGTCGCGCTGTCAGTATCCCCGGTCCAACCCCTCGGGACCACCCTCCTCTTGCCGCCGTGGCAACCTCACGGCTGGAGACTCGGCCCACATCTCAGGCGGGGAAGACCCCGCTGGAGAGGTAGCGATCGCCGCGGTCGCAGACCACGAAGACGATCGTCGCCCCCTGCACCTCCTCGGCCACCTGCAGGGCGGCCCAGCACGCGCCACCTGCGGAGATGCCGCCGAAGATGCCCTCCTCGCGGGCCATCCGGCGGGCCGTCTCCTCGGCGTCGGGCTGGGCGACCTCCACGGTCCGGTCCACCGCCGAGGGGTCGAAGATCCTCGGCACGTACTCCGGCGGCCAGGCGCGGATCCCGGGGATCCGGGAGCCCTCCGCCGGCTGGGCCCCGACGATCTGGACGCCGGGGTCGCGCGACTTCAGGAAGCGCGAGACCCCGGTGATGGTGCCGGTGGTGCCCATCGCGGACACGAAGTGCGTGATCCGCCCGTCGGTCTGCCGCCACAGCTCCGGGCCGGTGCCGTCCTCGTGGGCGCGAGGGTTGTCCGGGTTGCCGAACTGGTCCAGGACCCGGCCCCTCGCCTCCTGCTCCATCCGCGTCACGACGTCGCGGGCCTCTTCCATGCCGCCGTCCGCCGGGGTGAGCACGAGCTCGGCCCCGTATGCCTTCATCGTCTGTATCCGCTCGATCGAGGCGTCCTCGGGCATGACGATGACCAACGGGTACCCGCTGATCGCGGCCGCCATCGCCAGGCCGATCCCGGTGTTGCCGGACGTCGCCTCCAGCAGGGTGTCGCCGGGCGAGATCTCCCCCCGCGCCTCGGCGCCCCGGATCATGCTGATCGCCGGCCGGTCCTTCACCGAGCCGGCGGGGTTGTTGCCCTCGAGCTTGGCGAGCAGCACGTTGCCGCGGCGTTCGTTGTCCGGCCCCGGGAGGCGCTGCAGCCGCACCAGCGGGGTGCCGCCGATGGTGTCCTCCATCGTGGGGTAGGGCGCGGGATCGCTCATCCGCCGGAGTCTACGGCGGCGGTCACCGAGGGCTGGCCGCCTGTCGGCTGCGGGCCGGACCCCGCTATACCGAGAGCGCCTCGACCTTTTTGGTCACCCGCCCGCCCTCGTTGCGCAGGAAGACGATGTGGCCGAAGTCGAGCTGCGACCAGCCGTCGGTGTCCTCGGTGAGCGCCTCGGAGGCGAAGATCACACCGGTCGCCTCGTCCTCGGCGCACTGCTCGAAGGCATACGTGCTCGTGTCCTCCTCGAACTTGCGCCCCATGAGGAAGTAGAGCGGCTCCAGCAGCATCGAGAGGCTGAAGTCGTCGGTGCCCGGCTCCGCCTTGCGCAGCTCCCGCCAGTCGCCGGTCGGGTCGGTCTCCCCCTGCAGCCCGAGGCCGGCGTTGACGCCGATGATGCGGTCTTGGGACACCAACGCCAGCTTGAGCTTGGTCAGGCCCGGCAGGTCGAGCTTGTCCATCGCACCGGCGACCAGACGGATCAGCTCCTCGACCGCACGCTGCACGTCCTCGTCACTGTCGCCCTCGAGCAGCGAGAGCAGCAGCACATAGATGAACTCGGTGTCCGTCGAGCCCGCCATCTGCTCGAGGTATTCGTCCTTGCAGTGCTGCAGCAGCTCACGCTGCAGGATCTGCCAGCCCGGCAGGTAGCCGTTCTGCGCGACGATCCAGCGTGTCCCCTCGAAGGAGAACGGGTGACAGTTCTCGTCGGCCAGCACGACCTTCGCGTCGTAGGCGGCGGCGCGCACGTGGGCCAGCATCGTGCTGGCGCGCAGGCTCGGGACGATGCGCTCCAGGTTGTCGTCGTAGAAGGCCGCCATCGGCCGGCGGTAGATGAAGGGCTTCTCCGGGTGTGCCAGGTGCTCGCCCCAGGCGCCGAACCCCCAGCCGGCCAGCTGCAGCTCCGGGTGGCTCTCCGGGTCGAGGGCCTGGTTGACCAGGCTGTTCTCCGGCGTGAGAAGCAGGTTCTCCAGCGGGGTCTCCGGCCCGATGAACGCGAGCACTCGGCACATACGCTTCCTCCACAGATGACCTGGACGTCGGTGATCGGTCGTCAGCCTAGGCGGACGACCGCGTCGGCGGACCCTCGGTCCGCCTCCCGCGTGGCGGATCGGCGATGATCGGAGGGACAACGACCGTCGACGAGGAGAACACCGATGACCGTCGCCTCCGACCTGGCCGAGGTGCTCGGTGACCGGCTCACCCGCGACCCGGAGGAGCTGGAGCGCTACGCCGGCGACAGCTCGCGGGCGCAGCCCGAGGGTATGCCCGTGGCCGTCGTCCACGCCGAGAGCACCGCGGACGTCTCGGCGACCCTGGCCTGGGCATACGCGAACGGGGTCCGGGTGTCGGTGCGCGGCGCCGGCACGGGCCTGTCCGGTGGTGCCGTCGCCTATGCCGGCGGGCTGGTCCTGTCGCTGGCGCGGATGAACCGGATCCGCCGCATCGACGAGGTCAACCGGCTCGCCGACGTCGAGGCGGGCGTGGTCACCTCCGACCTGGACACCGCCGCGCAGGAGCACGGGCTGTTCTTCCCGCCCGACCCCGCCAGCGCCCGCACCAGCACGATCGGCGGCAACATCGCCACCAACGCCGGAGGACTGCGGTGCGTCGCGCACGGGGTGACCGCCGACTCGGTCGCCGCGCTGGAGGTGGTGCTCGCCGACGGGCGCGTGCTGCAGACCGGCGCGCGCACCCGCAAGAACGTCGCCGGGCTCGACCTGACCAGCCTGTTTACCGGCTCCGAGGGCACCCTCGGGGTCATCACCGCCGCCACCGTGCGGCTCAAGCCGGTGCCCGCGGGCGAGCCGCGCACCTTCCGGGTCGGCTTCGACCGGATGACCGACGCGGGCCGCGCCGTCACCGCGATCGCCGCGCTGGCGACCCCGCCCGAGGTGCTCGAGCTGATCGACGCCCCCAGCGTGGAGATCATCGAGTCCTACCAGCCCAGCGGGCTCACCGTGCCCGGCGCCGCGATCCTCGTCGGGCAGACCGTGGGTCCGGGGGCTCAGGCGCAGGCCGAGGACATCGTCGAGGTATGCCGCCGGCACGGCGCGACCGACAGCGAGATCGCCGAGTCCGAGGAGCTGATCGAGGCCCGGCGGCTGTCCAACCCGGCGCTGACCGCGCGCGGGCTCCGGGTCTCCTGCGACGTCGGCGTCCCGCTGAGCGAGCTGGCCGCGGTCTTCAAGGGCATCGAGGAGATCGCCCGCGACCACGGGCGCGTGGTGTCGACGGTCGCACACGCCGGCGACGGCAACCTCCACCCCAGCGTGCAGGCGGGCGACACCCCCGAGGACCACGCGGCCGCCGAGGCCGTCATCCATGACATCACCCGGCTCGCGCTGTCGCTCGGCGGGACCGTCACGGGCGAGCACGGGATCGGCTCGCTCAAGCTGCACGAGCTGTCGTGGCAGCTCGACGACACCGCCCGGCAGGTGCAGGCCGCGATCAAGGACGCCCTGGACCCGCAGGGCATCCTCACACCGGGTCGGGGCATCTGAGGCTGATCAGCCCGCCGGACAGCTCGCCAGGATGGGATGGCGGGCATGAACCCGGCCACGAACGCAGCGCTGTCCGTCGTTCTCCTGGCGGTCTTCATCTATCTCATCTATTTTGCGGTGCGCACGGCAGTCCTCAGCGCCCTGCGAGAGTTCTACGGGACACGCAGCGCCGCAGACCAGGATCCAGAAGCGCGACAGGCGGACCAGCGTCCGGAATGAGCGGCGGCCCGATCGCAGGAGAGCTTTGGCAGCCGCGACCGTAGGGTGGGCCGATGGGACTTCGGGAATTCTTCGGCATGACGCGAGCTGAGATGCAGAGCGGCTATGTGCGCAACGAGAGGGGCTCGATGCCCGTCTGTCAGGAGTGCGGGGCTGTGGTGGCCTACGAGTCCCAGTCGCGACACACGGCGTGGCACGAGGACGCCACGCGCGCACGGCATACCGGTTGATCCGGGGAGAAACGGTGGGGACAGAGCAGGCTGCACGATGGAGCTGGCTGACGGGCGGCTGGGCCGGGTTCGTCCTCGCCCTGCTGGTCGGCGCCGCCACGTATGCGGTCTGGCTCGCGTGGGACAACGAGAACTACGACGACGCCGCCCTCGGCGCCTACCAAGGTCCCTACCGGCCTATGCAGGTCGTGGGCTGCGGGCTCACGTTCGTCGTCGTCACCGCCCTCCTCGCCCTGCGCTGGCCGCCCCTGGCCGTGGCAGCTGGGAGCGCCGTCGGCTTCTGGCTCTTCTGGACGATCCAGGCAGGCAGCAGCGACGAGACGGGGCTCTTCCTCGTCGGCTCGATCCTGCTGTTCCCGGTCCTGGCGGCGGGAAGCGGCCTCGCCAGCGGGATCGGCTTCGTGCTGCGCAGACGATGGAGACGAACGACGAGGTCGCGGCAGAGCGGTACCGGGGACCGGAGGTGAGACGGCCACCCTGGGCCATCGCACTAGCGACGGCGACGGCTCTTCTGGTCGGCTGCACCCCGGACGACGGCCACGACTTCGTGCTGATCACCCACTGCGGCATCGACGACCTTCAGCTCGAGGGACAGTGGTACGAGCGCGTCGGCGGCCTCCTCGACGACGGCTCGCGCAATCCGCCGGACGGCTGGGACAACCCGGAGCAGGAGGGCACCGTCACCCGCGTCGACGAGACGACCGTCGTCTTCACCGATGACGCCGGGCACAGTGAGGAGTTCGTCCTGCGCGAGGGCGCTACGGAGCCGAAGGACAGCTGCGACTGAGTGACCAGGACCCTTGGAAGGCCCTTCGCTGGAGCTTCTCGCGCCCGGTCCGCGCGGGAGGGCGATGATGGAGGTATGCGCATCGCGATCCTGGCCGGGGGCAGCCGGGGTGACTACCAACCGGTGACCGCGGTCGGGCAGGAGCTGCAGGCGCGCGGTCACGAGGTCGGCGTCACGGCCTCCAGCGACTTCGCCCCTACCCTCCGCGACGCCGGGCTGGGTGTCGAGGAGATCCGGGTCGACGCCATGCGGATCTACCGCGAGGGCACCGTCGCCGAGCGCATGGCCGGCGCGAGCATCGGCCGCCAGGTCGGTGCGCTGCGCCACCAGGCCGAGGCCATGGCGCCAGAGCTCGCTCGCGCCCTCGTCGACCTCTGGCCGCGCTACGACGCCGTCGTCTCCACCGCCCTGACGTTCCCCTGGGCCGGGCAGCTGGCCGCGCACGACCCGCGCCCGCAGGTCCTCATGCTCTTCGTCCCGGCGCTGCCGTCGGTCTGGGGCGACGCCAGCATGTTCGCCACCCGCCGCGGCCGCTCCCCGCGCAACCTCCTCGACGGCCTGCGCGGTCTCGGCCCAGGCATGGCGATGGGCTCCCCCGTCGCCGACGCCCTCGCCGGCCACGGCATCCCGCGCGGCTCGGGGGTGCGGGCGGCACGGCATACCCTCACCGTCCCCGCCTTCATCGCGCACTCACCGCAGCTCATCGCGCCGCGCCGGGTCAGCGGCCGCCGCATCGTGCTGACCGGCTACCCCTTCCGCGACTCGCCGTCCGGCACGACCCTCGACGCCGACCTCGAGCGCTTCCTCGACGCGGGGGCACCGCCGGTCTACGCCGGCTTCGGCAGCCAGAGCCTGCCCCAGACGCGCCAGGCGCTGCGGCACGCGATCGAGGGCGCGCTCGCCGCCGGGCACCGCGTCGTCGCCCTGCGCGGCACCGGGCTCGAGGAGAGGTATGACGAGCGCGTCACCTTCGTCGACGGCGCGCCGCACGACCTGCTCTTCCCCCGGATGTCCGCGATCGCGCACCACGGCGGGGCCGGCACGACAGCGGAGGCCACCCGCTCCGGTGTGCCGCAGGTCGTCGTGCCCTTCGCGCTGGACCAGCCGTTCTTCGCCCGGCGGGCGCACGAGATCGGCGTGGCCGCGCCTCCGGTGCCGGTGGGGCGCACCTCCGTCGACACCCTGCGCGGCGCCTTCCGTGCGGTCGGCGACAGCGGGACACGACGCCAGGCGGCGCTGATCGGGGCACGCGTCCGGGCCGAGCGCGGCCCGCAGGCGGCGGCCGACCGGATCGAGGCGACCCTGCTCAGGCCTCGCCGAGCACAGTGACGAGCCGGTCCACCATCCGCCGCGCCTGCTGCTCGTATCGCAGTCCTAGGTTCTAAGGGACAGTACGGCGAGCCGATGGCTCATGACACGAGCTAGTCCCAACTCATCTAAGCGGGCGAAGTCGACGCAAGCCAAGGCGTGATTGACACCGGGCGTGGTGAGCGCACTTTCAGGGGGTGTAACGCGAGCACTGGAGAGGTGCTCATGCTGATGTTAGCGTGACTTGCGTACGCTATTTACCGAAATGAAAGAGGATGCCATGAGCAGGCGATTGGGCGTTGTGATCGCGCTGCCGCTATTCGCAGTGTCAGGCCTCGCAGGGCCGGCGGTGTCGGCCGCGGAGGGCAATACTACGGAGAACATCGAAACGGTAATCTCGACCGAAAAAATGACCGAGAAGGTCTATCATGAAGACATCGGTAAGTATGTTACCCTTACCGGCACTGAGATTACTTCTCTGCTGACGGGGTCAGACGATGTCAGCACGACCACAGCGAACACTTCGTCTGGGTGTCGCGGTCACCGGATGGGCGGGGAATCCTCAAATGATGCGCGGTAGTTCCGCTCTTGACACAGAGTATGTTGCCGCTAGTGGTTACAAGACCTCATCTCCGGCGTGCAACCGTAATGACATTTCTATGTCTCTAAAGGAGTGTAGGTGGGTCGGTTTTTCCTACCACCCCACCAGAGATGACGACTCGGGTGACGTCTATCCCGGCGCAACGAAGTGGCTTGACGTCTCCTACACATGTGGGGATTCACGTGAATACTACGCGCTCAGCGGGCTGTACCAATATGGAAGTAGCGATCGAGTTAGGTTGTGCGGATGAGCGCCAACGTTAGATCTGACACGCAAGAGCAGATAACCGGTCGCGGCCTGGGTGCAGGAATGCAGGTCTTCCTTGGCCTAAGTGTCATCGTCGCCGTAGGGGCGGCTGAACACCTCTACAAATGGGCGAACGTGGATGGCCGCCCATCTTTGGTCGCTCTGGCTGGCGGTTTGTCTCTAAGTGCCTTGTTGTGCGGCATCGTCGGCATGTCAAGTACGCGGCTAGCGGGACCTTTCCTGTGGTCTTTAGTGGCTGGATTGGGTTTGGTCATCGTGTGGGGGGTGATAGCTACGCAAGGCAGCGTCATTCCCCCATCTGACATTCCAATGGGACCCATCTTCCCCGAACTAGTTATAGCCATGGCGTGGAATTTCGCCACCTGGTGTACCTTCGGCGCGGCTCTTGGTTCACTCATCAGGGTCCGAACCCTACGGCAACGGAAGGGAACCACAGGCTGATCTGGACTTTCGCCCACGTCGTGCGAGGACCAGTGCTCGCTGAGCGCGGCTAGCACCCGGCCGCCTGCCCCGCGGACTGGCGAACGCCGCCGATGCAGGTGGACGTCCAGCGGTGCCCGGTGAGCGACTCTGTGGGGCGGCGCGTTGTTGCCTCGGTCGTGGCCCGGACCGCGCTGCGGTTCGGGCTCGTTCTCGCCCGCGCAGCCCATCAGCCGCGCAGGAGAGCAGGGTGAGAGCCGGATGAGGGGACGGTGAGAGGGGCCCGCGCGAGCGCATACCCTGGCGGGGTGAGCACCCACATCGCCGCCGAGCCCGGCCAGATCGCCCCCCGTGTCCTCCTGCCCGGCGACCCGCTGCGGGCGCGCTGGATCGCCGAGAACTTCCTGGAGGACGCCGTCTGCTACACCGAGGTGCGCGGCATGCTCGGCTTCACCGGCACCTACCGCGGCGAGCAGGTCTCGGTGCAGGGCACCGGCATGGGGCAGCCGTCGGCCTCGATCTACGTCAACGAGCTGATCAGCGAGTATGCCGTGCAGCAGCTCGTCCGCGTCGGCTCCTGCGGGGCGCTCACCGAGCGGCTGAAGGTCCGCGACGTCGTGCTCGCGCAGGCCGCGGCGACCGACAGCTCGATGAACACGATCCGCTTCGGCGGCTACCACTACCCCGCGACGGCCGACTTCGCGCTGCTGCGGGCGGCCGTCGAGGCGGCGGAGGAGGCCGACGCGCCGCATCTGGTCGGGACGGTCTTCTCCTCGGACAGCTTCTATCACTCCCGTCCCGAGCTGACCCAGAAGGTCGTGGAGTACGGCGTCGTCGCGGTCGAGATGGAGGCCGCCGAGATCTACACCCTCGCCGCGCAGCACGGCCGGCAGGCGCTCGCGGTCTGCACCGTGTCCGACCACATCGTCACCGGTGAGGAGACGAGCGCCCAGGAGCGCGAGCAGACCTTCGGCGACATGATCACGATCGCCCTCGACGCCGCGCTGGCCACGCCGCTGCCGACCGCGTCCTGACCGGCCGCGCGGTGTGCGGCCGGTCAGCCCTCAGGCCTGGAGGAAGGCGCGGACCTCGTCGACGAAGCGCTCCGGCTGCTCCAGGTGCGGACTGTGGCCGCAGCCCTCGTAGACCACCTCGGTGAACTCGCCGGCCGCCTGCAGCACCGCCCGCATCTGGCTCACCATCGGCTGGGTCGGGCAGACCTCCTCGCCGGGGTAGCCCGGGACCGCGCCGAGCTTGCCGAGCTGGGCCAGGTCGAACATCGAGGTGTCGGACACGATCTGGTCGGCGTCGCCGCGGATCCACAGCACCGGCAGCGCCGGGTCGAGGTCGGCGAAGCCGGACTGGTCGAGGTACTTCGGCGACAACGCGTTGTTCATCCCCGTCGTCCCCGGCGCCACGCCCGGCCAGTTGTCGCTGGTCGCGGTGTCGCCCGGGTAGACGTCGTCGCCCACCGTCGTCTTCAGCATCGCGTCCAGGTATACCTCCTCCACCTCGGGCGCGAAGGTGAAGCCGGGCGCGACATAGAACGAACGCAGCGTCGTGCGCGGGCTCGTCGGCTCCTCGCCGCGGTCCCCCGCCGCGAGCGCCGCGCAGAACTGCGGGTTGGCGGTGCCGCCGCCGCTCCCGGCGAAGTCGTCGGCGACCGGGCGACCGTCCTCGCCGGTGCTGCCGCCGAAGCCGAACGGGCTGCCCGGAGCCTCCAGCACCAGCCGCCGCACCCGGCCCGGGTGGTCCATCGCCAGCTGGAGCGCGACGTTGCCGCCCGCCGACCAGCCGAGCACATCCACCGGTCCCTCCAGGCCCAGCGTGTCGAGGACCGCCGCGACGTCGTCGGACAGGTCCGCCATGCCCCGGGTGGCGTCGATCGTGGCCCGGGCGGAGTCGCCATACCCCCGGAAGTCGGGCGCGAGCACGTGGAAGTCGGCGGCGAGCTCCTCGATGAGCACGTCGAAGAAGGCCGACGACGACACGTTGCCGTGGATGAGCACGACGGTCGGCGAGCCGGGGTCGCCCGCCTCGCGGACGGCGGTGGTGGTGCGGGCGGTCTGGACGTCACGGAGTCTCATGACGGCATCCTGCCAGCCCTCACTCCTGCGTCGTTATGCCGTCCTCCAGCACCAGCCCGGCCGCCTCGCCGGACCCGATCGAGGCCAGGTGGCGGGCGACGTAGGGCGCGACGCGGCCCTCGAGGTGCCGCGGCTCGACCCAGTGCAGCCCTCGGAGCTCGGTGCGCTGCAGGACCGCCTCGTCGGTCACGCCGGGCCGGATGCCGAGGTCGAAGACGAGCAGCAGCGCGTCGGTCCACTGCTTGTAGCGCGGCAGCCAGTTGACCGCGAGCAGGTCGCCGACCGGCAGCTCCAGGCCGAGCTCCTCGCGGATCTCCCGGGCCAGGGTGGCGCGAGGCGACTCGTCGGGGTCGACCACGCCGCCGGGCAGGTCCCAGTCCTGCTTGTAGGTCAGCTCGCACAGCAGCACCCGCCCCGCGTCGTCGCGCAGCAGCCCCTGGGCGATGAGCCGCTTGCGCGGCAGGGTGGCGTCGAGCATCCCGAGGAAGGCGCCCGGCTCGCCGGGTGCGGGGTCGTCCGTGAGCCGCGCCAGCCGCAGCAGGTCGACGGGTATGCCCTCGGCCGTGCTCCCGCGCCCGCGGCTGACTCCCTCGGGCCGCAGCCCGGCCCGCTGCAGCACCCGCCGGGTGTCGGCGTCGTCGGTGCGCACCTCGGCCTCCACCCGTTGGCGCCCCGCGGCGAAGGCCTCCTCGACCAGCCGGCCCACCGCGGCCACCGCGGTCTCGGGGTCCCGCCCGCGCAGCGAGGACAGGCCCGCCAGCGCGACCACCCCGTCGGCCACGGCCCGCAGCCGGATCGCGGCGGGCTCGACCTCCTCCTCCGGGACGACCGGGGCCGCCGGTGCACCACCGTCAGGTGCGGCGGGCGGGTATTCGGGTGCGGGCATACCCTCGGGCCTCAGACGTGGCGCCGGCTGGTGATGACCCGGAACCGGTTGGCGACGAAGGCGGCATCCGCGTAGGCCGCGTTGGCCGCGGGGTTGGCGCCGGTGCCGTGGAAGTCGGAGAAGGCGGCCGTCTGGTTGACGAAGATCTGGCCGGTGAGGTTCTCCGACAGCGCCACCCCGGCGTCCGCGGCGGCCTCCCGCGCGTCGTCCAGGACCTCCTCGTCGGTGGCATACACCGCCGCGGTCATGCCGCCGTGCTCGGCGACGGTCCGCGAGAAGCGGCGCAGCGAGTCGGCGGTGTCCTCGGTGCGGACGACGAAGGCGACCGGGCCGAAGCACTCCTGCGTGTATGCCTCGTCGTTGGTCGCGTCGACACCCACCAGGGCCGGGGTGCGCACCACGGCGTCGGGGTAGGCGGGGTGGGCGACCGCGCGGCTGTCGAGGACGACGTCGCCGCCGAGGCGGTCGGCCAGGGCGCGGATGTCGCTCGCGCGGCCGCGGACGTCGTCGTTGACCGTGGCGCCGAGGATCTCGACCGCCTTGGCGTCGTCGGCGGTGAAGCGGCTGATGGCCTGGCCGAGCTTGTCGGCGAACTCCTCGGCGGACAGGTCGCCCTCGTCGGTGCGGACGGTCGGCGGGACGTAGACGTTCTGCGGGGCAGTGCACATCTGCCCGGAGTAGAGCGAGAAGGAGAAGGCGAGGTTGCCGAGCATGCCCTTGAGGTCGTCGGTGGAGTCGACGACGACGGTGTTGAGCCCGGCCTTCTCGGTGTAGACGAGCTTGCCCGCGCCCGCCGCCTCGGTCTCCAGCCAGTGGCCGAAGCCGGGGCCGCCGGTGTAGTCGATGATCTTGACCGCGTCGTGCAGGGCGAGGTCCTTGGCGAGCGTGCCGCCGTCGTCCTCGGCCGCGAGCTGCACCAGGGCCGGGTCGAAGCCGGCCTCGGCGAGCGTCTCGCGCGCGATCTGGGTGGTCAGCGCGAGCGGGAGGACGGCGCGCGGGTGCGGCTTGATGACGACCGGGTTGCCGGTGGCGAGGCTGGCGAAGATGCCGGGGTAGGCGTTCCACGTCGGGAAGGTGTTGCAGCCGATGACCAGCGCCACGCCGCGCGGCACCACGCGGTAGTCCTTCTGCATGCGGATCGGGTCGCCCTTGGCCGGCTTCTCCCAGGTCACCGAGCCGGGGACGCGCCGCTGCTCCTCGAGCGCGACGACGACCGCCTCGAGCGCGCGGTCCTGCGCGTGCGGGCCGCCGGCCTGGAAGGACATGACGAAGGGCTGCCCCGAGGTGTGCATGACCGCGTGCGCCATCTCGTGGCTGCGGGCGTTGATCCGCTCGATGGCCTCGGTGAGGACCGCGGCGCGGACCTCGGCGCCGGCGTCGCGCCAGGCGGGCATCGCCTCCTGGGCCGCGGTCATCGCGGCCTCGACGTCGAGCTCGGGGTAGCGCACCCCGAGGGTCGGGCCGTAGGGACTCTTCTCCGAGCCGACGCTGCGGCCGGTCGTGGGCTGCTCTGCGAGCCCGTCGAAGTCCTTGTTGAGCGTCTCCTGGTGGGCGAGCTGGCCGCGCTCGGAGGAGCCCTCGCCGTAGACGCGGGGGCTCGGCGACTCGGGGTAGCGGCTGTAGTAGCTGCGCTCCCGCAGCGCCTGCGTCGCCGCCTCCAGGGTCTCGCGGTGGGTGTCCAGCAGGGGGTGCGTCGTCGCGGTCGTGGCCATGAGCCTCAGGGTAACGACGCCCGCGCGGGCCTGCCCAGCGGCATACCTGGGCGGTTGCGTCCCGTGGAAGTCGCGAAGGGTGCCGACTCCCACGGGACGCTAACCGGCCCACCCGCCGCGTCGGAGCGCCGAGGCGATCTGGTCGAGGAAGACCGCGGGGTCCAGCCGCCAGCCGAGGACCGGGATCTGCAGCGAGACGAGGTCGCGCTGGTCGATGGCGAGGGCGTTGCCGCGCACGGCGTCGTCGACCCCGTGCAGACCCCACTGGTGATGGGCGCCCTGGATCTCGCCGTGCACGCCGTAGTCGTCCCAGAAGAGGTCGAGATAGACCCGCCCCGCGCCGACGGTCCGGGTGCTCTGCCGGCTCGGAGCAGGTATGCCGTGGGCCCGGCACGCCGCGACGACGTCCAGCTCGTTGATGGAGTGAGAGCCGTCGCAGACGTCGCGGATCACGGCACCGAGCAGCTGCCGTCGGGCGCAGCGTCGCGTCCCGCCCCAGCGGTCCATCAGCGCGCTGGTCGACACGAGGCGCTGCTGCACCGTCATCGCCACCAGCGTCGCGGCGGCCCGGTCCGTGCGCTCCCACTGCGCGGCGCGCAGGAGCGCCACGTCGGTCTTGGTCCGCCGCAGCCCGACGGGGATCGCCGGCCCGAGGTGACGCAGGACGTGGTGCCGGACGCCGGGCAACGAGCGGACGGTGGCGTTGCGCGGGACCGACACGTCGACGGGCAACGCCTCCCAGTGCTTCAGCCCGGAGACCACCAGGGAGGTCGCGCCGTCCAGCACCGCACGAGGGCCGGACTCCCACAACGCCCACCAGAAGAGCCCTTCGCCGCGCGGCTCGGTGCCCGCGATGCACAGGGTGTGGCAGCCGGCGCGGTGCCACACCCCGCGATCGACCTCGGCCCGGATGTCCTCGTCGGTCAGTCCCTCGGCGATCAGGTCCGCGCGTCGGGCGACGCCGGAGTGGCGGTCCGCCAGCAGGCGTGCGACCTCGTGGCGCCAGGCACGTCGGCGAGCCGCAGCGCTGGGCGCTCGTGCCATGCCTCCCCCTGCCCGCACCTGCCCCCCGGCTCGTGCGTCGGCCCCCAGCCTGACAGAGGTGGACCTCCCGTGGCCCCGGTCGTCCACAGCCCCACGACGGTCCCGTGGGAGTCGGGAAGGGTCCCGACTCCCACGGGACCGTCGTGACCCGGTGAGGGAGCTCAGCTCCTGCCGTCGGCGAAGGCCAGCACGTCGCGGACGACCTGCTCCGGCTCCTCGAGCGCAGGCCAGTGACCGCCCTCCGGGTAGAGGGTGAAGCGCTCCACGGCGAAGCATCGCTCACACAGCTCACGCGGCGGCATCATCAGGTCGCCGCCGAAGAGGGCGAAGGCGGTCGGCACCTCGACCTTGGCGGGTGTCCACGCCTCGCCACCGGCCGAGCCGCTCCAGGCGGACTGCTCCGCCGAGCCCGCGCCGTCACCGGCCGGCTCCTCCCAGGCGTCCGCATGCCAGTTCGCCTCGGTCTCGGAGTAGAGCCGGATCGAGGAGCGGAAGCTGCCGGTGAGCCACAGGATGGCCGTGGCGTCGATGATGTCCTCGTCCTGCATCCGTGATCCGCCCCACGCGTCGTACTTTTCCCCGATCCAGGCCAGGAGCCCGGCAGGAGAGTCCGCGAGCGCCGCGGCGAGGGTGTCGCCGTGCGCGCCGTGCATGCTGATGTAGGTGACATCCTCGCCCCACGCCTCCAGGTCGGCCAGGAAGGCCCGCTCGGCCTCGGTCGCCGTGTCGGGGTCCACCAGGAAGACCCGGTCGACCGGCGGCTGGAGCAGGTGCAGGCCGACCACTGCCTCGGGATGCGCCGCGGCCAGCGCTGCTCCGGAACTGCCACCCCAGTCGGTGCCGTGCACCAGGTATCGGTCGTAGCCCAGCGAGGTCATCAGCCCGTGCACGTCCTCGGCGACGAGATCGGCGCTGAGCTCCCCGGCGGGCTCCTCGCTCCAGCCGAAGCCGGTGGCCGAGGGGACGACCACCGGGTGCCCGGCCCCGACGAGCAGCGGAAGCATGCGGCGGTAGAGCAGCGGCGAGTCCGGCCAGCCGTGGAGGAGGGCGATCGGCAGGCCACCGGCGGCCCCGCCCGCGCCCGGCACGTGCAGGTAGTGCAGCGCCCGGCCGTCGGCGGTCGTGGTCAGGGCCGACCCGTGGTCGGCCAGCCACGCCTCGGTGCTGCGCCAGTCGGCTCCCTGCCAGCAGCGGACGAGCTCCTGGAGCCGTGCGGTCGACATGCCCCTGACCGGGGCGGGGCTCGTGCTCCAGCGGGTCCGGGCCAGCCGCTGGGCGAGGTCATCGAGGACCTCCTGGGTGATGGTCGGGGCCGCGCCCTCCGCGTCGCGCGGCGTGGTGTGGGTGGTGTCGGTCATCGCCCTGTCCTCTCCCTCGTTCATGCCTCCACCCTCCCGCCAGCAGGGGTTACGGCAATTGAACGATCCGGCCATCCTCACCCGGCCGGCTGCCGAAGGAGTCGAGGTCGGCGGCGAGGATCCTGGCCGGGCTCGTCCCGGCGACCGCGCGCACCCCCCGGGTCATGTGCGCCTGGTCGCTGTAGCCCGCCTCCACCGCGGCCTCAGCGAGGGTCCGACCTGCGTGCAGGAGCCGGTATGCAGCACGCGCCCGCGCCAGCTGCTGCAGCTGTTTCGGGCCCATCCCCGCCGCCGCGCTGGACCGGCGCCGCAGCTGCCGGTCGGAGTAGGCCGTGGCGTCCCCGGCGAGCGCAGCCGCGATGGCCTCGTCGGTCACGAGCACGCCCTGACGGTGCAGCAGGGTGACCAGCTCCTCCAGGGCGCGGGTGTCGGCATACCCCGGGACGGGCAGCCGGACCCCACCGATCTCGACGAACGCGCCGTCGCACGGCAGGTCGCGCATCTCGCCGAGCAGCGACAGCTTCGGGACGTGCCGGAGGAAGACGTGCGCGGGCTACTCGACGCCCCAGCCGCGCTCCCCTGCGCGCAGGTCGAGGGTCCGCGGCTGCGTGCTGGGCCCGATGAGCGTGGCGACGACGTCGGTATGCCCGTGGCGTCGGCTGAACGCGATGCCCCAGAACTCGTTCGCCGCGTCGGTGTAGGTCGCGTCCTCCTCCACCTCGACCCACCACAGGACGGAGACCAGCGGCGAGGCGGACTCGGTGAAGGTGTAGGCCACGGTGGTGACGCTAGCGCGCTGGGCCTGAGCCGAGGGGCGAGCGTCGTCCCTGTGGCTCCCCGCGCGAGCGTCCCGTGGAAGTCGGCAACGGTCACGACTTCCACGGGACGCTCTGGAGCGGGCCTCTCAGGCGACCGGCTGCTGCAGGTCCACCGACCAGCCGGCGCCGTCGCCGTCGAAGGGCGTGACGTCATACACCTCTCGGCAGGTGCCGTGCGGGGTGAGGCCGCGGGCCTCGACCTCGGCGACGAGCCCCTGCCAGGACTGCTGGATGCCGGACAGGTCGCCGCCGGTGTAGCGGACGGTGAGCGCCCGTGGCTGGGCCTCGACCGTGGCCCGCTCCAGGCCGTCGGGGACGGGCGCGTCGCCGATCTGCTCGGCGGCCGCCGCGATCATGCCCTCCCCCTGCGGGGTGTAGGTCGCGACGCCGGGGCCGGCTCGCGGGATGTCCCGCAGCAGGTCGTTGACCTGCTGGAACATCCCGCTCATGGCCTCCTCGACCTGCGAAATCTCCTTGATGCGGACCGACTGCTGCACCAGCATGAGCGCGGGCAGCGAGGTCTCGACGAACTCTGACATGGGATTCTCCTTCGCGATCGATCGGAGCCTCGCCTCGATGGACGCGAGCCGGTGCTCGTCCGTCGCGATCTGCGCGCGCAGCGCATCACGACGGGCCCGCATGAGGGCGACCACCTCGCCCTCGGCCAGCTCGCCGTCCAGCAGCACACCGACCTGCTCGAGCGTGAACCCGAGGTCTTTCAGGCCGATGAGCTGGTTGGCGCGGGCGAGCTGGGCGGCGGCGTAGGAGCGGTACCCGCTGCGGCTGTCCACCCGATCCGGCCGCAGCAGACCGAGCTGGTCGTAGTGGCGCAGCATGCGCACCGACACCCCGGCCAACCTGGCGAACTCTCCGATACTCAACATGGCGGTCCCACTCCAGATCCTGACACCGTGTGAGAGTCAAGACCCGGGCGCGAGCTCCCGCTCAGCGGCCGAACAGGCGGGCGAAGAACCCCTTGCGCGCAGCCTCGGAGGTGCGGTCGCCGGCGTCATGGGTCGGCTCGCCGGCGCTCGGGTATGCCTCCGCCTGCGCCTCCGTGGCGTGACCACCGGCCTCGTGGGTCGGCTCGCCGGCGCTCGGGTATGCCTCGTCTCCCGGCGCGGCGACGCCGGGCGTCACCTCTGGGCCCTCGTCGAACATCGTCTCGGTCCCGAAGACCCCTTCACCCTCGAGGACCTCCCAGTCCTCCTCCACGAAGGCGTCCCAGATCTCGACCCCGGTGACGTCACCCAGGAGCCCCAGCACCGAGTCCTCGGTGAGCAGCTCGACGCCGTCCTCCGCGGGCAGCGCCGGCCCCTCGTCGACCTCGCGTTGGCCCGCGGAGTCCACGACGTGCCGGCGCGCCCCGTCCGGCTCGCAGACGGCGAAGGAGTAGGTGTCGCTCGTGCTGCCGAGGAGCGCGGCCACGACCCGCCGGCCCAGCGTGCGCGCGAGCATCTCGTCCTCGGTGGCGAGCAGCATCATCCCGCCGACGAGGACGAGCCAGTCACCGACCCGGCGGGCGACCACCATCTCCGGGTCGGGCGAGATGCTCGCCTCGTCCCCGCTCGACCGGGCCCCGGTCGGCCGCAGCCCCACCGCCGCGAGGTCGTCGACCGCCGCGCTCTCGACATACACCAGCCCCATGTTCATTCCCATGACGCCAGTATGCCGACGCGGCGCCCCCGGGCGCCGTCGTCCACGGGCGGACCGCTCGTGCCATGGTGGACCCATGCCAGAGTCGCCGACGCCGCCGCACGCCCTGCTCAGCCCTCCGGACCAGGCCGCGGTCGCCGTCATCGGGGCCGGGGCGATGGGCGCCGGGATCGCGCAGGTCGCGGCGCAGGCCGGCCACCCCGTGATCCTCGTGGACGCGCAGCCGGAGGCGGCCGAGCGCGCGGTGGCCGGGCTGCGGGCGACTTTCGACAAGCTCGTCGCCAAGGGCAAGGTCACCCGGGAGGACGCGGACGCCACCCTGGGGCGGGTCACGCCGCACACCACCGCCGACATGATGACCATCCCGGCGGTGGCGCTCGTGATCGAGGCTGTGGTCGAGCACCTGGACGTCAAGCGGGCGATCTTCCGCCAGCTGGAGAGCGCGCAGCCGAGCACGACGGTCCTGGCGACCAACACCTCCTCGCTGTCGATCGACGACATCGTCGGGGAGGCCGGCTCCGGGCACGACGCGGCGCTGCACGGCGGCACCTCGCCTGCCATGGCCCACCCGGAGCGGGTCCTCGGCCTGCACTTCTTCAACCCGCCGCCACTGATGAGGCTCGTCGAGGTCATCACGGGCGCCGCCTCGGGGGCCGACGCCCTCGACGCGGCCTCGCAGCTGGTGCGCCGCTGGGGCAAGACGCCGGTGCGGTGCACCTCGACGCCGGGGTTCATCGTCAACCGCGTCGCCCGCCCGTTCTACGGCGAGGCTCAGCGCATGGTCGCCGAGGGGCTCGCGGACCCGGCGACGGTCGACCTCGCGCTGCGCGGCGCCGGCTTCCGGATGGGGCCGTTCGAGTTGACCGACCTCATCGGGCAGGACGTCAACCTCGCCGTCGGCGAGTCCGTGTGGCGGCAGACCGGCGAGGACCCGCGCTACGCTCCGACCGACTGGCAGCGCGAGCTCGTGCGCGAGGGCAGGCTCGGCCGCAAGACCGGGCGCGGCGTCTTCGAGTATGCCGACGGCCGGCCGGTCGACGCCGAGCCCGACGCGGCGCTCGCCGAGCAGCTGGTGGGCGGCCCGGTGCAGGCCGACCCGGTCGCGCGCACCCTCGCCATGCTCGTCAACGAGGGCGTCGACCTCGTCCATCGAGGCGAGGCGAGCGCCGAGGACGTCGACACCGCCATGACCCTCGGCACCAACTACCCCCACGGCCCGTTCGCCTGGCTGGAGCAGATCGGCGCCGACACCGTCCGCCGGCAGCTCGCTGAGCTCGACGAGCTCTATCCCGGCGGCCGCTACCGACCGAGCGAGGCACTGTGACCGACACCGATCTCAGCCACGTCCACCGCATGTGGGACCAAGACAAGGCCTCCGCCGCGCTCGGCATCGAGCTCGTCGACGTCGAGGTCGAGACCACCGAGGGAGGCCGTCGCCTGGGTCGGGCCCGCACCCGCATGCGGATCGTCGACACGATGGTCAACGGCCACGACATCGCCCACGGGGGCTACGTCTTCACCCTGGCCGACTCCACCTTCGCGCTCGCCTGCAACGCGACCGGCCGCACGACCGTCGCGGCCAGCTGCGACATCACCTATCTCCTCCCCTCCCGTCTCGACGACGTGCTGATCGCCACCGCCACCGAACGCGTCACCTACGGCCGCAGCGGGATCACGGACGTCACGGTATGCCGGGCCACCGACAATGCCGTCGTCGCCGAGTTCCGCGGCCACTCCAGGGCGGTGCGCCCGGCGTCGGGCGAGCGCTGAGGGCATCCCGGCGGACGGCATACCCCCACCAGGAGCGACGCCCGGTCGAGGTGAGGGCAACCACAGGCGACGCCCGGTGGGGTCAGGGGCAACCATTCGCGGCGCTCGGTGGAGAGACGGGGCGCGGACGGGGACGGAGGCCGGGGTCGAGGGCATACCCTGGCGGGCACCGGCGACGAAGGAGACGCGAGCGCATGACCCTGCCCGAGATCGGCGAGCGCCCCGACCTGCACGACGAGGCCGAGACCTGGTCGGTCGACGAGCTGCGCGCCACCCAGCTGGAGCGGCTGCAGGCCTGCGTGCGCCGCGCGTACGGCGGGGTGGAGCACTACCGCCGCCAGCTCGACGAGCGCGAGGTGCACCCCGACGACATCACGAGCCTCGACGACGTGCGGCGGCTGCCGTTCACGACCAAGGCCGACCTGCGCGACAACTACCCATTCGGCCTGCTCGCCGTCCCGCGCGAGCAGTGCGTCCGGGTCCACGCGAGCTCGGGGACGACCGGGCGACCGACCGTGGTGGGTTACACCCAGGGCGACGTCGACACCTGGGCCACCCTCGTCGCCCGCTCCCTGCGCGCCGCCGGCACCCGCCCGGGCGACATGGTGCACGTCGCCTACGGCTACGGCCTCTTCACCGGCGGGCTGGGCGCGCACTACGGCGCCGAACGGCTCGGCTGCACCGTCGTCCCGATGAGCGGTGGGCAGACGGACAAGCAGATCCAGCTCATCACCGACTTCGGGCCGCGCGTCATCATGGTGACGCCGTCCTACTTCCTCTCCCTCGTCGATGCGATGACCGAGCAGGGCATGACCCGGCCGAGACCTCGCTGCAGATCGGCGTCTTCGGGGCCGAGCCCTGGACCGAGGCGATGCGGGGCGAGATCGAGCAGCGCTGCCGGATGCACGCGACGGACATCTTCGGGCTGTCCGAGATGATGGGCCCGGGCGTGGCCCAGGAGTGCGTCGAGACCAAGGACGGCCTCACGCTGTGGGAGGACCACTTCTACCCCGAGATCATCGACCCGATCACCGAGGAGCCGCTGCCCGACGGCGAGGAGGGCGAGCTCGTGCTCACCGCCATGACGCGGGAGGCGATGCCGGTCCTGCGCTACCGCACGCGCGACCTCACCCGGTTGCTCCCCGGCACCGCCCGCCCCGGTATGCGCCGGCTCGCCAAGATCACCGGCCGCAGCGACGACCTCATGATCGTCCGCGGCGTCAACGTCTTCCCTACCCAGATCGAGGAGCTCGTGCTGGCGACCCCAGGGCTGACGCCGCACTTCCAGTGCGTGCTGACCAGGCCGGGACGGATGGACCAGCTGACGATCAACGTCGAGGGCGAGCCGGGGCTCGGCAGCGAGGACCGCGAGCGGCTGGCCGGTGAGCTGGGCAAGCAGGTCAAGGACCGGATCGGCACTAGCGCGCAGGTGGTGGTGCTGGCGGAGGGCGGTGTGGAGCGCTCGGTCGGCAAGGCGCGGCGGATCGTGGACCAGCGGGAGCGCTGAGCGCGCCCGGAGGTCAGGGACCGCATACCGTGCGGTCGGTCGGCACACAGCGCGCGGCCGGTCCTCGCAGAGTCTGCGGCCGGTGTATGCACAGCGCGCTGCTGGTCGATGCACAGCGCGTGGCCGGTCACGAATGGGCCACGATCCGGGGACTGACGCCAGGGAAGGCATAGGCACCGTCAGGGCCTGCGCCTAGGGTCCAGGGCTATGAGGTGGGCGAGCTTCGCGACGGCGCGGGCCCGGGCGTCGTCCGGGCTGCTCCTCACGCTGCTCGCGCTGGTCGTCGTGACGACGGCGATCATCGCGGGGACGGTCGGCTACTCCGCGGCCGCCGCGAGCACGGCGGCCCGCGCCGCACTCACCCAGGGCGAGCCCACCGAGACCGGCGTCCAGGTCCAGACCCGGCTCGCCGAGGACCCCCAGAGGCAGGACGAGCTCGCGCGGTCGACGATCGCCGACGCCTTCGCCCCTGCGCCGGTGAGCATCGGCCGGCTCGTGGTGAGCGAGCCTCGCCCCGCGCAGCACGACGGCTCCTCGCTCGGGGGCGAGCTCGTGGTGACCGGCGGCCCGGAGCTCGCGCCGGACGACGCGCCGACCGACCTCGTGACGGTCGTCGACGGCACCTGGCCCGCTGACGCGGCCGGAGACGGGAGCCCCGACGCTCCATCCCCCGGTGCCCTGCACGTCGGCGCCGCCCAGGCCTGGGGCCTCGAGGTCGGCGACGTCCTCGTCGTGGCCGACCGGGCGGTCGAGATCACCGCGACCTGGCAGCCGGTGGACGCCCAGGACGCCTTCTGGTTCGGCGACGAGCTGGTCCGCACCGGCGTCGCGGACGAGGAGTCGACCCTCGGACCGGTGGTGGTCGACGAGGAGCTCGCGCGGCAGGTCGGTGCGCCCTTCGTCCGCTGGCCGGTCCGACCCGACGCGGACGCGGTCACCCCCGACGACCTGCGGGTCCTCGCCACCGGGGCGGAGACGCTGCGGGCCGAGCTGCGCGAGGTCGAGGGCCTCACCGTGCGTGGCGTGCAGGTCGAGGGCGACCTCGCCCCCACCGCCGGACAGGCCGCGACCAACCTCGCCACCGCCCGCGCCCTCGGCGTCGTCCCTCTCTCGGTCCTCGTCCTCGTCACCGGCCTGGCCGTGGTTCAGCTCGCCCGGCTGCTCGCGACGACCCGGGAGCCGCAGGCCCAGCTGCTCGTCGCGCGGGGTGCGACCCGCGGCCAGCTGCTGCTCAGCACCCTGGCCGAGTCGCTGGCGGTGACCGTGCTCGGCGCGGTGGCCGGCACCCTGCTCGCCCGGCTCGTCCTGCTCCTCGTCCCCGGCAGCGAGGGAGCGACCACCCGCGTCGTGCTGGCCGGCGCGCTCACCCTGCTCGGCGTGGCGCTCGCCCTGACGGCGATCGCCTGGCTGCAGGCCCGGCGCCTCGCCGGCGGCCAGGCGATCGCCGACCGGTCCGGGCGGGCTCGGGCCGCGACCGCCCTCGCGACGCTGGTCCTCGTGCTCGGCGCCGCCGGACTGAGCTGGTGGCAGCTGCGGCGGGCCGGGTCACCGCTCACCCGCGGCGCGGACGGCGAGCTCGGCACCGATCTCGTCGCGGGAGCCGCACCGGCGCTGCTGCTCGCCGCCGCCGCCGTGGTCGCGGTGGCCCTCCTGGGACCGCTCAGCCGCGCGGTCGAGCTGCTCACCCGCCGGACGCGCACCACCGCCGCGCACCTCTCGTCGGCGCAGGTCAGCAGACGGTTGCAGGTGTATGCCGTCCCGGTCGTCCTCACCGTCCTCGCCGTGGGCTCCACCACCCTGGCGGCGCTCTACTCCGGCACCAGCGCGCAGCTACGCGACGACCTGGCGGCGGTCGGCGAGGGAGCCCCGCTGCGGGCCGACCTGGTGCGCCCGCCCGCCACCGTGGAGCCGGGCGTCGTGCCGGCCCCGCCCCCGGACCTCGCCGAGCTGCCTCAGATCGGTGCCGCCGCGCTCGTGTGGTCCGAGCCGGACGCCCGGGTGGGCGACGTCCCCGTGCCGCTCACGCTGGCCCAGACCGGTGCCGACGGCGGGCTGGCGGAGGTCGCGAACGTGCCCCAGGGCATACCGGGCGGGCTGGTGCCTACCGGCCTGGACGCGGTGCTCGACGCCGACGGTGACGCGCCGACTCAGCAGGCGATCACCGTGCCCGACGGGGCGACCGAGGTGACGATCGACGTGCAGGCCGAGCGGGGCGTGGACCGCTGGGAGCTGGCCCGGCTGGACGGGATCGCCGAGACCGAGCAGGAGATCGCCGACGAGCTCGCGGAGGTCGCAGCGGAGTCGCCGGGGGATGAGCCGGCACCAGTGGGCGAGCAACCACCGACCGGCGCCTCCGAGGAGCTGATCGTCGAGCGGCTGGACAGCGAGGTCGCCTCCGCCGCGGCACCTCTCGAGATCGTCCTCACCGTGCTCGTCGAGGACGTCCGGACCGGGCTGACCAGCACCGTCACCGCGGGGACGATCGAGCTGCCCGGTCCGAGGCTCACCTACGACCCCGCCACCCTCGGCGACTTCGACGCCGAGCCCACGAGCACCGCCACGAGCCTCGGCCTCGCCCTCCCCGAGGGCCGCCAGCACCGGCTGCGCGCCGTGACCATGGAACTCCCCGACACCCTGCCGCCGGAGGTGCCCCTCGACTTCCTCTACAGCATCAGCTCCACCACCCTCGACCTCGACCTGTCGATGCGCGCCGGGGACGTCGACCTGCTCCAGGACACCGGCGGGTGGGCCAGCGCCGACGCCCTCACGGCCGAGCAGGCGGCGCCGCTGGTCGCGGAGGCGGCGGACGTCGAGGAGGCCACCTTCGAGACCACGGTCCAGGTGGAGGAGGGCTACGTGGGCGACGAGGGCCCCTCCGTGCAGACCCGCACCGACAGCAACGAACCGTTCGTCCCCACCTGGCTCGACACGTCGACCTCTCCCTGGCACCTGGAGGTGCCGGACACCCGGATCGGCGGCACCGAGCTGGTCGTCGCGCCCGGCGCCGCACCGCTGGACCTCACGGGATCGCCGCCCGGTGCACCCCCGGGGTCCGGGACCGAGGACGACACGTCCGCCTCGGCGACGGTCCCGGTCGCCCTCACCCGGCAGGCAGCGGCCGCAGCCGACCTCGCCGCCGGCGACCCGATCACGCTGAGCCTGGTCGGGACGACCGTGCCCGCCCGGGTCGCAGCGGTCGTCACCGCCCTGCCCGGCCAGCAGGGCGAGACCGCCGCCCTCGCCGACTCCCGCGTCGCCTCGCTCGTCCTCGCCGAGCAGCGCCGCAGCCTGACCTGGCCGACCCAGGTCTGGGCCACGCCCGCCGCCGGCACGCAGGAGGCGGTGGACTCCCTCACCGCCCGCGACGACCTGCGCGCGGTGACCGGGCCGGGGACCGTGTCCGTCACCGACGCCACGAGCGCCGCGCGCCTGGTCTTCTGGGTTGCCTCCGCCGGGGCTGTGCTCCTCGCGCTCACCGGGATCGCGGCGGTGGCGGCGACCCTGCTCTCGTCGCGCCGCGCCGAGGTCGCGGTGCTGCGCGCCCTCGGTATGCCGCCCGCCGCGCAGTCGCGCTCGCGGGCGATGGAGCTGGTCGGGGTGGTCGCGGCGGCGATCGCCGTCGGTCTGGTCGCCGGCTGGCTCGTCGGCCAGGCCGTCGTCCCCGAGCTCGCCTCCTCGACCACCCAGCCCGGGCGGCTGCGGCTTCCGGCCGCGCTCCGGCTGGAGGCGGTGCCGTGGGCGGCGGTGCTCGGCGTCGCCGCGGTCGGGTCCGGCCTGCTGGCGCTGCTGCTCGGCTCCCGGGTCCGTGCCCAGGCGCTGGACCGCACCTACCGGGAGGAGATCCGGTGAGGCCGCGCCACGGCATACCTCGCCGCACCGGCGCCGTCGGGCTGGCGCGGCGCCAGTTCGCCGCGGACCCGTGGGTCTCGCTCGGGCTCGCGCTGCTCGTCGGGACGGTCGCGCTGCTGCTGACCGCGGTGCCGCGGGGGCTGGTCGACATCCAGTCGCGGCAGCTGGTGCAGGAGATCGGCGGGTTGTCGGCGGCGCAGCGTGACCTGCGGGGCGACTGGCAGCGCACGGTCGTCTACGGCTCGACCGAGGACCTCACCGGCGACCCCGCCGCCGACGGCTGGGCACCCCTGGTCGAGGGGGCCGAGCGGATCCGCGCCGGGCAGCCCGAGCCGCTGCGCAGCACGCTCGGCCCGGCGCAGTTCCTCGTCCGGCTCACCGAGGACGTGGGGTATGCCCCGCCCGTCGAGTCGGGTTACTACGCCGCCAGCCTCAGCCTGGCCGTCGACCCCGACCTGACCGAGCACGTGGACCTGGTGAGCGGAGACTGGCCCGAGCTGGTCGTCGACACCCCCGACCTCGGCATACCCGGGCCGCAGACCGAGCCGGAGGAGGGGGCACCGGAGGAAGAGCCGGACGACCCGGAGCCGGTGCCCGTGCTGCTGCTCGACGCCGCCGCGGACGAGCTCCTGCTCGAGGTGGGCGAGGAGGTGCAGGGTCTGGTCGTGGCGGGCACCTACACCCCGACGAACCCCGACGACCCGCGCTGGCAGCACGTCGACAACGGCGCCACCATGGGCACGCTCTACGACCCCAACCGCGGCGAGAGCGCCTACGCCACGGCCTTCCTCGCGCCGGACAACCGCGGCAGCATCGGCCCACCCGCCTCGACCCGGATGCGGATGTGGTTCCCCGTCCTGCCCGAGGCGATCACCGGCAGCACCGGGCAGGTCGAGACCCTGCAGGCCCAGGTCAACGGCTTCCTCGCCGAGCAGCACGTCGTGGCGACCGCGGACCAGATGCTCGACACCCAGGCCGCGCAGGTGCCGCTGTTCACCACCGACCTCACCGAGGCCCTGGGCCGCATCGTCAGCCAGCAGCGAGCGACCGCCTCGCTCCTGGCCGTCGTGGCGGCAGGCCCGTTGGGGGTGGCGCTGGCGGTGGCGGCGCTGGGGGCGCGACTGGTCGTGCACCGGCGGCGGCAGAGCCTGGCGATGACGCTCGCGCGGGGCGCCTCGCCCGCCCAGCTGCGACGGGTCATCGCGGGCGAAGGGCTGCTGCTCGGCGTGCCGGCCGCGGCGCTCGGCCACCTGGTCGCCTCGGTCCTGGTGCCCGGCCCGACCCCGTGGTGGCAGTGGGCCGTCACCGCTGCCGTGGCGCTGGTGCCGCCGGTCGCGCTGGCGGCCTCCGTGGACGACGCGTCGCTGCAGCAGCGTCGCAGCGACCTGTCCCCCCGCAGCGCCAACCGGTGGCGCTGGGTGGTCGAGCTCGCCGTCGTGGCGCTGGCCGGGGTGGCCACCTGGCGGCTGCTGGACCGCGGCGCCCGCGGCGACGACGCCGGCCGCAGCGGCATCGACCTCCTCGCCGCAGGCACCCCGGTGCTGATCGCCCTGGCGGCCTGCGTCCTCACGCTGCGCCTCTACCCCCTCCCGCTGCGCGCGCTCGCCGCCTCGCTGCGCCGACGCCCGGCGCTCACCCCGTTCCTCGGGGCCTCGCGGGCGCTGCGCGACCCGGCGGGCGGCCTCGTGCCGGCGCTCGCCGTCGTGCTGGGCACGGCGATCGCGCTGGTCAGCGCTGTGCTGCTGTCAACCGTCACCCGCGGCGCCGAGGTCGCGGCCTGGGAGGCGAACGGCGCCGCGGTGCGTCTCAACGGTCCGTTGCTCAGCGACGAGCTGCGCGCGGAGATCCAGCAGATCGAGGGCGTCGCCGCCGTCGGCGGCATCGGCGACACCGGGGCGACCCGCGACCTGCTGGTCGACGGCGAGCGGGAGGCGATCCGGGTCTGGGTCGCCGAGCCCGAGGTCGAGGAGGTGTATGCCCGCTCCGCACCTGTGCCCGGTCTGCCTCCGGACTTCTGGCGGGATGAGGGCATACCCGCTGTCGTCACGCTGCTCGGGGCGGACGACATGGTGCCCGAGGGCGCGACCGACGTGCAGGTGTCGCGGCTGGGGGACGCCGAGGTCGTGGGGCACCGCGACCAGGTGCCCGGTGTCCTCGTCACCGGTTCGGGCGTCCTGGTCGACGGCGAGCGCTGGGAGGAGGCCGGCGGCAGCATGCCGGACGTCAGGAGCACCCTCGTCGCGGTCTCGGACGACGCCTCGCCCACGGAGGTCGCCGATGCGGTGACCGACCTCGTCGGCACCGGCGGCGTGGTCACGACGGTCACCACCCGGCTCGAAGCCTTCGAGGAGGCGCCGGTGACGACCGGTCTGCGCCAGCTCTTCGTCGGTGCCACCGTCGTCTCGGGGCTGCTCACCGTGCTCGCCGTGGTCGTGGTGCAGCTCATGGGGTCGACGGCGCGCACCGCGCTGCTCGCGACGCTGCGGACCCTCGGCCTCGGGGCCCGGCAGACCCGGGCGCTGACCGCCTGGGAGCTGGCCCCGCTGCTCGTCACGTCGCTGCTCGTCGGGACGCTCCTCGGGCTGGGGGTGCCCTGGGTGCTGCTCCGGGGGCTCGACCTCACCGGGCTCACCGGCGGCAGCGCCCAGCCCGCCCTGTCCCTGGACCTGCCGCTGCTCGCCACCGTGCTCGGCGCGGTCGTCCTCACCGTCCTGATCGCCGTCACCGTCAGCGCCTGGATCGCCGGGCGAACCAACCTCGCGCATGCGCTGCGCGTCGGGGAGGACCGATGAAGACCGAACACACCGCCCGGAACGGGCTCGCCACGTCCCGGGAGCACCGGGGCGCGGACATCTGGTGCGAGGACCTGGTGCGCATCTATTCCACCGAGGGCGTCGAGGTTCAGGCGCTGCAGGGGCTCAACCTCGTCGTCGACCCCGGCGATGTGGTCGCGCTCGTCGGCGCCAGCGGCTCCGGGAAGTCCACCCTGCTCGGCATCCTGTCCGGCCTCGACCGGCCCACCGGCGGCCGGGCGCGGGTCGCGGGGGTCGACCTGCTGTCGATGAACCGTGCGCAGCGGGTGGACTACCAGCGGCATACCGTCGGTTTCGTCTGGCAGCAGACCTCACGCAACCTGCTGCCCTTCCTCACCGCGGCGGAGAACGTCGCGCTGCCCATGGTGATCTCGGGCAGGAAGGAGCGCGGGCAGCGGGTCGAGGAGCTGCTCGACCTCCTCGGGGTCGGCGACTGCGCCGCACGGCGCCCGGCCGAGCTGTCCGGCGGGCAGCAGCAGCGCGTCGCCATCGCCACCGCGCTGGCCAACTCCCCCGCCGTGCTCCTGGCGGACGAGCCGACCGGTGAGCTCGACGACGCCGCCTCGGCCCAGGTGCTCGAGGCGATGCGCGCCTCCGCCGGCGAGCTCGGCACGACGGTGCTCGTCGTGACCCACGACCCGACGGTGTCCGACCACGTGCGGCGCACGGTCGCGATCCGCGACGGGCGGACCTCGACCGAGGTGCTGCGGTATGTCGTGACCGACGAGTCGGGCGAGCAGCGGCAGGTGGCCAAGGAGTACACCGTCATCGACCGGGCCGGGCGCATCCAGCTGCCGCGGGCGCATGTCGACGAGCTGGGCCTGCGCGACCGCGTCCGGCTGGAGACCGAGCCGGACCACGTGCAGGTGTGGCCCGACGACGAGGAGCACACGGGCGAGCGTCGGGGCAGATCGGACCGGACACCCCTTGCGTCCGACCATGCACCGCACGCGACGCGCCCGACACCTCAGGAGGAGCGATGAGCGAGCAGCCGGCATACCAGGAGCGAGCGGCAGACAGCCCAGGCGCGGTGGTGCTCACCGGGAGCGACCTGCACCGCACCTTCGGCAGCGGCGCGACGGAGGTCCATGCCCTCGCCGGGGTCGACCTCGAGGTGCCCGCGGGGCGGCTGACCGTGGTGCGCGGGCCCTCGGGCTCCGGCAAGACGACGCTGCTCAACCTGCTCGGTGGGCTCGACCGCCCGAGCCAAGGGCAGGTGGTGCTCGACGACGGGCGGGTGCTCTCCGAGCTGCCGGAGAAGGACGTGCTCGCGGTGCGCCGTGACCGGATCGGCTACGTCTTCCAGAGCTTCGGCCTGGTGCCGGTGCTGTCGGCCGCGGAGAACGTCGAGGTGCCGCTGCGGCTGCAGAAGACCCCCGTCACCGAGCGCTCCCGCCGCGTCGAGGAGGCGCTGGAGCTCGTCGGGCTGGCGCGGCACAGCCGGCAGCGGCCCTACGAGCTCTCCGGTGGGCAGCAGCAGCGTGTCGGCATCGCCCGGGCGCTGGTCAGCGACCCCGACATCCTCATCGCCGACGAGCCGACCGGGCAGCTGGACTCCGAGACCGGCGCGATGATCATGGACCTGCTCGTCCGGCTCACCCACGAGCGGCGCATCGCCTCGGTGGTCTCCACCCACGACCCGATCCTCATGGGCCGGGCCGACCAGGTGGTCGAGCTGCACGACGGTCGGCGGGTCCGAGACGGAGGCGCTTCGGCACCAGACCTCTGAGGTGTCCCCCGACCCGGGCCGTCGAGCCCTCGTGGTCCGACCTGGGCACGCTTCTGCACTGTCGCCGGACCTGGGCACGCTTCTGCACTGTCGCCTGACCTGGGCACGCTTCTGCACTGTCGCCGGACCTGGGCAATGGTATGCACCGGATTCACGGTCGAGAAGCGTGCCTGAGGTGCATATCCTTGCCCAGGTCGGCTGGGACGCCAGGCCGGGTCACCCTGCGGTCAGTCCGCGGTCCGGAATCCGCCGTTGCTGTAGAGCAGCTGTCCGGTGATCCAGCCGCCCTGCTCCGAGAGCAGGAAGCGCACGAGGTCGGCGGTGTCCTGCGGCGTGCCGAGCCGACCCAGCGGTGTCTGCGCGGTCCCGGCGTCGCGGATCTCGTCGGTCATCCAGCCGGTGTCGACCGGCCCCGGGTTGACGACGTTGGCCCGCACCCCGAGGTCGGCCAGCTCGTGCGCGGCCGCGACGACGAGGCGGTCGAGGGCTCCCTTGCTCGCGCCGTAGGGCAGGTTGTCAGCCGTGTGGTCGCTGGTCAGCGCGACCACCCGAGCAGCGCCCCGCTCCACGACCGCCGGCGCGAGCTGCTCGGCGAAGGCCTTGATGAGCAGCCACGACGCCCGTGCGTTGACCGCGAAGTGGCGGTCCCAGGACTCGACCGTGGTGGTGCGGATGGCACTGTCCACGCTCTCCGCGTGCGAGAGCACCAGGGCGGTGAGGTCGCCCCGCCGGCTCGCCTCGCGCACCAGCCGTTCCGGCACCTCGGGGTCGGCGAGGTCGGCGGCGATGACCTCGACCTGTGCGCCGAGCTCACGGCAGCGGGTGGCCACGGCCTCGGCGTCGTCCGGCCCGTGCTCGAGACCCACGCGGTCGTCGTACCCCGGCCAGTGGCACAGCGTCAGGTCCCAGTCGTCCTCGGCCAGGGCGAGGGCGATCCCCGCGGCGATACCCCGGCGGCGTCCGACCCCGGTGAGGAGCACGGTGCCGCGGCTCATCGGCCGTCCGCCTCGACCCGCCGCGCGTGCAGGGCACGCACCCGATCGGCCAGCTCCCGGTCGGGGCCCTCCACCACCGCACCGGGCACGACATCCTGGATCGACAAGGACGCGACCGGCCCGGGTTCCCGGCCCAGCTCCGCCGACCACGCGGTGAGCTGGGCCATGGAGGAGGCATACACGATGCGCCCCAGCCCGACCCAGCCGTGGGCGGCGGCGCACATCGGGCAGTGCTCGCCGGAGGTGTAGACGGTGCTCGCCGCCCGGTCCGGCGGCGAGAGGTGCTGCGCGGCCCAGCGGGCGATCGCGAGCTCGGGGTGCTGCGTGTGGTCACCCCCACCGACGTGGTTGTGGTCCTCGAGCAGCACCTCGCCCTGCGGCGAGAGGAGGACCGAGCCGAAGGGGTCGTCCCCCGCCTCGAGGGCGGCCTGCGCGAGCTCCACCGCCCGGGTGAGATGGATCCTGTCCGTGTCGTCGATGCCCACCCGCCCACCGTAGTTCGCCGCCCGTGCGACGTGGCCGACGAGAGCCGCCCGCTCCTGCCGACGGTTCGGAGCCGACAGCGGCGGCGCGGCGTCATACCCTGGAACCGCCGGGACCGTGCTCCCGGCGACTGACCGGCGCAGGGCAGAGGAGACACCATGAGCTGGGCACCGCCGCCACCGGACCGCGACCGCGAGCGCGACCACCTCACCGGCCCCACCGACGCCGCGCCGTGGAGCACTCCCCCGATCCCGGCCTGGTCGCCGAGGTCGGCCTACGGCCAGCCCGAGGACACGCCGCCCACCCGGCCGGCACCGCCGCCGCAGCTGCGCTACGCCGACTGGGGCGAGCGGGTCGCCGCGACGCTGCTCGACTGGTGCCTCCTCTTCGGGGTTCTCGTCGTCCTGGGTGTGGTCGGCGGCATCGTCGAGCCGCTCGAGGACCTCGCCGGGTTCGCCTGGCTCGCCTCGCTCGGCTACCTCGCCTGGCTCAACGGCGCGAAGGGGCAGTCGCCCGGCAAGGCCCTGCTCGGGCTCAAGGTCGTCCGCGAGGCCGACGGGTCGCCGCTGGGCGGGGTCGTGGGCCTCGTGCGCGGCGGGCTCCTGGGCCTGCTCAGCCTCTTCACCGTCGGCATCTTCTTCCTCGTCAGCGTGCTGTGGCCGTTCCGCGACTCGAAGCAGCGCGCGGTGCACGACATCGTCGTGAGCGCCGTGGTGGTCTCCGGCTCCCCGAAGGCCCCGGTCAGTCCGCGCCTGCTCAAGCCCTGACCCCGGCGTCCGGGCGGTCGCGCGCGCGGGATCTGACAGCATGAGCGGTATGCGCGTCCTCGTCACCGGCGGTGCCGGATACATCGGGTCCCACACCGTCATCGCCCTGGCCCGGGCCGGGCACGAGGTCGTCGTCGTTGACGACTTCTCCAACAGCAAGCCCTCGGTGACCCCGCGCCTGGAGGAGCTGGCGGGCATACCCGTCCCGGTGCACGCCTTCGACCTCGCCGACGGCGACAAGCTCGACTCGCTGGTCGGGCAGGAGTCCTTCGACGCAGTGATCCACTTCGCGGCGTTCAAGGCGGTCGGCGAGTCGGTGGAGAAGCCGATCGACTACTACCGCAACAACATCGGCGCGACGCTGCGCCTCGTCGAGGCGATGGTCGCCCGCGACGTGCCCTACCTCGTCTTCTCCTCCAGCGCCACGGTCTACGGCGAGGACGCGCCGGTGCCGATGACCGAGGCACTCCCGACCTCGGCGACCAACCCCTACGGCTGGACCAAGGTCATGAACGAGCAGATCTTGCGCGACGTGACCCACGCCTACCCCCAGCTGCGCGTCGCCCTGCTGCGCTACTTCAACCCGGTCGGTGCGCACCCCTCGGGCCGCATCGGTGAGGACCCCTCCGACATCCCCAACAACCTCATGCCGTTCATCGCCCAGGTCGCCGTCGGGCGCCGCGAGAGGCTCTCCGTCTTCGGCGACGACTACGACACCGTCGACGGCACCGGGGTGCGCGACTACATCCACGTCGAGGACCTCGCCGAGGGCCACGTCGCGGCGCTGGAGTGGATCAGCACCCACGACCGGCCGCTGTCGGTGTGGAACCTCGGCACCGGCCGCGGCACCTCCGTCCTCGAGCTGGTCGCGGCCTTCGAGCGCGCGAGCGGGCAGCAGATCCCCTACGACATCGTCGAGCGGCGCCCGGGTGACATCGCGAGCTCCTATGCCGACCCCTCCCTCGCGGAGTCCGAGCTGGGCTGGCGCGCTCGAGGTCGGTCGAGGACATGTGCGCCGACACCTGGCGCTGGCAGCAGGCGAACCCCCAGGGCTACCCCGACTGAGGGCCTGCCCGCGAGCGCCGAGGACCCGGCGCCGGGCGGCGGGGCACCTTAGGTGGGAGGCGTATCCTCGGACGTATGCCGCTACGCAGCACCTCACTCGGCGACCTGGAGCGCGCCGTGATGGACATCCTCTGGTCCGAGGGACCCGGGATGTCGGTCCGTGACGTGCTGGACCACCTGGAGCGCCGCGAGCACCACAAGGAGCTCGCCTACACGACGATCATGACCGTGCTGGACCGTCTCGCCAAGAAGGGCATCGCCGACCGCTCCCGCGACGGGCGGGCCTGGCGCTACTCCGCCGCCGCGAGCCGCGAGGAGCTGGCCGCCAGCGCGCTGCGCTCGACCCTGGACTCGGTCAAGGCGGACCGCACCGCCGCCATGCTGCACTTCCTCGACGACGCCAGCCCGGGCGAGCTCGACGACCTGCGGGCCGCTCTGGCCGAGGTCGAGCGCCGCCGCGCCTGAGCCCTCCCGCCGTGCCCGGGCCGCTGCTCACCGCCGCGGTCGTGGCGGCCGCACTCGCGCTCGTCCTGCTCGCCCCCCGGCTGCTGCCCCGCTGGGTCGCCCTGCGCTCGATGCCGGGACCGGCCCTGCTGCTGTGGCAGTCGGTGAGCCTCGCCGGGGTGCTCTGCGCCCTCCTCGCCGCCCCGGTCGCGGTGCTCACCACCGGCCTGTCGCAGCCGCTGCTCCTCGGTCTCGCGCTGGCGCTCTCCGGTGCGATGCTCGTGCGTCTGCTCGTCTCGGGCCACCGGGTCGGCACCGACCTGCGGCGCCGCCGCACCCTGCACCGTGAGCTCGTGGACCTCGTCGGAGAGCACCTCGAGGACACCCCCGCCCGTACCGCCGCGGGCGTGGCCCGGCCCGACGTGACGGTCCTCGCCCAGGGCAACCCCAGCGCCTACTGCCTGCCCGGCCGCGGGGACCGGATCGTCCTGACCCGCGCCGCCCTCGACCGGCTCGGCACCCCCGAGCTGCGCGCCGTCCTGGCGCACGAGCAGGGCCATCTCGACGCCCGGCACGACCTGCTGCTGGAGCTGTTCACGGTGCTGCACGAAGCGGTGCCCAGACAGCTGCGGGTGGACGCGGCCCTCGCCGAGGTGCGCCTGCTGGCCGAGGCGCTCGCCGACCGGATCGCCGAGCAGCGCACCGGCCCGACCGACCTGGCCCGTGCCCTGGTCGTCATGGCCACGGCCGCCACCCCCGAGGTGACCGCCCGGATCCGGCTCCTCACGCACCCGCCTGCGCCACGGCATACCCGCATCGCGGTGACCCTCCTGGCACTGGCGACGCTCGCGCTCCCCGCAACCGTGGTGATGCTTCTCACCCTCAGCTGAGCAGTCCCCGGGCCTCGATCGTCTACGACACGACGTACGATGTACGACGTCACGTAGTTTCCGTCGCATCCCCCGAGGTTCCCGTGGACGCACTCGATCTGGCCCGCTGGCAGTTCGGCATCACGACCGTCTACCACTACTTCTTCGTGCCGATCACGATCGGGCTCAGCCTGCTCGTCGCGATCATGCAGACGCAGTGGCTGCGCACCCGCAACCCGCAGTGGCTGCGCCTGACGAAGTTCTACGGCAAGCTCTTCACCATCAACTTCGCGCTCGGCCTGGTCACCGGGATCGTGCAGGAGTTCCAGTTCGGGATGAACTGGTCGGACTACTCGCGCTTCGTCGGCGACATCTTCGGCGCCCCGCTCGCGATCGAGGCGCTGCTCGCGTTCTTCCTCGAGTCGACCTTCCTCGGCCTGTGGATCTTCGGCTGGGGCCGGATCCCGGAGAAGCTGCACGCCGCCGCGATCTGGCTGGTCCACATCGGCACCCTGCTGTCGTCCTACTTCATCCTCGCCGCCAACTCCTTCATGCAGAACCCCGTCGGCTACGCGATCAACCCCGACACCGGCCGTGCCGAGCTCACCGACTTCCTCGCGATCCTCACCAACAAGGTGCAGCTCGTGACCTTCCCGCACGTCATCACCGCGGCCTACATGACCGGCGGCGCGTTCGTCCTCGCCTTCGCGCTCTGGCACCTGTGGCGGGAGGCGACGCCGCGCACCGACCGGGTGATGTACCGCCGCGCGGCCCGGCTCGGGGCCGTCACCGTCCTCCTCGCCGGGGCCGGGTCGGCGATCACCGGCGACATCCAGGGCAAGATCATGACCGAGGTGCAGCCGATGAAGATGGCGGCCGCCGAGGCGCTCTACGAGGACGTCCCCGAGGGCGAGGGCGCCCCCTTCTCGATCATCACCGTCGGCACCCTCGACGGCGAGGAGGAGGTCTGGGCGCTCACCGTCCCCAAGCTCCTCTCCTACCTCGCGACCGGCTCCCTCGACGGGGCCGTGGAGGGCATCGACCACATCCAGGAGCGCTACGAGCTCACCTACTCCGGGTCCGAACTGACCGCCGCCGAGGACTACCGCCCGGTCGTCCCGCTGGCCTACTGGAGCTTCCGGCTCATGATCGGGCTCGGGCTGGCCGCCATGGGCATCGCCGCGGTCGTCCTCTGGGTCCTGCGCGGTCGGGGCAACGAGACCGAGGTGCCCCGACTCAGCCACCGCCTCTGGGGGTATGCCGCGGCGGGCGTGCTCTTCCTGCCGCTCTTCGCCAACTCCTTCGGGTGGATCTTCACCGAGATGGGGCGCCAGCCGTGGCTCGTCATGGGGCTGATGACCACCCAGACCGGCGTCTCGCCCGGTGTCAGCGCGGGCGAGGTCCTCACGTCGATGATCGTCTTCACGTTGCTCTACGGCGCGCTGGCCGTGGTCGAGGTCGGGCTCACCCTGCGCTACGGCAGGGCGGGCGCCGAGCAGGTCCCCGAGGACGCGTCCTACGACCCCCGCACCCGCGACGACGACGACGCCTTCGTCTTCACCTACTGAGTCAGGACGGACATCATGGAGCTCAGCACGATCTGGTTCATCCTCATCGCCGTCCTGTGGATCGGCTACTTCTGCCTCGAGGGCTTCGACTACGGCGTCGGCATGCTGCTGCCCGTGCTCGGCCGCGACGAGCCCGGGGCCGACGTGGCGTCCGCCGACGGTGCGACCGCGCATACCGGCGAGACGCGCAAGCGGCAGATGCTCTCGGCGATCGGCCCCTTCTGGGACGGCAACGAGGTCTGGCTGCTCACCGCGGGTGGCGCGATCTTCGCCGCCTTCCCCCACTGGTACGCCACCCTCTTCTCCGGGTTCTACCTCCCGCTGCTGCTCATCCTCGTGGGTCTCATCCTGCGCGGCATCGGGCTGGAGTACCGCGGCAAGGTCGACTCGGCCGCATGGCGCGCGCGGATGGACACGATGGTCGTCGTGGGGTCCTTCGTCCCCGCGCTGCTGTGGGGTGTCGCCTTCACCAACATCGTGCTCGGGGTGCCGATCGACGCCGAGATGGAGTATGTCGGCGGCTTCTGGAACCTCCTCGGACCGGTCGCGCTGCTCGGCGGGCTCACCACGCTCACCCTCTTCCTCACCCACGGCGCACTCTTCGTCGCGCTCAAGACCGACGGGCAGCTGCGCCACGACGCCCGCGCCCTGGCGATCCGGCTCGGTCTGGTCGCCGCGGTGCTGGCCGTGGCCTGGCTCGCGATCCTGCAGGCACGCAGCGGATCGGGTCTGTCATGGGCGGTCACCGGCATCGCCGCGGCCAGCCTCGTCGGGGGCCTGCTGATGGCCGGTCGCGGTCGGGAGGGATGGGCCTTCACCGGCACCTTCGCCGCGATCGGGCTGGCCACCGCCTCGCTCTTCCTGGCGCTCTTCCCCGACGTGATGCCCTCCAGCCTGGACCCGGCGTGGTCGCTGACCACGCAGAACGCCAGCTCGAGCCAGAAGACGCTGGGCATCATGACCGTCGTCGCGCTGGTCTTCACCCCCATCATGCTGATCTACACCTCCTGGAGCTACTGGACCTTCCGCAAGCGGGTCTCGGGGCACCACATCCCGACGCAGGTGCACCACGCCGCCGTCGTGGAGGGCGACCAGGTCGGGGCGGGCCGCTGACGTGAGCGCCCAGGAGCACTGAGCCGGTGCGACCCTTCGACCCCGCCCTGCTGCGGGCCCTCCCGGCGACCCGCGGCCCGGTGGCCTCGCTGTCCGTCGTCGGCGTCCTCTCGGGGGTCGTCGCGATCGCGCAGGCGGTGACCCTCGCCCTCGTCGTCGGCGCGGTGGTGCGGGGCGAGCGCGAGGAACTCACGGCATACCTCGGCTGGCTGGTCGCGCTGCTGGTGACCCGCGGGCTGCTCGCCGGCGCGGGCGAGCTGGTCGCCCGGCGCGCCGGGCTGCGCGTGGTCGGGATCGTGCGGGAGGCGCTGCTGCGGCACTGGCTGGCGCGGCCGGTGGAGGGGCGGCCAGGCACCGAGGTCGCGCTCACCCGCGCCACCGACGGGGTCTCCGCCCTCGAGCCGTATGTCGCCCGCTACCTCCCCGCGCTCGTCACCGCGGCCGTGGTGCCGGCGCTGGCGCTGGTCGCCCTCGTGGTGGTGGACCCGTGGAGCGCGCTCATCGTCGTGCTGACGCTGCCGCTGCTGCCGGTCTTCGCGGCGCTCATCGGCATGCATACGCGTGACGAGACGCAGCGCCGGTGGGGCGCGATGGAGCTGCTGGCCGGGCACTTCCTCGACGTGATGCGGGGCCTGCCGACGCTGGTGGCCTACGGGCGGGCGCGAGCGCAGGTGGACGTGGTGCGCGAGGTCGGGGAGCGGCACCGGCGGGCGAGCGTCGCCACGCTGCGGACGGCCTTCCTGTCGACGGCCGCGCTGGAGCTGCTGGCGACGATCTCGGTGGCGATGGTGGCGGTGGCGGTCGGGCTCCGGCTGGCGCACGGCGGGATGGACCTCGTCGTCGGGCTCACCGCGATCCTGCTGGCGCCCGAGGCGTACTGGCCGGTCCGCCGGGTCGGCGCCGAGTTCCACAACGCCGCCGACGGGGCGCAGGTGCTGCAGGAGCTGGCCGACGACGGGGTGCTGGGGGAGGCCCGTAGTGCCCGTGGTGCCCGTCCGGCGACACCGGCCGGGCGGCCCATCGGGCTCGCCGAGGTCTCCTACGCCCACCCCGGCCGGGTCCGCACCCTGGACGGGCTGACCCTCACGACGTCGTCCGGGCCCGGCCTGACCGTGCTGACCGGGCCCAGCGGGGCCGGCAAGACGACGGTGCTGGAGCTGCTCGCCGGGCTGCGCACCCCCGCGTCCGGGACGGTCAGCGCCCCCGCGGCGCACCTGGCGACGCAGCGGCCGCTGCTGCTGCCGGGCACCGTGCGCGACAACCTCGCGACCGCAGCCCCGGACGCGACCGACGCCGCGATGACCGCGGCGCTGACCGAGGTCGGGCTGTGGGCGCAGCTGGCTGACCGGCACGGGCTGGACACCCGGCTCGGGGACGACGGGTTCGGCCTGTCGGCCGGCCAGCGGGCGCGGCTCGCCCTCGCCCGCGCCACCCTCTCCCCGGCGCCGCTGCTCCTGCTGGACGAGCCGACGGCCAACGTGGCGGTGGACGGCATACCCGTCCTGCACCAGGTCATCACCGGGCTCGCCCACACGCGCCGGCTCGTCGTCGTGACCCACGACTGCTACCTGGCCGCGCTCGCGGACGACCGGTGGCGCCTCGACGCCGCCGCGGCGTCGGCTCCGCAGGCGGCCGTCGGGGCGAGCCGGCCGCTGCGGACTCGGCTCGGCACGACGGCCGTCGGGGTGAGTCGGCCGCGGCACCCCACCCGACCGGGGCCGACCAGGAGCCGGCCGACGGTCGCCGCCCCGGTGAGGTCGCGCCCCTGCGCACCCCGCGCGGCCGGCGTGGGCTCGCGCTGGCCTGCCTCCTGGGCGGTGCGTCGGTCGGCTGCGGGGTGGCGCTGACCGCGACCTCGGGGTGGCTCATCGTGCAGGCCTCGACCATGCCCGTGGTGCTGACCCTGCTCGTGGCGATCGTCGGGGTACGGGCGTTCGGCATCTTCCGGCCGGTGTTCCGCTACGCCGAGCGCGTGGTTAGCCACGACGTGGCCCTCGACGACCTCTCCCGGCGGCGGGCCGACCTCTACGCCGCGCTCATCCCGCTCACCCCCGCCCGGCTGGGGCGACGCAGCCGCGGACAGGTGCTCACCGCCGCCGCCCGCGACCTCGAGGACGTCGTCGACGAGCACGTGCGGGTGAGCGTGCCCGCCTGGTCCACCCTCATCGCCACCCTCGTCGGGGCGGCCATCGCGGGCTGGCACCTGCCGATCGCGGGTCTCGTCGTGGCCGCCGGTGGCCTCCTCGTCGCCCTCCTCACCGCCCTCGGGTATGCCGCGGAGCGCCCCGCGCAGGACGCCGCCGTGGCGCAGCGCGGCGAGGTCCGGGACCGGGTCACCGCCCTGGTCGCGAACCTGCTCGCGGTCCAGGCCGTCGCCGGGACCGTGGGCGGGCATCGGGAGCTGGTTGCCCCGGTGCTGCAGGCGGAGGCGGCGCAGCGGCGCACCGAGGCCCGGCTCACCCGGGCCCGGGCGGCCGGGCTCGCCGTCACGTGGGTGGTCGTGGCCGTCACCGCGACGCTCGTGGGGCTGCTCGCCTGGGGGGCGCGGGCGGAGGGGACGCTGAGCGGGCCCTACGCCGCGCTCGTGGCGCTGGTGCCGCTCGCGCTGGCCGACGCCTGGGCCGGCCTGCCCGAGGTGGCGGGCGCCCGGGCCCGCGCGCGGTCGGCGGCGGCACGCCTGGAGGCGCTCGTCAGTCAGGAGCCGGCCGTCGCCGGCCGGGGCACCACCCCGGTGCCACCCGCACCGCCCGTGCTGGAGCTGCGCGGGGCCTCGGCCCGGTGGACGCCCCGGGCGGACGGTGCGGCCGGGGACGGGGCGACCGGTGCCAGGCCCCCCGCCGGGTCCACGCTCCCCGACCTGCACCTGCTGGACCTCGTCGTGGAGCCGGGCGACCGCATCCGCCTCAGCGGACCCAACGGTGCCGGCAAGTCGACCGCCCTCGCCGTGCTGGCGCGCCACCTCGACCCGAGCGGCGGGGACTACCTGCTGGCCGGCGCGGACGCGGACGCGGACACGGGCCAAGGGTGCCGGTGCGGTTCGGACGTGCGTGCCCTGGACCTGGAACAGACCCGAGCGCTGCTGGCCGTCGTCGACGACGAGCCGCACGCCTTCGCCGGGTCGGTGCGCGCCAACCTCGCCCTGGCGGCGCCGGGCGCCACCGACGAGCAGCAGCTGGACGCCGTCGTGGCGGTCGACCTGGATGGCTGGTTCGGCACACTGCCGCACGGTCTCGACACCCCGCTGACAGGGCTGTCCGGCGGCGAGCGCAGCCGGCTCGCGCTGGCCCGGGCGCTGCTCTCGGAGCGGCCGGTCGTGCTGCTCGACGAGCCGACGGCCCACCTCGACGACGCGACGGCGCAGCGGGCCCTGGGCGGCCTGTTGGACAGGGTGGGCGGTGGCCGGGCGGTCGTGCTCGTCAGCCACACCGCGCCGGTGACCGGACGCTGGACCGAGCACCGGGTCGGCCGGAGTGCCGCGGACGCAGCGGACGGCCGAGCGGTCCCGCAGCACATCGGCTAGGTTGCCGGTCATGGACACCTCGACCATCGTCTGGATCGTCGTCATCGCCGTCGTCGTGGTGGCGGCGCTGGCCGCCTGGGCGGTCGTCGCGCGCAACAAGCGGCTGGCGGCCGCCCGCGAGGAGGCGGCCGGGCTGCGCGAGCAGGCGCAGTCGGGCGAGTCGTACGCCCAGAGCGCCGAGGAGCGGGCGCGCGAGCTGCAGGCCAAGGCGCGCGAGGCCCAGCAGCACGCCGACAAGCTGCACCAGGAGGCCGAGGAGGCCACCCGCATCGCTCGCGAGCACCGCGACCGCGTCACCGGCGACTACGTGAGCGCCGACGAGATCGACCCGGACGCCAAGAAGCGCTGACCGCGGCGCCGGCAGCTCAGGATGCGTCGCCCACCGGGAGCCCGGTGTCCCGCACCAGGTAGAGCCACGGGAAGGCCCGCGCCCCCACCTGCCACCCCTCGGTGAGGTAGTGCCGGACGGGCCGGGTCCAGATCACCCGTCGGTGCTCCCACCGCGTGCCGGTCCGCACCATCCGGTGCCGGAACATCCCGGCCTCGACGGTGTGCCACCCCAGCTCGCCCGCGAGCTCCAGCTCGCCCATCTCGTCCACGGCGGTGACCGGGCCCAACCACCGTTGGTCCGCTCCATCGTCGTCCTCCTCCCCCGGCCCGGCCGACTCGCCGAACCGCTGCTGCGTACCCTGCCGGGACAGACCCAGCTCCGCTCCGAGCCGCGCCCAGCTCACGCCCGCACCGCGGGCCGAGCCGACCGCCTGCCGCAGCAACGCCGCGGTGCCCTCGTGGGCCTCGGCGCACCGCCGCACCAGCCGGAGGTGCTCCTCCGTCTCCAGCGTGCCACCGGCCACCGACACCTCTCCCCCGTCGCCGACGATCACCCTCCCCAGGGCGACGACGAGGTCCTCGTCCTCCTCCCGCGGCGCGCCCTGCGCCGGACCAGTCATCGCCCGTCCCGGCTCGGCAGCCAGTGCTGCTCCTCGTCGCCGTCACGACGGCGCCCCGGCCACCGCCCGCTCCCGACGAGGAAGGCGCCGAGGACCATGAGCGCCAGCGTCGCGCCCTGGAAGAAGCCGTGCCAGAAGCCGCCGTCGATCTGCCGGGAGACGTAGTAGCTCACGAAGCCCGCGAGGATCACCGCCACCCCCGAGGTCATCCGGAAGGTGCGCATACGGTCCTGTGGTGTCGTCATGATGTCAACATAGTCTTGACGCCAAATCCAGTCAACCCGAAGTTGACACCGACGATGCCCGGGGCGTCGCCACTGCCTGCCACAATGCCGGTATGCCGCTGCCCGCCTCCCGCACGCCGCTCGCCGAGCTCTCCCCCAGCATCGCCCTGGGTGCCCTGGACGGGAGGTACCGCGGCGCGGTCGCGCCGCTCGTGGACCACCTCTCCGAGGCGGCGCTGAACCGGGCGCGGCTGCACGTCGAGGTGGAGTGGCTGCTGCACCTCGTCGAGCACGACGTGGTGCCCGGCGCCCCCCGCCTCTCGGCGCAGGAGCAGGAGGCCCTACGGGCACTGGTGGTCGACTTCGACGCCGACTCGATCGGTGAGCTGAAGGTCATCGAGGCCGAGACGGTGCACGACGTGAAGGCCATCGAGTACTTCCTGCGCGGTCGGCTCACCGACCTGCTGACCGGGGCGGGCGCCGGGGGCGAGGGCGGTGACGGGAGCGCCGAGGGGACCTCCCGGGCCGAGGCGCTGGGGCAGCTCATCCACTTCGCCTGCACCAGCGAGGACATCAACAACACGTCGTACGCGCTCATGGTTCAGGGCGCGGTGCAGGAGGTCTGGCTGCCGCGGGCTCGCGCCCTGGTCGACCAGCTGACGGCCATGGCGCACGACCTCGCCGAGGTCCCGCTGCTGGCGCACACGCACGGGCAGCCGGCCACGCCGACGACGATGGGCAAGGAGCTGGCGGTGCTGGCGCACCGGCTGACGCGACAGCTGCGCCGGGTCGAGGGGGTGGCATACCTGGGCAAGCTCAACGGGGCCACCGGTACCTACGGCGCGCACGTCGAGGCGGTGCCCGGCGCGGACTGGCAGGAGGTCAGCCGCACCTTCGTCGAGCACCTCGGGCTGGAGTGGAACCCGCTCACCACCCAGATCGAGAGCCACGACTGGCAGGCCGAGCTCTACGCCGACGTCGCGCGCTTCAACCGCATCCTGCACAACCTGGCGACGGACATGTGGACCTACATCTCGATGGGCTACTTCGCGCAGGTCCGCGGCCAGGGCACGGTCGGCTCCAGCACCATGCCGCACAAGGTCAACCCGATTCGGTTCGAGAATGCCGAGGCCAACCTGGAGGTCAGCAACGCGCTCCTCGACGTGCTCGCCTCGACGCTGGTCACGAGCCGGCTGCAGCGCGACCTCACCGACTCCTCGATGCAGCGCAACATCGGCACCGCGCTCGGGCACAGCGTGCTCGCGCTCGACAACGTCAGCCGCGGCCTCGCCGGGCTGGACGCCGTGCCGGAGGCCATGGCCGCCGACCTCGACGCCAACTGGGAGGTGCTCGCCGAGCCGGTCCAGTCGGTCATGCGGGCGCTCGCGGCGCGCGGCGTCGAGGGCATGAGCAACCCCTACGAGCGGCTCAAGGAGCTGACCCGCGGGCGGCGGATCGGGCAGGCCGAGCTCGTGGACTTCGTCCGCGGCCTGGGGCTGCCTGCCGAGGAGGAGGAGCGGCTGGTGGCCCTCACCCCGGCGACCTACGTCGGCCTGGCCCCCGAGCTCGTCGCCCACCTGGACCAGCGGTGATCATCCTCCCCGCCGAGCGCGCCGAGGACGCGCGCGCCCACTTCGCGCAGGCAGGGTATGCCGTCGCCGAGGTGACCACCCCGCGCGGCGGCGGTCTGCGCGAGACGCAGGCGCAGGTCGCCCAGGCGCTGCGGCTGCCGCCGACCGCGGCCACCAACCTCGACGCTCTCGCCGACGCGCTGCGCGACCTCGGGGAGGTCTGGGACGGGCAGGAGGTGGCCCTGCTCTGGGCGGACGCCGGTGCCCTCGCCGAGCGGGACGGGCGCGCCTGGTGGATCCTCTCGGAGATCCTCGACGACGCCGAGTCGCTGGCCGTGGTCGCCCTGGGGGCGCGCCGGGCCGAGGACGGGGAGCAGCCGTGAGGCTGTCGCGCCCCGTCGCCGCCGTGCTGCTCGTGCTCTGCGCCGTGCTCGTGCTCGTGCTGGCGCTCGGGCAGGGCGGCTGGACCGGCGACGAGGAGCCGTCCGAGGCGACCAACGCAGCGGCGAGGCCGACCGCGACGACGCCCGAGCCCACGTCCGACGGGCCCACGTCGGACGAGCCCACCCAGGAGGAGACCCCGGCGGGCGCAGCGGAGGGCGAGCCGGTCGGGACCGACACCCGCGACTGGGACGACATCGACGCCTGCGCCGACGGCATACTCCCGGCCGAGCTGGACCCGGTCGTCGACGACATCGAGGCGGGCGGCCCCTACGACTACGGCAAGGACGGCTCGACCTTCCAGAACCGGGAGGGCTACCTGCCGGACGAGTCGTTCGACTACTACCAGGAGTTCACCGTCGAGACGCCGGGCCTCGGACACCGCGGCGCCAAGCGCGTGGTGACCGGGGGCGGCGAGGTCGACCCCGAGGTCTGGTACTACACCGAGGACCACTACGCGAGCTTCTGCGAGTTCGCGCCGGTCGGCTGAGCGCGGCGGCGAGATCCGCCCGGGGCAGGACATCGAGGCCACGCTCCCGCCCGGACCGCACCGGCCGCTCGAGCCCGTCTGACCGGCGCTGCGCCACGTGATCGAGTGGCCCACGTGGGCGCACCCGCAGCCTGGATCCGACCGCATACCTGGGCCACTGGGCGCGATCGCGGGCCGGCGCCGTCCGCGGAGCGCGTGCACCACCCCGGCCCGGCGTCGGGGACACTGGAGGCAGACCACTTCACCCCGTCACCCCAGGAGCCCACCGTGACCGAAGGAACCGTCCGCTGGTTCGACACCGACCGAGGCTTCGGCTTCATCGCCCTCGGCGAGGGGGCGGACGACCTGTATGTCCACGCCTCCGAGATCCTCAGCGGCGACGCGACCAAGGTGCTCCGGGAGGGACAGGTGGTCGAGTTCGAGATCGGTGAGGGGGACCGCGGCCCGCAGGCACGCGCCGTCCGGGTCACGGCCGACCGGTCCGCCGACGCACCACTGGGCGTGCTCGGCACCGTGTCCTGGTACGAGCCGTCCAAGGGCTACGGCTTCATCACCCCTGACGGCGGGGGTGACGAGATCTTCCTGCACAGCACGGCCATCGTCGGCGACGGCGTCGTCTCCGAGGGCCAGCGGGTGGCCTTCCTCGTCGTCGACGGGCAGAAGGGACCACAGGCCGACCACCTGCTCCCGCTCGGCGCGGAGGCAGGGCAGGGCGCCGCGACATCCGATTGCGCGGACGGCACGGTGTCGTGGTTCGACGAGGACAAGGGCTTCGGCTTCATCGCCGCGGACTCCGGCGGCCCCGACGTCTTCGTCCACGCCCGGGCGCTGCCCGACGACCTCCCTGTGCTGGACGAGGGCGACCGGGTGATGTTCGACGTCGTCGAGAGCGAGCGGGGACCGCAGGCCCGCGACGTCCGGCTCGCGGGCGGCTCGTCCCGCGGACGCCGCCCTGCGCCAGCCGCGAGCCGCCCCAGGTCGGGTCGTCGCGACGCCCCCGGTGGCGCACCGCAGCGCGACGCTCGCGGCCCGGGCCGGGGCGACGCCCGTGGTGCCGCAGCCCGTGGTGGGGAGGGGGTCGTCGCCCGCTACGACGCCGAGCGGGGCTTCGGCTTCATCACCCCTGACGCGGGAGGGGCCGATCTCTTCGTCCACGTGTCGGTGCTGCGTGACGACGAGGGGCTCCTCCCGGGTGACCGGGTGCGCTACCAGGTGCGCCAGAGCGACCGCGGACCGCAGGCCGAACGGGTCGAGCGGATCTGAGCGCTCGCCCGTCGACCTAGAGCCGGTGGAGAGTCACCTCGTCGAGCGCCCCGTCGGCGACGGTGCAGGTCATGTAGGTGCAGTGCGGCTGACGCCGACGGTCGGTCGGTGAGCCGGGGTTGAGCAACCGCAGCCCGTCGTGCTCGGTGTCCCAGGGGATGTGGCTGTGCCCGAAGACGAGGACGTCCAGGTCCGGGTATGCCGCGCGCATCCGCTCCTGCCGCCGCTCCTTGGAGCCGGTCTCGTGCACGACGCCCCACCGCAGACCGCCGATCTCGGTCCGCGCCACCTCGGGCAGCCGACGTCGCAGCTCCGGCCCGTCGTTGTTGCCCCACACCGCGACCAGACGGGACGAGCGCTGCTCGAGGGTGTCCAGCAGGTCGGGGGTGACCCAGTCCCCGGCGTGGACCACGACGTCGGCCTCCGCTACGCGGTCCCACACCGGCGCCGGCAGGTCCTTCGCCCGCTTCGGCACATGGGTGTCGGCCAGGAGGAGCAGACGCACCCCAGCTCTCACCCCACCTCGGGGGTGTCGGTGCTCCCCTGGTCATGGATCTCCGTGGCCATCTGGTCCAGGTCGCGCTCGTCGACCTCGACCTCCGCCTGGGCCATGCCCTCCTCCAGGTCCTGCCGGATCGTGTCGGGCTCCGCGCCCTCGTCCCAACTCTCCACCCGGTCGACCACGTGCTCGGCGGCCTCCTACCGGGCGTCGGACTCCTCGGACCCTGACGTGCTGCTCTGCTCGCTCATCCCGTCACGGTAGCCACCGCCCGCCCGCGCCGCCCGCCGGACGGGCCGGCCCTCGCCCACCGTCGTCGTCGGGCGGCTGCACCAAGGGTTGGCGAAAATACCCATAGGGGGTATGCTGTTGCCGTGGCTGTGAACGGATACACCGGGTCCAAGGACGACTACCTCAAGCGCCTGCGCCGGATCGAGGGACAGGTGCGGGGCATCGCCCGCATGGTCGAGGAGGACACCTACTGCATCGACGTGCTGACCCAGGTCAGCGCGGCCACCAAGGCGCTGCAGTCGGTCAGCCTCGGCCTGCTCGAGGACCACATCGCGCACTGCGTCGTCGACGCCGCCGCGGAGTCCGAGGACGCCAAGGACGAGAAGGTCCGCGAGGCCTCGGCGGCCATCGCGCGGCTCGTCCGCAGCTGACACCAGCCGACACCCAGCCGGGCGGCCTACCGTGCCGCCGACGCAGCCACCGGCATACCCCACCATCGCGAAGGAGCACCCCATGACCGATACTCCCGTCTCCAACCAGACCACCAAGCTCGTCGTCTCCGGCATGACCTGCGGCCACTGCGTCGCCTCGGTGACCGAGGAGCTCACCGAGGTCGACGGCGTCCTCGACGTCCGCGTCGACGACCTCGTCAAGGGCGGCGACACCGACGTCTTCGTCACCTCCGACGGGCCGCTCAATCTCGAGGCCGCCCGCGCGGCCGTCGAGGAGGCCGGATACACCGCCCAGGCCTGAGGGCAGGCAACCATTCGCGACGCCCGGTCGAGCCCAGCGCAACCATTCGCGACGCCCGGTCAGGGAGATGCAGGAGAGACCTGAGATGAGCACCACCACCGACGCCCCCGGCGAGACCCAGCACGTCGACCTCGCGATCAGCGGGATGACCTGCGCGTCGTGCTCGGCGCGGATCGAGCGCAAGCTCAACAAGGTCGACGGCGTCCAGGCCAGCGTCAACCTCGCCACCGAGAAGGCGAGTGTCACGTTCCCGTCCGCCCTCTCCGTCACCGACATCGTGGGCGTCGTCGAGAAGACGGGGTATGGCGCCACTCCCCTCGTCGAGGACGCCACCGGCCCGGGTCGGGCCCCGGCGATGACGCACGACGTGGTCGGGCAGGGCTCGCTGCGGCTGCGGATGGTCGTCGCGGCCGCGCTCGCCCTCGTCGTGGCGGTGCTGCACATGGTGCCGCCGGTCCGGGAGGCCGCGGGCACGGCCGGGCACTGGGCGCAGCTCCTCCTGACCCTGCCGGTCTACCTCTGGGCCGCGTGGCCCTTCCACCGCGCCGCGGCGATCAACGCCCGCCACGGCGCCTCGACGATGGACACCCTCGTCTCCGTCGGCACGACGGCCGCGATGGGCTGGTCGGTGGTCGCGCTGTTCACCGGATTCACCCACGACCTCTACTTCGAGGTCGTCGCCGTGGTCACGGCCTTCCTGCTCATCGGCCGCTACATCGAGGCGCGGGCCAAGGCGCAGGGCCGCTCGGCCCTCACCTCGCTCATGGAGCTCGGCGCGAAGGACGTGGCGGTGCTGCGCCAGGACGCCGGCACGGGCGCGATGGCGACCAGCGAGCACCGCGTCTCGATCGAGGAGCTCGTCGTCGGCGACCGCTTCGTCGTGCGCCCGGGCGAGAAGGTCGCGACCGACGGCGTCATCCTCTCCGGCCGCTCCACCATCGACGCCTCGATGGTCACCGGCGAGTCGATGCCGGTGGAGGTGGGACCGCAGGACCAGGTCACCGGCGCGACGGTCAACGGCCACGGCCGGCTCATCGTCCGCGCCAGCCGGGTCGGGTCGGAGACCACCCTGGCGCGGATCACCGACCTCGTGGAGCAGGCGCAGACCGGCAAGCGCCGGTGCAGCGGCTGGCGGACCGGATCTCGGCGGTCTTCGTGCCCGCCGTGCTCGTCATCGCCGCGGTGACGCTGCTGCTGTGGCTCGCCACCGGGCAGGGGTTCACCCAGGGCCTGGCCGCCGCCGTGGCGGTGCTCATCATCGCCTGCCCGTGCGCGCTGGGCCTGGCGACGCCGACCGCGCTGCTCACCGGGACCGGGCGCGGGGCGCAGCTCGGCATCCTCATCAAGGGCCCGCAGATCCTGGAGTCCACCCGTCGCGTCGACACCGTCGTGCTCGACAAGACCGGGACCCTGACCACGGGCCACCCGGTCCTGACCGACGTCGTCACCGCTGGGTCCCTCCCAGAGCACGCGGCCCTCAAGGCCGCCGCGAGCGTCGAGGCCGGCAGCGAGCACCCGGTGGCCGCGGCGATCGTCGCCGGCGCCCGCGAGCGCGGGGTCACCCTCGTCACCGCCGAGGACTTCACCAACCTGCCCGGCGAGGGCGTCCGTGCCACGCTCAAGGACACCGTCGTGACGGTGGGGCGTGCGAGCCTCTTCGAGGTCGTCCCCGAGGTGCTCGTCGAGGCGATGGAGCGCGCCGACGGCACGGCCGTGCTCGTCGGCTGGGACGGCACGGCCCGAGCCCTCATCACGGTCGCCGACACCGCCCGCGAGTCCTCCCCGCAGGCGGTGCAGCGGCTGCGCGACCTGGGCCTCACGCCATACCTGCTCACAGGTGACAACCCGCGCACCGCCGCCGCCGTCGCCGAACAGGTGGGCATCGACCCGGCGAACGTCACCGCCGAGGTGCTGCCGCAGGACAAGTTCGCCCACGTCCGGACGCTGCAGGAGCAGGGTCGCGTCGTGGCCATGGTCGGTGACGGCGTCAACGACGCGGCGGCGCTGGCGCAGGCCGACCTGGGCATGGCGATGGGTTCGGGCACCGACGTCGCCGCCGAGTCCGCCGACATCGTCCTCATGCGCGCGGACGTCGACACCGTCGCCGACGCCATCGGCCTGTCCCGGCAGACCCTGACGGTCATCAAGCAGAACCTCGTGTGGGCCTTCGGCTACAACACGCTGGCCATCCCGCTCGCGGCCTTCGGCCTGCTGACCCCGGTGATCGCCGGTGGCGCGATGGCGCTGTCCTCGGTGCTGGTCGTGCTCAACAGCCTGCGGCTGCGGGGCTTCGGACGCGCCTGAGGGCACGGTGGTGCATGGGCGGGTGTCACATCCGTCGTCCTGACGACGCCTGCGACACACGCTCCTGCACAGGTATGCGTGTCGGCAGGCCGCGGGGCCGCAGCAGCCGGGACGTCAGATGGTGACGCTGCCCTGCGGCGTGGAGAAGGTGACCTCGGTGAGGCACGGGCAGTCGTCGTCCTCGAGGAAGCCGAACTCGATGTCGCTCTCGAACTCGCCCTGCGGCGCGTCGGCGAGCCCGAGCCAGTCGCGGACCTCGGGCACGTCGCCGCCGACGGTCAGGCCGGTCAGGCGGGTCGTGCTCTCCTGCAGCCGGGAGGGGTGGTGCTCCGGCGCCGACTCCCAGCGCACGAAGAACGGCCGGTTGCCGTGGTCGATGACGTTGAGCACCCCGATCTGACGCCACTGCAGCTCGACGCCCTCCGGCGTGTGCCGGTGCCCCTCCACCGACGGCCGACCGAGCCGCTCCTCGACCACGGAGAGGTCCTCGACCGCGACCACCCACGCCATCCAGCCGCCGCCGTTCTCGGAGCGGGCACGCACGGCCTGCCCGAAGGGTGCCTTGTCGGAGGCAGGGTGGTCGAGCACCTCGACGACCTCGACGTAGCGCTCGTCGGCGAGCGGGATGACCACGTTGCGGGTGCCGAACCGCGGGTGCACCCCGCCGTCGTGCGGGCTGACCCCGAGCTGCTCCGCCAGGCGCTCCGCCGTGGCCTGCAGTCCCTCCGGTCCAGCCGCATAACTCACGTGGTCGATCCGCATGACCCTCATCGTGGCACACGCCTGATCCCCGGCTGTCAGCGCCTCAGCCCCGCTGCCGGACCGCCTCGTAGACGAGGATCGCCGCGGAGGTGGCGACGTTGAGCGAGTTCGCGCGCCCCACCATCGGGATCCGCACCCGGTATGCCGCGCGCCGCAGCACCTCGTCGGTGAGCCCGGTCTGCTCCGTCCCCACGGCGATCGCCACCGGCCCGCGGTAGTCGACCTCGGTGTGCGCCAGGTCGGCGTCCGGTGTCGCCGCGACGACCGGTATGCCTTGGCCCTCCAACCAGGCCAGCGTCGCCGTGGTCCCGTCCGCGGCGACCGGGACCGAGAAGACGGTGCCCTTGGAGGCGCGCACGGTGTTGGGGTTGCCCCAGTCGGTCACCGGGTCGGCCGCGAGGACCGCGTCCACCCCGGCGGCGTCAGCGGTGCGCAGCATGGCGCCGAGGTTGCCGGGCTTCTCGATGCCCTCGCCGACGAGCACGAGCGCGTCCGGGGGCAGCGTCAGGTCTTCGGGTCCGCCCCACGCGGCCTGCACGACCGCGAGCACCCCGTCAGGGCCCTCGCGGTAGGCCGTCTTCTCGAAGGCGGCGCGCGTGGCGTGGACGACCTCGGTCGGCCCGCCGGCCACCCGGTCGGTCAGCGCCGCCACCGCACCCGGGGGTGCGAGCTCGGGGCACAGCAGGAGCAGCTCCGGCACCACGCCCGCGTCCAGCGCCAGGCTCAGCTCGTCGTGACCCTCGACGAGGGTACGCCGCTCCCGGTCCCGCACCCGGCGCCGCCGCAGCCCGGCAACCGCCTTGAGCCGCGCGTTGGCCGGCGAGGTGATGAGGAGCGGATCGCTCACGCGAGCTCGTCCAGCACCTCGGCTAGCGCGTCGGCGAGGCCGTCCTCCTCCACGGCGCCGGTGGTGCGGTCGGCGATCCGCAGGACCTCCTCGGGCGCCTGGCCCATGGCATACCCGACAGCCGCCCAGTGCAGCATCTCGAGGTCGTTGCGCTGGTCCCCGACCGCGACGGTGCGGTGCGGCTCGACCCCGAGGCGGCGCCGCACCTGCTCCAGCGCGGAGGCCTTGGACACGCCCTCGGGCGCGAGGTCGAGCCAGGCGCTGTAGCCGACGGCGTAGGACACCCCGTGCAGCCCGATCCGCTCCACGAGGGAGGTGAAGTCCTCCGTGGTGAGGTTGGGCTCGCGGAAGGTCACCCGGGTCGCGGGCCGCGCGGTGAGCTCCTCCACCGGCACCTCGATCTCCTCGCCCCACAGCTCGCCCTCGGGGAAGGGGGTGCTCACCTTGAAGCCCACCCCGATCTCCTCGACCGCGATCAGCGCGGTGGGCAGGTGGGTGCGGATGAGGGCGATGGCCGGGGCCGGGTCGAAGGTGACCTGGTCGACGATCTCGAAGCCGTCGGCCTGCTCCGGTGCGACCGCCACGGTCACCGCGCCGTTGGAGCAGACCGCGGGGCGCTCCGGCGTCATGAGCCGCAGCGCCTCCATGACCGGCAGGGTCGAGATGACCGACCGCCCGGTGGCGATCACGACGGTCACGTGCGGCAGGTCGTCCAGCGCGCGGACCGCCTCCGTGACCCGGGGCGAGAGACGCCCGTCGTGATGCACGATCGTGCCGTCGACGTCGAGCGCGACGAGCAGCGGCGACGAGGAGGGATCGGTGGGTGCGGCGTGCTCGTTCGTGCTGGTCACGCCGCCAGCGTAGCGATGCCCTCAGTCCTGGAGCGACATCGCCTTGCGCCAGGACAGGCTGCCGGAGGTGTGCAGCAGCGCCCGCTCGTAGAGCCGCGCCCCCAGCGCGATGGTCACCCCGCAGAAGGCGAGGGCCAGGAGCAGCGCGAGGGCCGGCTCCCACAGCGCGGTGTCGCCCTCGATGATCCGGACCGGCATGACGAAGGTCGAGGCGACCGGGACGAAGGAGAAGATCTGCTGCCAACGCCCGTCCAGGTTGATCCCGACGATGAAGAGCACGACGAGCACCATCGTCAGCGGCATCGTCGTCTGCTGCAGGTCCTCGGTCCGCGACGCCAGCGCACCGGCCGCCGCCCAGACGCAGGCCAGCGCGAGGAAGCCGACGAGGAAGAACGGGAGGTACCACAGGATGGCCTGGGTGAGTCCGGGCAGCGCGACGTCGAGGTCGACGAAGGTCAGCCCGACGAGGCTGACGGCGGTGATGAGCGCGAGCTGACCGAAGGCCAGTGCCGTGTTGCCCAGCACCTTGCCCATGAGCAGCTGCCGGGTGGGGATCTTGGCGGCGAGGATCTCGATGATGCGGGACTGCTTCTCCTCGACCACGCTGTTGGCGATCTGCATGCCGAACATCAGGGCGGCGAAGTAGAACAGCATGGCGAAAGCGAAGCCGAGCACGTAGGCCAGCGGTCCGCTCATCGCGCCCTCGTCGGCCGCGAGGTCGACCTGGGCGAGCTCGCTGCCGGAGGTCAGGTCGGCCACCGAGGTGCCGGCCGCCTCGGCATTGGTCGCCAGGGCCGTGGTGCGGACCGCCTCGGTCAGCGCGCCGTCGAGCTGTGTCGGCGCGCCGCCCTCGTGCAGCAGCTCCCAGGCTCCGGGCTCGCCGACCAGGGCGGCGTCCGCGTCCCCCTCGAGGACCGCAGTCTCCGCGGCGGCGCGGTCTGCCACCTCGACCAGGGTGATCTCGGCCTCCTCGTCGGTGGCCTGCAGCGACTGCTCTGCCTGGGCGACGACACCGGAGGCCGCGTCGTCGGTCACCGCGACGTCGTAGGAGGCGGAGCCTCCGCCGATGAGCGCGGGCACGAACATCGCCGCGAGCAGCAGCACGAGCGTGAGGCCGGTGCCGATGAGGAAGTTCTTGTCGGTCAGCTTGACCCTGATCTCCCGTGCGGCGACGAGGATCCAGGGTGCGGTCGTGGTGCTCATGCGACGGCCACCTCTCGGTAGATCTCGGACAGGGTCGGGCGGATGCGGCTGAACTCGCGGACGGTGCCGCGGCCCACGGCATCGGCGAGCAGCCGCTCAGCCACCTGCTCGTCCTGCGGCTGGACCAGCACGCTCGGCCCGTCGAGGTCGATGACCTCGACCCCGGGCATACCCCGCACCCAGCCGGTGTCCCCGGCCATGGTGAGGCGGTAGCGCAGCGGGGCGCTGGCACGCAGCTGCTCCGAGCTGCCCTCGGCGACGACCTTGCCGCCGTGGAGCACGACGATGGAGTCGCACAGCCGGTCCACGAGGTCCAGCTGGTGGGAGGAGAAGAGCACCGGGACACCGGAGGACGTGTGCTCGCGCAGCAGCTCGCTCATCTGGTCGACCGCGGCCGGGTCGAGCCCGCTGAACGGCTCGTCGAGCACGAGCAGCTTGGGGTCGCCGAGGACCGAGGCGATGATCTGTGCCCGCTGCTGGTTGCCGAGCGAGAGCTCCTCCACCTTGCTCTTCAGACGCTCGCCCAGGCCGAAGCGGGTGAGCAGGTCCTGCGAGCGGTCGCGCGCCTGGTCGGCGCTCATGCCGTGCAGCTGCCCGAGGTAGGTGAGCTGGGCGAGGACCGGCTGCTTGGGGTAGAGCCCGCGCTCCTCGGGCATGTAGCCGAAGCGCACCCGGTCATCGCGGGTCAGCGGCGAGCCGTCCCAGCGCACCTCCCCGGCGCTCGGGGCGAGCACGCCCATGACCATGCGCATCGTCGTCGTCTTGCCGGCGCCGTTGCCGCCGACGAAGCCGACCATGCGGCCCTGCGGCACGGTGAAGCTGACCTCGTCCACGGCCAGGTGGTCGCCGTAGGCCCGGGTGAGCCGGTCCAGTTCGAGCACGTCGTGTCCCTCCTCCTGAGAGCCTGCGCCGGTCCCGCCTGCGCGGGCCGGACGGTATGCCTCCACGCTAGGCGGCGAGGCGGTCCCCGGCATCAGCCGAGCCGCCGATTGTCGCCTCATCCTCAGGGCGGAGGAGGTCAGCCTGCGAGGTCCGTCCCTGCCTCGCCCGGCCGCACGAGCCCGGCCTCGTAGGCGGCGATGACCGCCTGCACCCGGTCGCGGACGACGAGCTTGGCCAGGACGTTGGAGACGTGGGTCTTGATGGTCGCCTCGCTGACGAAGGCCTCGGCGGCGATCTCGGCGTTGGACAGGCCGCGGGCCATCATCCGCAGCACCTCCCGCTCCCGACCGGTCAGCTCGGGCAGGGCCTCGCCCTCGGCCGGCGTGGGGTCGAGCGCCGCCGGTGGGCCGTCACCGGTCGCCATCCGGCTGATGACGCGCATCGTCACCTCGGGGGCGAGCAGGGCGTGCCCCTCGGCCGCGGCGCGGACCGCGTCGACCAGGTCGTCCGCGTCGGCGTTCTTGAGCAGGAAGCCGCTCGCACCCGCCTGGAGCGCGTCGAAGAGGTAGTCGTCCCGGTCGAAGGTGGTGAGGATGACCACCCGCACCTCGGGGTGGTCCGCCACGATCCGGCGCGTCGCCTCGATGCCGTCCAGGACGGGCATCTGCACGTCCATGAGGACGACGTCCGGGCGGTGCTGCGCGACGGCGTCGACCGCCTGAAGCCCGTCGGTCACCTGGGCCACGACCTCGATGTCGGGCTCGGTCGACAGGATCATCGCGAAGCCCTGGAGCAGCAGCGGCTGGTCGTCGACGAGGAGGAGGCGCAGCGGGTTCACGGCCCCACGCTCTCACGCGTCGGAGCTGCGGCCGTGGCCTCCGTCGCGGCATGGGTGCCGCCCGCCGGGCGGTGCCCGTCCAGCGGCAGCCAGACGCGGACCCGCCACCCGGGCCCACCCTGCCGGCGACCCACCTCGACACCGCCGCCGAGGTGCTGGGCGCGCTCGCGCATACCCCGTAGCCCGAGGCCGGTGCCAGACGTGCCGGGGCGCGGCGACCCGTCGTCGACCACCTCGACCTCGATCGTCCCCGCGGCCTCGTCGACCCGCACCGCGACCCGGGCGTGCCGCGCGGTCGAGTGGCGGCGCACGTTGGCCAGGGCCTCCTGCACGATTCGGTATGCCGTCAGCTGGACCGGCGGCGGCACCCGGCCCGCGGCGTCGGGGACCGACTCGACGACCTCGGCGGTGACCGCGCAGGTGGGTGTCGTGGCCTGCTCGACCAGGGCGGGCAGCGCGGCCAGGGTCGGCTGCGGGGCACGCCCCGCCCCGGTCGACTCCGTGTCCTCGCCGGTGCGCAGCGTGCCGAGCAGGTCCCGCATCTGGCCCACGCCGTCGCGCGAGGCCTGCTCGATGGCGCCGAGCGCGGTGCGCGCGGCAGCGGGGTCACGCTCCATGACCCGTCGGGCCGCGGCCGCCTGGACGCCCATCACCGAGACGTGGTGGGCCACGACGTCGTGCAGCTCGCGGGCGATCCGCAGCCGCTCGGCGACGACCGCCTGGTCGGTGAGCTGCGCGGTCTGCTCGCGGATCGTCCGGGCCTGGTCCTGCACCTGGGCCTGCCGCAGCGCCCCGCGCCACGCGACCTGGCCGAGCCCGATCGCGAAGCCGAAGAAGATGACGTTGCCGAGCACCGAGAAGAGCACGATCGCGACCAGCGGCGGGATCGGTCCGACCTGCTCGACGTCCCGCTCGCCCAGGTTGCTGCGGATCTCGTCCAGCCCCGAGCCCAGCGCGTAGGACCAGGCGAAGAGCAGCACGAGCTGCACGAGCACGACGCCGATCGCCAGCACGAGGGCCCGACGGTTCCGGGCCCAGGCCATCCCCGAGAAGATGAGCAGGAAGTAGGTCATCTGCACCGGCAGCTGCGACATGGTCGTCGGCATCACCAGGGACATGACGATCATGTGGGTGCCCCCCAGCAGGGCCACCGCGACCGGGAAGCGCCGGCGGACGGCCACCATGGCGACGAGGCTCAGGATGCCGGCGTACTGCGCCCACGCCCCGCCCCGCTCCTCCTCGAGCATGCCCACCGACCGGGTGAGCTCCTCACCGATCGCGATGACGACGAGCGCGAGCAGGGCCCACCACAGGTCGGCGCGGCGCTCCTGGGGGCCTGGCGTCGGCCGTCGCCAGCCCTCGTCGACGCCGAACCAGCGCTCGACCGCCTCGATCACGGCTCACTCCCTCGTCGACGTCACCGGATGCGACCCAGCCTAGGCAGCGCCCGGGTCGGCACGCCTCCGTCGAAGGAGGGAGATCCGCAGGGCTCGGCGGCTCAGCCAGCGGGGTGAGGACCTCCTGGCCGCCGAGGAAGGGCTGCAGCGCCGCGGGGACGCGGACCGAGCCGTCGGCCTGCTGATGGTTCTCCAGCAGCGCCACGATCGGCCGGGTGCTCGTGGCGACGGTGCCGTTGAGGGTGGCGACGGCGCGGGTGCCCGAGCCGTGCGGGTCTCGCTCCCGTATGCCGAGGCGCCGGGCCTGGAAGGTCGTGCAGTTGGAGGTCGAGGTCAGCTCGCGGTACTTCCCCTGCGTCGGCACCCAGGCCTCGCAGTCGAACTTGCGGGCCGCCGGACCGCCGAGGTCGCCTGCGGCGACGTCGATGACCCGGTAGGGCAGCTCGAGGGCGTCCAGCATGCGCCGCTCGATCCGGAGCAGGTTCTCGTGCTCGGCGACGGCGTCCTCGACCCGGCAGTAGACGAACATCTCGGTCTTGGTGAACTGGTGCACCCGGAAGATGCCCTTGGTGTCCTTGCCGTAGGACCCGGCCTCGCGGCGGTAGCAGGTGGAGGTCGCGGCATACCGCAGCGGTCCGTCGGAGAGGTCGAGGATCTCGTCGGCGTGCAGCCCGGCGAGCGCCACCTCCGAGGTGCCGATGAGGTAGAGGTCGTCGGCCTCGAGGCGGTAGACCTCGTCGGCGTGGGCGTCGAGGAAGCCGGCGCCGGCCATGGTCTCGGGACGGACGAGGTTGGGGACGATCGCCGGGACGAAGCCCTCCTCCTGCGCGATCTGCTGGGCCAGCCCCATGAGCGCCTGCTCGAGCCGGGCTCCGTCACCGAGCAGGTAGTAGAAGCGGGCACCGGAGACCTTCGCCCCCCGGGCCATGTCGATGGCCCCGAGGGCCTCGCCGAGCGCGAGATGGTCGCGGGGCTCGAAGCCCTCGGCCGCGAAGTCGCGTGGGGTGCCGACCTCCTCGAGCGTGACGAAGTCGTCCTCGCCACCGACGGGCACCCCGTCCATGACGACGTTGCCGATGCGGCGCATACCCTCCTCGCGCGCGGTGGCCGCCTCCTGCGCCTGCGCGTCCAGCGACTTCACCCGGGCGGCCAGGTCCTTGACCTGCGCCAGCAGCGACTGCTTCTCCTCGCCCTGGGCCTGCGCGACCTTCTTGCCGAAGGCCTTCTGCTCGGCGCGGGCGGTCTCGAACTCGGCGAGCGCCCGGCGGTGCGTCTCGTCCGCGGACAGCACCTGGTCCACCACGGACGAGTCCTCGCCCCGAGCCTGCTGGCTGGTGCGGACACGGTCGGGGTCGGCGCGCAGGTCGCGGATGTCGATCATGCGGCAAAGCCTAATGGCGCGCGGTTACCCTCGGCCCATGGTTTCTTCGCGCCGCGCTGCGGTCATCGTGAACCCGACGAAGTTCGAGGACGTCGAGGCCGTCCGCGGCCGGGTGACGCGGGTCTGCGAGCGACGGGGATGGGACGAGCCGCTGTGGCTGGAGACCACGGCCGAGGATCCCGGGGTGGGGCAGACGCAGGAGGCGCTGGAGGCCGGCGTCGACCTCGTGTGCCCGCTCGGGGGCGACGGCACGGTGCGCACCGTCGGGTCCGGGCTCGCCGGGACGGGGACGGCGATGGGCCTGCTGCCCGGTGGCACCGGCAACCTGCTGGCGCGCAACCTCGACCTGCCCGTCGACTCCGTGGAGGAGGCGCTCGAGGCCGCCCTCACCGGCACGAGCACCCCGATCGACACCTGCCGGCTCGAGCTCATCCGGCCCACCTCGGCCCAGCTCGCCGACCGGCTGGAGGACGAGGACGACCCGGCGCGCAACGTCGACTTCGACGACGCCGTGGACCAGCGCGACGACGAGGACGTGCGCGAGGAGCACCGCTTCCTGGTCATGGCCGGGCTGGGCTTCGACGCCGAGGTGATGGCCTCGGTGCCGGAGAAGCTCAAGGCGCGGGTGGGCTGGACGGCCTACCTCGTGGCGGGACTGCGGCACCTCAAGGGCCCGCAGTTCACCATCGACCTGCGGCTCGACGGCGCCGACCCCACGCACCGCCGCGTGCGCTCGGTCATGGTGGGCAACGTCGGCAAGCTGCAGGGCGGGATGGAGCTGCTGCCGGACGCGATCGCCGACGACGGGACCATCGACGCGGTGCTCCTGTCCCCCGAGGGCATCGTGGGCTGGGCGGCGACGATCGCCCAGCTCAGCACCCGGCGCAAGATCGGCCACAAGCGCGTGGACCACTTCCAGGGCCAGGAGGTCCGGATCGTCTCGGACAAGCCGGTCGAGCTGGAGATCGACGGGGACCCGCTGGGCTCGGCCCTGGCGATCCGGGTCCAGATCGACCCGGGCAGCCTGCTCGTGCGCCTGCCGAGCTCCTCCCGGGCCGTGCTCCACCGCCCCTCCTGACCGTTAGTCCCCTCCCCCCGACCGAACACCCCTTCGGTCCGCCCCTCGCCCCGGCCCGACACCCCTGGTGTCCGGTCGATCCCCCGACCGGACACCTTTCCGGTCCGACGCGTCAGTCGTCCTGGCCGGTGCGGGCGGCGTCGAGCGCCTGGCGCTCCTCCGGGGTCAGCACGATCTCGGAGTCGCCGCCGACGATGCCCTTGGCGTAGGTCCGGCTCTCGCCACGAGCATGGATCGAGCTGATGACCATGCCGTCGCCGGTGTCGTCGACGACGGCGGCGGAGAAGCTCATCCGCCCGCCCATGTCGCCGAAGGCGTCGTAGCGGACCACGGCCACGTGTCGCAGCGCCTGCGCGAGGTCGCCGCGCAGCGTCGTGAGCTCGGCCTCGAGCGCCTCGATCCGCTCCCGCTCCGGCGTGGTCGGCGCCCCGGCCTCCACCAGCTGGGTCAGCCGGCGGTCCACCACGCGCAGCCGCCGCCAGGCGATGGCCGCGACCAGCAGGGCGAGCGCGGCGACCCCACCGGCGATCCAGGCGAGCAGCTCGAGGTCCACGCGCTCAGGGTATGCGCTCCCCCACCTCCGCGACGCCGGGCATACCGAGCACTGTGGTCACCCGACCCGCACCTCGAGCACGCCTGTGCAGCAGCGTGCGTCACAGGCGTGCCCCCGAGCACGCGTGGGACGCACGGGGACGCACCGAGAGAGGCACACGCGTGCGTCCGCGCAGGTCATCGCTCGTGCAGGCCGTCGTGCGACCATGCATCCGGAGGTGAGGCATGGGACGGCGAGCCCTGGGGTGGACCCTCGTCCTCACCGTGCTCGGCTCCTGGTGCCTGGCGGCGCTGGCCGTGGTGGCGGGGGTCGCCCCGGCGCAGGCGCCCGCGACCCGTCCGCTGCCGGAGGCGAGCGACGGACCGGTGGTGCTCGTGGGCATACCGGGACTGACCTGGGACCTCGTCGGCGACTCCACGCCGACGCTGCATCGGCTCGCGGAGCAGGGCGGGTCGGCCGCGCTGGTGCTCCGCGGCCCGGACGAGGTCACCTGCGCCGCCGACGCCTGGCTCACCGTGGGGGTCGGGACCCGCACCGACCGCGAGGCGCTCGGCTGCGGGGTCGACGCCACACCGGTGTGGGACGGTGCGGGGGCCCGCGAGCCGGATCTCTCCGCGCTGACCGCACCGGCGCGGGCAGGTGGCACGTGCGTCACCACGCACGGCCTCATCGCAGAGCCCGGGCCCGGAGGTCCACCGGTGCTGGACACCGACACCGCCGGCCTGCTCGCCCTCCCCGCGCTCGACCCCGACTGCCGGATCCAGCTCGTCGCGGCAACGCCGGTCTACGAGAGCGACCGGTCGGAGGTGCTGGCCGACCTCGACACCGCGCTGGCCGATCTCGTCGACCAGGTCGAGCGGCGAGACGGCATCCTCGTGGTCAGCGGCATGGGCCAGACGACGTCGGACGCGCGTGCCCAGGCACTGATCGTCGCGCCCACCTCCCACGGAGCCACCCCGTCCCTGCTCACCTCGGGCTCCACCCGTCAGGCCGGCCTCGTGCAGCTCGTCGACCTCACGCCGACCCTGCTGCAGCTGGCCGGTCTCGAGCCCGGCACCGACGCCCTCCCCGGCGCGCCGGTGGCCGAGACTCAGCGGCATCACGATGCGCCCGCCACCGCTGCTGCGGACCTCGCCGACGCCGTCAGCGACGCCCAGCGGCTCGCGCCCTGGACCCTCGGCGCCCTGGCCCTGATCCTGCTCCCGCTCGTGGCCCTCGGCGCGGCCGTCCGGCGGTGGGGACCCGACCACGCGCCCGGCCTGCTCACCGGCAGCGCCTGGTGCTCATGGCCCTGCCGCCAGCCACCTTCCTGGCCGGTCTCGCCCCGTGGTGGCGGGCCGAGCAGCCGTGGCCCACGCTCGTCGCCCTCATCCTCGGCGCCGCCAGCCTCCTCGCGCTGCTCGCCCGAGGTGTGCCGGGCGCCCGGAGATCCCCGCTGGCTCCACCCGCCGTGGTCGCCACCCTCACCCTCGTCGTCCTGGGGATCGACACGCTGTGGTCGTCCCGCCTCGGGCTCGTCGGTGTCCTGGGGCTGCAACCGGTGACGGCGGGCCGGTTCTACGGCCAGGGCAACGTCGGCTACGGCATTCTCCTGGGGAGCACGCTGGTCCTCATGGCCGCGCTGCTGACCTGGCTGCCGCGGCGTGCGGCGGCGCTCCCCGTCGCCCTGCTGGGCGCTGGCGCTCTGGTGCTCGGTGCGGCTCCCCAGGCGGGCGCCGACTTCGGCAGCGTGCCGGCGACCGCGGTCGTCACCGGGCTGGTGCTCCTGGCCGCCCTCGGGGTCCGGTGGACCCCGCGCTCGCTCCTGCTGGTAGCCGGTGGGGCCGCCGTGCTGGCGGCGCTGGCGATGGTCCTGGACTGGCTGCGCGGGCCGGAGCGCCGCACGCACCTCGGCGCCTTCGTGCAGGCCGTCCTCGACGGTCAGGCCTGGGGCATCGTCACCCGTAAGCTGGAGCAGAGCGTCGGCATCCTGGTCAGCTATCCGCTGTCCTGGCTCGCGGTCCTCGCGCTGGTCGGGCTGGCGGTCCTGCTGGTGCGCCGGCCGGCGTGGTCCCTCCCGTTGTGGACGCACGCCGGGGTGGCCCCGGTCGCCGCCGCAGCGGTGGCGGGTATGGCGGTGGCCTGGGTGCTCAACGACTCCGGGATCGCGGCGGTCGCCCTCTGCATCGCCGTGCTCCTGCCCGCGGGCGCGGTGGTCCTCGCGCTCAGCCCTGAGGTGGCTGGCGGCGGCGCCACTCCGCACGAGCCCGGTCCAGCAGCGGACGACCGTGCCGCTGCACCTGGTCGCTGACCTGCTCGGCCGCCCGCCTGGCCGCCGGGACACCCTTCTCGCGTGCCGTCTGCGCCAGGCGCGACCCCTGCTCCCGCACGATGCGGCTGCCCTCGAGCCCGCCGTCGCGCACCTTGTCCGGCACGCCGGAGCGCTCGGCCAGCGCGAGCGAGACGTCGGCGAGCTGGCGGGCCCGGTGCATCTGCGAGGCCATGTCGCGGCCCGTGGCGCGGTGCCGCACCTCGCAGGGCACCTCCAGCACCCGGCCTCCCGCCCGGACGACGTCGACCGTGAGACCGACCTCGACTCCCCAGCCGCGGGCGAGCGGCGTGGCATCGATGAGTGCCTCGCGGGTGATGCACCGCTGGCCGGACAGAGGTTGCGAAGGCTCCCAGCCGGTGAGCCTGGCGATGCCCGCGGCGGCGGTGCGGACGACCAGCCCCAGCCCTGCCGCCCCCTGCTGAGGCGGCAGCACGGCGATCGTCATGTCGGCCTGCCCGGTGATCACCGGCGTGATGATCGGTCCGAGGCCGGCCGCCGACCCCTCGAGGTCGGCGTCGACGAAGAGCAGCGGGGCGCCGGGCATGAGCTCGTGCGCCCGCGCCGCCCCGGTGGTGAGCGCCGCCGCCTTGCCCCGGTTGCGCTCGTGCCGGACCACCTCGACGCCGCCGGCCCACTCCGCGACGTGCGCCGTCTGGTCCACGGACCCGTCGTCCACGACGACGATCGCGCCGACCGCGGGGAGCTGCCGCAGCCCGGCGATCGTCGCCCCGACGCGCGCCTCCTCGTCCTTGGCCGGGACCACGGCGACGACCTGTCGCTGCAGCACGCCCTCCAGGGGCCCCTCCACGCTGCTCATCCCGTCTCCCGTCCTCGCCCTCGACCCCGCGTCAGCGCAGGGTGACCTGCCGGGAGACCAGCGCGCTGCGGGCCCGGCGCTCGGCGTCGGTGAGCGGCTCGTCCTGCGCCAGCGCCGCGTCATACCTGCTCTGCAGCGCGGCGAGCGCCTCCGCGTGGTCCTCCGCAGCGCTGTCCGCGGGCACCTCGAGCACCGGGACGAGCACCCCGCAGGCCCGGAAGGCGCCGATGAGGTCGGTGCCCTCACCGAGCGTGTGCTCGCCCGCCGCCTGCAGCCGGGCGAGCGCCTGCAGCGCGGTGTCCTCGTCCTGGCCCAGGATCCAGCGGATGTAGGAGCGGCCGGACATGTGGCACCAGTAGGCCGTCCGGGCGCCCTCGACCCGCGTCATGGGGACGGCGGTCTCGTTCATCTGCTCCAGGGCGGCGGTCATCTCCTCGGTCGCGTCCTCGCCGAGCCAGAAGCCGAAGTCGTCGTGGACCTGCACGTCCAGCTCCTGCCCCTCGGGCAGCACGTCCTGGAGCCGGGGGGTGTCGGCCGTCGCGGGACGCACCGAGTTGACCGAGGTGCCGGGCTCGCTGGCGAGCGCGGTGAGCGCCGACGCCACGATGTCGCGGGAGGCGTCGCCGCTGGAGGTCCGGGACTGCAGCGCCACCAGAACCTCGCCGGAGTCGCGGTGGATCGCGGGCATCGCCGCCGGCAGCACGGTCACCAGGGTGACCGGGTGCTCCCCGGCCTTCACCTCGGTCCCGGCGACGGTGGTGCCTTCGGGCACGCTCAGCGTGACCTCGGCGGAGGCGGCGGGCAGGATCTCGCGCATGGCCACCCACTCGCTCTCGCCCGCGAGCCCGTCGAAGGGGCGCGCGACGAAGGGTGCGGGACGCGCCTTCGGGGCGCTCTGACCGGACTGGCGCTTCTTGCGTGATGCCTTACCCATAGCCGGGGAGTCTACGTGCGCCGTGAGAGCCTCGACGCATGCGCGACGACGACGTCTCCCTGTCCTGGCAGCCGGCTCCCGGTCGCGGCGAGGAGGTCCTGTATGCCCTCGACGGGCCGCTCGGCCGGGTCCGGCTCAACCGGCCGCGCGCGATCAACGCGCTCGACCGGGCCAGCATCGACTCGCTGCTGCAGCAGCTGCGGGACTGGGCGCAGGACGAGCAGGTGGCCGCTGTCGTGATCGACGGCGCCGGCGAGCGCGGGCTGTGCGCCGGGGGTGACGTGCGCGCGCTGCGCGAGGCGGTCCTGGGCGGTCGTGAGCAGGAGGCGGTCGACTACTGGGAGGCGGAGTATGCCGTCGACGCCCTCGTCGCGTCCTACCCCAAGCCCTACGTCGCCTGGATGGACGGCATCGTCATGGGCGGCGGGGTCGGCGTCTCGGCGCACGGCTCGGTCCGGCTCGTGACGGAGCGGACCCAGCTGGCCATGCCGGAGACGATCATCGGCTTCTTCCCCGACGTGGCCGGGCTGCACCCGCTCTCCCGCGCGCCCGGAGAGACCGGGACGCACGTCGCGCTGACCGGTGCGCCGGTCGGTGGGGCCGACGCCGTGCTCCTCGGGATGGCCGACGCCCTCGTGCCGTCCGCGGCGAAGGCGGACCTGCTCGCCGCGCTGCGCGAGGACCCCACGCTCGACGCCCAGGCTCTCGCCGCGGCCGTCGACGCCAGCCACGACAGCAGCCCGGACTCCCCGACCGGACACCCCTCCCGTCCGGACCCCACCTCCTGGTTGGAGCAGCAGCGCGGCTGGATCGACCCCTGCTACGCCGGTGAGGACGCCGCCGCGATCCTCCGGCGGCTGCGCGAGCGGACCGAGCCGGAGGCGCAGGGGGCGGCAGAGCAGGTCGCCGCGCGGTCACCGCACTCGGTAGCGGTGGCCCTGGAGGCCCTGCGCCGCGCCGCGACGATGAGCGTCGAGGAGGTGCTCGAGCAGGATCTGCGGCTCGGGCCGGTCTTCGCGACCCACCCCGACTTCGCCGAGGGCGTCCGTGCCCAGCTCGTCGACAGGGACCGGCAGCCGCGCTGGCAGCACGCCTCGGTCGCCGACGTGCCGCGCGAGGAGGTGCTGGCCGCCTTCGGCGACCGCCCCTGACCCGCCCGGCCGGTCGGGGGGAGCGCGTCCAGCCGCGCCCGCTAGGGTCGGCGGGTGTCGTTCCTGACCCACCTCGCCCACCTCTCCGCGAGCTCGGCCGGCGAGGACTCGCCGCTGCGGTGGGAGGACCTCGGGCTGACCCAGGGCATCGACCTGGGCTTCTTCACGCTGCGCTACTACGCGCTCGCGTATGTCGTCGGCATCCTGCTCGGCTACTGGCACTTCAACCGCATGTCCAAGGCCCCGGGCAGCCCGATCACGCCGCGTCAGGTCGACGACCTCATGATCGGTGTGATCTTCGGCATCATCATCGGCGGGCGCCTCGGCTACGCGACCTTCTACAACCCCTCGCTGTGGACCTCGTGGGAGATCCTCATGCCCTGGAACGGCGGCATGAGCTTCCACGGCGGTCTCATCGGTGTCCTCGTGGCGATGGCGTGGTTCTGCTGGCGGCAGAAGCTGCCGCCGCTGCGGGTCACCGACTACATCGCGGTCAACGTGCCGATCGGCATGATGCTGGGCCGCATCGCGAACTTCGTCAACGGCGAGCTCTGGGGCCGCCCCAGCGACGTGCCCTGGGCCATGGTCTTCCCGGGCGCCGGCGAGGAGCCACGGCACCCCAGCCAGCTCTACGAGGCGGCGCTCGAGGGCGCGCTGCTCATCGTCGTGCTCTTCTGGCTCTTCTGGCGGACCCGCGCCCGGTGGCGGCCCGGCCTGCTCGCCGGGGTCTTCGCGATCGGCATCGGCCTGGCGCGCTTCGTCGTGGAGTTCTTCCGCGAGCCGGACGCCCAGCTCTCCGAGTTCGCCGCCGCCACCGGTCTCAACATGGGCCAGTGGCTGACCATCCCGCTGCTCGTCGCCGGTCTCGTGCTCGTCGTGCGCGCGCTGCGGCGGCCGGAGGTGGAGCAGGTCACGGTCCCGTAAGAGTCGTCACCCTTCACGACTGCCACGGGACGCTCTGCTCGGCACAACCCCTCAGTCCCGCTCGCGACGCCGCGCCGCGAGCGCGCGGCGGGCCTCCTCGATCTCCTCCCACGGCACCAGCTCGGTGCCACGCTCCATCGTCTCCTCCGGGCCCTTGCCCGCGAGCACGACGGTGTCGTCGGCGCCGGCCTCGCGCACGGCATACCGGATCGCGTCGGTGCGGTCGCCGATCGAGACGAAGTTGTCCCGCCCGGCCTCGCGCGCGCCGCGCTCCATCTCGTCCAGGATGTCCTGCAGCGGCGTGGTGCGGTGGTCCTCCTCGGTGAAGACGACGCGGTCGGCGTGCCCGGTGGCGACCCGCCCCAACGGTGCCCGCTTGGAGGGGTCCCGCGGCCCGCCCGCCGATCCGAGCACGACCCAGAGCGCTCCCCGCGTCGTCACCCGCACGGTCGCCAGCGCCTTCTCCAGGCTCGGTGGGGTATGCGCGAAGTCGACGATGACGCGCGGCTCGCCGTCGCGACGCTCGACCATCTCCATCCGCCCCGCGACCCCGCCGAAGCTCGCCAGCCCCGCGACCAGCTCCTCGAGCCCTACCCCCGTCGCCGCGACCCCGGCCATCGCGGCGAGCGCGTTGGCGACGTTGAAGCGCCCGATCATCGGCAGCCGCGCCGCCGCGCTGCCCTGCGGCGCGTGCACCGTGAAGGTGATCGCGTCCGGGCCCTCCTCGACGTCGGTCGCCCGCCAGTCGGCGTCGTGACCCTCGGCGGAGTAGGTGCTCACCGTGCCCCCGTCTGCGGTCGCGAGCGGCACGAGCTGGTCGAACCACGGGGTGTCCTCGACGTTGAGCACGCTGTGCCGCGCGCGCTGCACCAGCCGCGCCTTGTCCGCGAAGTACTGCTCCATCGAGCCGTGGAAGTCGAGGTGCTCGCCGGTGAGGTTGGTCCACATGGCGACGTCGTAGTCGACCCCGCGCACCCGGTCGAGCGCGAGCGCGTGGCTGGAGGACTCGACGACCGCGTCGCTCGCCCCGGCCTGCACCATGTCGCGCAGGATCTGCTGGACCTGTGGCGCCTCGGGCGTGGTGAAGTGCGAGGGCGGCTGCCGCAGCACACCGTCGGGCAGCTCGTAGCCGATCGTGGACAGCAGCCCGGTCGGCCGGCCGCACGCGCGCAGCAGGTGCAGCGCCAGGCAGGAGGTCGTCGTCTTGCCGTCGGTCCCGGTCACGCCGATGACGCTCAGCGCGTCGCTGGGGCGACCGGCGATCGCGGTGGCGGCATCGGCCAGCGCCGGTCGCACCGCCTCGACGCGCAGGTAGGGCACCGGGCAGGTGGCGCCCTCGGGCAGACCCTCACCGATGACGGCGACCGCGCCGCGCGCGACGGCGTCGGCGATGAAGGTATGCCCGTCGAAGCGGGCGCCGCGCACCGCGACGAAGGCGTCGCCGGGGCGGATCCAGTCGGCCTGGTGGCTGACGCCGGTCACCTCGGTATCGCCGAGGTCGCGGTCGCTGGGGCCGTCAGCGGCACGGTCGCCGTGGCCGTCGGAGTCGCGGTCGTCGGGGCCGTCGGCGCCCGCGCGGTGGTCGGCACCGAGGGTCGCGGCGAGGTCGCTCAGTCGCATGGCGTCACAGTATGCGCCCGGCCCAGGGACGACCGGCGCACCCGCCGTCGGTGCGTGGGTGCGTCGGTGGTCAGGGGCGGACGAGCCAGACCGGCTGGTAGGTAGAGAGGTAGAGCGAGCCGTCGGGCTGCAGGCTCGGCGGGTAGCCGTTGAGCGCGTCGATCGAGGCCTCCACCGACAGACCCTGCTCGCGCAGCCACCAGCCCGGCACGCTGCGACCCTCGGCAGTGAGGTTGTAGAGCCCGACCATCGGCCCGACCGGGTGCCGGCGCAGGACGACGAAGACCGCCGGGTCCGGCGCCGCGACGACGGTGGCCCCGACGCTGGCGTGCAGGTGCGGCAGCGCGGCGCGGGCGGTGGCCAGGTGGCGCAGACCGGCGAGGACCCGGCCCTCGGGGGACTCCGGGTCGGCGTGCGCCGCGGCGAGCCGGGCCGGGTCGAGCCGCGGCCGGTGCACCCAGCGGTTGTCGTCGGCGTGCTCGGTGACCGCCGCCCAGTCCGCGTCGTTGAGGGTCGCGATCTCGTCGCCGGACCAGATGACCGGCAGGCCGCCGAAGCCGTAGACGATGGCGTAGCCGAGCAGCAGCCGGGCCACCGCGTGGTCGACCGCCACCTGGGCCTCCTCGATCGCCTCCTGCCCGACCGCCTCCTGCTGGCGGGCCAGCGCCTGCTCCAGCCCGGCGAGGCTCGCGGCGGCGCCGGAGATGCGCTTGTCCCCGGTCGCGGGGTTGTGCTGGAAGACCAGCCCGTCCGACCACGACCCCTCGAAGTCGCCGGAGTAGTAGTCCGACAGGAACGTCCGGTGGCCGTGCCCATCGGCCATGACCGAGCGCGCGTCGTCGTCGTCGATCGCCCACCCGATGTCGTCGTGGCATCGCAGGTAGGTGATCCAGGCCGTGCTGGCCGGGACGACCGGGAAACGGCCGAGCGCGTGCGTGGCCAGCCGCGCGTCCGCGCTCGCCAGCATCGACCAGATCTGCACCATGAGGCTGTTGTGGTAGGCGAGGTCGGACACCTTGCCGTGGTGCCGCCCCTGGCCGAGGTAGTGCACGACCTCGTTGGGCCCGACGATCGCCTCGGCCTTGAAGATGAGCGCCGGGGTGGCGATCCGCGCGAGCGATCGCAGCGCCTGGGTCAGCTGGTGCACCTCCGGCTCGTTCTGGCAGGAGGTCCCCATCCGCTTCCAGATGAAGGCGATCGCGTCCAGGCGCAGGATCTCCACGCCATGGTTGGCGAGGAAGAGGATGACCTCCGCCACCTCGGCGAAGACGTCGGGGTTGTCCCACGCGAGGTCCCACTGGTAGCTGTTGAAGGTGGTCCACACCCACCCGTCCAGCTGCTCGTCGAAGGTGAAGTTGCCGGGCGCGAAGTCGGGGAAGACCTCGGGCAGGGTGCGCTCGTAGGCGTCCGGTACCTCGCGGTCGGGGTAGACGTGGAAGTAGCGTCGGTAGCGCTCGTCCCCCGCGCGGGCGGCGCGGGCCCACTCGTGCTCGGCGGCGACGTGGTTGAGCACGAGGTCGAGGCACAGGCTGATCCCCCGCGACCGCAGCTCGGTCGTCAGCTGGCGCAGGTCGGCCATCGTGCCCAGGTCGGAGCGGATCGCGCGGTAGTCGGCGACCGCGTAGCCGCCGTCGTTGGGCGCCGGACGGGGCTGCAGCAGCGGCATGAGGTGCAGGTAGCCGACGCCGAGGTCGCGCAGGTGGTCGGCCAGCCCTCCCAGCGCGGACAGCGTCCCTCCGGGGTGAGGCGCTCGGCATACCCGGCGTAGCCGACCAGGTCCGGGCGCTGGAACCAGTCGGGCTCCAGCGAGCGACGCTCGTCGAGCAGGTGCAGGTCGTCCTCCCGCTCGAGGTATGCCCTCGCCGCCAGCTCGAGGGCACGCGCGGCGAGCGCGGGCGGGTCGGGGTAGGGCGCCAGGCCGGCCACGAGCTCGTCGAGCCGGCGGGCGACGCGCAGCGCGAAGGTCGTCCGGCGGTGCTCGGGCAGCGGCGCGAGGATCGCCTCGAGCCGGGAGCGGGCACCTGCCGGGAGTGCCACGGGCCAGGGGAGTTCCTGTGTCACGGACTCATCCCACCACACGACGAGGGCGGGGGTGGCGTGCGCCACCCCCGCCCTCGTCGTGCATCCGGTCAGCCCTTGACGGCGCCGCTCGTCATCCCGCGCACCAGGAAGTTCTGGAGCAGGAAGAAGACGATCATCGGCAGCACCATCGAGATGAAGGCGCCCGCGGTCAGCAGCTCGGCGCCCTGACCCTGGGTGCCCAGCAGCTGCTGCAGCTTGACGATCACCGTGGTGTTGTCGTTGGAGAGGAACAGCTTGGCGATGAGCAGGTCGTTCCACACCCAGAGGAACTGCAGGGTGGCGAAGGCCGCCATCGCCGGCATGGCCATCGGGGCGACGAGCTTCCAGAAGATCTGGAAGTTGGAGCACCCGTCGATCCGCGCCGACTCGACCACGCTGAACGGCAGCGAGGACATGTAGTTGCGCAGCACGTAGATGCACAACGGCATACCGAAGCCGGTGTGCAGCAGCCAGACCGCGAGGTACTGCCCCGCGATGCCGATGCCGTTGGGGCCGAACAGGTTGAGCAACGGCTGGAAGGCCACGTGGATCGGCACCACCATCACCGCGACGATGATGATGAACAGCGTCTCCTTAAAACGGAACTGCAGGAAGGTGAACGCGTAGGCCGCGAAGGCGGCGAACATGATCGGGATGATCGTCGCCGGGACGGCGACGACGATCCCGTTGAGGAAGGCGTTGCCCATGTCGGCCTGCTGGAAGACCTGGACGTAGTTGTCCAGCGTCCAGGAGGTCCCGAACGGGTTGACGATCGCCGACCACCAGCCGCTGCTCTGCGCGTCGTCCCGGCTGCGGAAGCTGGTGACGAGCAGACCGAGCGTGGGCAGCGTCCACAGGATCGCCAGCACCAGCATGGTCACCATCGAGAACGGGCTGCGCTGGCGCCCGTCCTTGAGTCGTCCGGCGCTCATCGCATGGCCTCCTGCTTGCGGAAGTCCCTGACCTGGTAGATCAGGATCGGAATGATCGCGACGAGCAGCACGACGATGAGGGCGGTCGCGCGGCCGGCGTCACGGTTGGTGAACATCTCCCGGAAGAACATGTTGGCGATGACGTCGGTGTCGTTGCGCCCGTTGGTGAGCACGTAGACGATGTCGAAGACCTTCATCACCAGGATGAGCACGGTGATGAAGACGGTGACGATCGTGCCCCAGATCTGCGGGATGATGACCTGCCAGAAGATCTGCCACTCCGAGGCGCCGTCGATCCGGGCGGCCTCGATGGTGTCCTCCGGCACGCCCTTGATCGCCGAGCTCAGCAGCACCATCGCGAAGCCGGTCTGCAGCCAGATGAGGATGACCATGAGCAGCAGGCTGTTGAGCCGGGCGGTGTCGATGTCGAGCCAGCTCTGCGGCTCTCCGCCGAACCAGTTGACCCAGATCGCGTTGAGCGCCGCGGTCTGCGGCGAGCCGGGCGGGTTGTAGCCGTAGACCGTGGTGAGCCAGATCGCCGAGGCCGCGACGAAGCTGATCGCCATCGGCATGAAGATGAAGCTCTTGGACCACTTCTCGCTCCCTGCCGAGAGCTTGTCGGCGAGCACCGCGACCACGACGCCGAGCGCCACGGTGATGGCGGGCACGATCGCGATCCACAGCAGGTTGTTGAACATCGCCGACCAGAAGTCGCTGCTCCGGAACAGGCTGGCGAAGTTGGCCCAGATCGGGTCGACGTAGGCGGTCGACGTGCGGTTGGCGAAGCTGTAGTGGATCGTCTGCAGCGTCGGGAAGAGCAGCATCAGCCCGATGAGGGAGAAGCCGGGCAGCAGGAAGGCGTACGGCATCACGCCGTGCTCCAGCCGCCGCGGCAACGCCTCGATCGCCATGTTGAGGAACCAGAAGAGGACGGCCGCGCCACCGACCCCGACCACCAGGCCCAGCACACCCATGAGGATCTTGCTGTCGAAGAACCACTGGGGGTAGTAGGCGAAGGCGAGGAACAGGTTGAGCATCAGCCAGATGGTGACGGCGATCCCGACGACACCGATGAGCAGCTTGACCGGCTGCAGCCCGGCGTCCGAGGGGCCGACCGCCTCCGGTACCCCGCCGGTGTCCGGAGCCTCTGGCACCTCCTCCCCGACGGGAGGGGTCGACGAGGTGGTGCTCACTGGTCCTCGCCCTCCTCGTCCATCGGCTCGTCGGACTGCGGCCAGCCGTTCTCGATCTCGTCCGCCATCTCCTGGGCGGAGGCCGAACCGCTCTGGAAGTCGACCATGCCGGTCCAGAACGAGCCGGAGCCGACCTCACGCGGCATGACGTCGGAGCCGTCGTAGCGGAAGACGTCGGAGGTGTAGCCCATCTCGGCGATCTGGCGGGTGGTGTCGTCGGGGTAGAGCGAGGCGTCGAAGGAGGTGTGCGGGCTCAGCCAGCCGCCCGCCTGCGCCCAGGGACCGCCGAACTGGTCGGAGGCCAGGAACTCCATCACGGCCGCCGTGTCGGTGTCGTAGGTGAAGGCCGCGGCGAGGTCACCGCCACCCAGGATGGGCTGACCGTCGTAGCCGTCCGCCGCGGGCGGGAAGGTAAAGATGCCCACCTCCTCGTCGAGGTTCTCCTGCACGTCCTCGGGGAAGAAGCCGGTGGCGAAGTTGCCCTGCCGCATGAGGTAGCAGCCGGGGTCCTCGTCGAAGGCCGGGGTCATCGCGTCGGCGAAGGGGGTGTTGAGGATGCCGCGCGACCCACCGAGCACGTCGTCATCCGTGGCCAGCTCGCCATAGGCCTGCACCGCCTCGACGACCCGCTCGTCGTTGAACGGGATGCGGTGGTAGATCCAGTCGTCGTAGACGTCCGGCCCGTGCAGCCGGAGCATGTACTCCTCGACCCAGTCGGTGCCGACCCAGCCGGTGGCCTGGTCGGACTGCCAGCCGATGCACCAGGGCGGCGTGTCCGTGTTCTCCTGGATCTGGGCGGCGAGCTCGTCGAGCTCCTCGAGGGTCGCGGGCTCGGCGTCCCAGCCGTTCTCCTCGAAGGCCTGCTTGGGGTACCAGACGATCGACTTCACGGCCATGCGCATCGGCGCGGCGTAGACCCGGCCGTCGTAGCGCGCCGAGTCGAGGAAGCCGTTGACCAGGGTGGACTCGATCTCGTCGTAGTCCAGCATGGAGTCGATCGGCACCAGGGCGCCTCGCTCGGCGAGGCTCAGCACGCCACCGGGCTGCGGGAAGAGCCCGATGTCGGGCAGGTCGCCGGCGTCGGCACGGACCTGGATGGTGTTGGTGAAGTCCTGGTCGGAGACGTACTGGACGTCGATCCCGGACTCCTCCTCGAACTCGGCCAGGGAGGCGTTGAACTGCTCCTCCTCGTCACCACCGAAGGCGCCCAGGATGCTGACGACCCCGTCGCCCTCCTCCGGCTCGGCCCCTACGCCGCCGAACCCACCGCCGGTCGCGGCCTCGGGGTTCTGCAGGCACCCGGTGAGGGTCAGCGCTGCGGCCGCCGTCACGGCCGGCACCGTGGCACGTCGCCACCTCGTCGTCGCCACCATTGGCTCCCTTTCTGCTCCGTCTGTGCTCACGTGGCCACCTCAGGGCAGGGGCTCATCACACGCACAACTCCTCGGAACCTAGCCCACACGCGCCCCGTGCGACACCCTTTCAGGTCACGCTTTGGTCACGGAACAGACCACTTCGCCGGCCCTGCGTGACGTGCACCTGACGTCACGTCAACGCTTCGAGCGAGCGCAGCGTCTGCCGCACCACCGGACCCAGCTCCGCGTGGTCGACCGCTCGCCCGTCGTGGGTCCACGAGATGACCCGCTGGAGCGGGGGCATACCCCGGCAGCGGGTGCACACGAGCACCCTCGTGGGGCGCCGGTGCCGGTGCACGACGTGCCCGGCCGCGCACCGCCCCTGCCACCGGCCGGCGACGGCCGGCCCGTCCGGCGCGGCGTAGCAGCGCTCACCGCTCGAGCCGATCGCCCGCGCCCGGGCCCGCCACACCGCGTCGTGCCCGTGACCGGGCCCCACCAGGGCGTGCGCGATCTCGTGCAGCAGCGTCTCCCGCACCTGCGCCGGCTCGTGCGCCGCGGTGACGTGCCTGCTCAACGTGATGCGCCGGTCCTGCCAGTGGCACGCCCCCGCCCGGACCTTCGCCCGGTCCAGACCGAAGCTCCACCCGCGCAGCCCGTGCTCCCCCATCAACCTCCGGGCCAACCGGCCCGCCTCCTCCAGATCCATACCGCACATCCTAGAAAGCAGCGCCGACAGACCTGCGGCGTTATCGTCGTGGGTGTGAATCTCGAGAAAGTCGTGTTCGGTTTCTTCGTGCTGCTCGCCGCCACCCTGAACTTCGGCTACGTCCTCGGCGACATCGACAACCCCAGGCTGCACAACGTCTACGAGCTGTATGCCGCCGTGGTCGTCAACATCATCGCCACGATCCTCAAGTTCGGCGACCGCACCCAGATCGGCGCGGTGCACCTCGCGACCTCGCTGGTGGCGAGCATCCAGCTCATCGTCGCCGCCCTCGTCTGGATCTGGGCCCGGCACGTCGACCCCGGCGGCCTCACCGGCCAGCACATGAGCAGCGTGGTCTCCATCGCGGCCGGTGCCTTCCTGGCCAACGTCGTCTCGATCATCCTGCTCGTCGTCGAGACCGTCTCCTACCGCCGCCGCTGACCGGCATACCCGGCGCCCATGGCCAACCTCCTGCAGCTCCTCGGTCGCGGCAAGCCCGCGCGCCCGCGCCCGGACTCGCTGCGCCGCTACCGCGTCGACGTGCCGGCCGAGCTGCCGACCACCGACGCCGTCTTCATGGTGCTGCGGCGGATGCGGGCGCCGCTGGTCGTGCTCGTCAGCGTCTTCGCGATCATGACCTTCGGGCTGAGCACCATGCCGGGGACGGAGGAGAACCCGGACCGGCTGACCGTCTTCGACAGCTTCTACGTCATCAGCTACACCGGGCTGACCATCGGCTACGGCGAGGTGCCGCACGAGTTCAGCTACGCCCAGCGGCTCTGGGTGACGCTGACGATCTACGCGGCCGTCGTCGCCTGGTCCTACAGCATCGGCGCCCTGCTCTCGCTGTCGCAGGAGCAGACCTTCCGCCAGGCGCTGCGGCTGCAGCGCTTCGGTCGCAAGGTGCGCAGCATCCAGACACCGTTCGTGCTCATCGTCGGCTACGGCCAGGCCGGTGAGGCGGTCTGCCGCGCGCTGGAGGACCAGGGGCGCGACTTCGTGGTGCTCGACGAGAACCCGGACCGCATCCAGCAGCTCGCGCTGGACGGCTACTCCAGCGACCACCCCGGCTTCGCCGCGAGCGGGCGCGACCCGCGCATGCTGGGCATCGCGGGGCTGGCGCACGACCACTGCGAAGCCGTGCTGGCGCTCACCGACAGCGACGAGACCAACCTGTCGGTGGTCATGTCGGTCAACCTGCTGCGCCCCGAGCTCATGGTCATCGCCCGCTGCAGCGACCGCGAGCACGCCCAGCAGATGCACGACTTCGCGGCCGACGTCATCATCAACCCGTTCGACCGCTACGGCGCCTACCTCGTGATGGCGCTGCGCCGTCCGGCCGGCTTCCGGCTGGCGTCCTGGCTGATGAGCAAGCGCGGCTCGGTCCTGCCGCACCGGCTGCACCACCTGACCGAGGGGCAGTGGGTCGTGTGCGCCGACGGCACCTTCGGCTTCGAGGTCACCCGGGACCTCGAGAGCGCGGGGCTGGACGTCATCCTGCTCGACCCCGCCGACGGGCGGCCGGACGTCTCCGACGCGGTCGGCTTCATCGCCGGTGCCGAGTCCGACATCGTCAACATGGCCAACGCGGCGCACGCGCGGATCGAGAACGACCAGCTCTTCATCGCCGTCCGGCAGAACTCCGCGACCAACGCCGCCCCGTTGCAGGCCTTCGACGCCGACTCGGTCTTCATCCCCACCGAGCTGCTGGCGCGCGAGGCGGTCGCCCGGATCACCTCCCCGAACTACTGGAGCTTCATCGACCACGTGCTGCACGAGGACGACGAGTGGGACCGTCGGGTGATGGACGAGATCGTCGCGGTCGTCGGCGACGAGACGCCGATCTCCACCCGGCTCGACCTCGACTTCACCAATGCACCGGCGGTCGTCCGCTGGCTCACCGAGCACGAGCTCACCCTCGGGGACCTCGTCCGCGACCCGGACGAGCGCGACGTCCGGCTCGCCGTCTACCCCGCGGTGCTCGTCCGCGCCGGCCGCCGGATCTTCACCCCGGGCATGGAGCAGACCCTCAAGGAGGGCGACACCCTGCTCCTCCTCGGCCGCGAGGTGGACCTGGCGGTCATCCGCTCCACGATCTTCCACGACGCCGCGGTGGAGTATGTCGCGACCGGTCGCGAGGTCGCGACCTCCTGGGTCATGCGGCGGGTCCAGAAGCTGGCCGGCCGCCCCAAGGACCCGGCGCCCCGCGCCCCGGTGCCCCCGCCCGACGACGAGGGCTGAGGGCCCCGGCCAGGCAGACCTGGTCGACCGGGCTCAGCGGCTTCGTACCTCGACGATGTGCCCGACCACCTTCGGCACCCAGCCGCTCTCCCGCCGCATCCAGCGCACCGCCACGAGGTTGGCCGGCACGACCACGAAGTCGCCCGCGCAGACGGCCAGGTCGGTGCCGAAGACGTCGGTCACCACCTCCCAGGCCAGGTCGGTCCGGCGGTGCAGGTGCTCGCCCACGGCCATGGCATACCGCTCGACGATCTGGTCGTGGCCCCCGTCGCGCCGCTGCACCCAGGCCGCGAGCGCGCGGTCGAGACCGGCCCCGACGGAGGTGAGGTCGTCGACGTCCACCCCCTCGGCCTCCACCGCGGCGACGCCGGCGTCGATCCGTGCCCGCTCCGCCTCGTCGATACGGCGCGACTCCGGCGTGAGGGGGAGCTCCTCGACGCTGCTCTCCCCCGGGTCCGGCAGCGCGCGCACCCGCGGCTCGTCCTGACCCGCCCGGGAGCGGCCGAACAGCTCGCGGACCCGGCCCAGCCGACCCACGCCACGGCGCTCTCGCTCACCCATTCGTGCAGCGTAGTGGCTGCCCGTAGGATGCGCGCTGACCGAGGAGAGGCGGGGCACCTTCCCCATGCGCGCAGACATCCAGACGCTCCGGGCGGTGGCGGTCGTCCTGGTGCTGCTCTGGCACGCGGGGGTCCCGGGGCTGACCGGAGGATATGTCGGGGTCGACGTCTTCCTCGTGGTGTCCGGCTTCCTCATGACCCAGATCCTGCTCACCGAGGTGCAGGAGCAGGGCCGGCTGGACCTGCCACGGTTCTACCTGCGCCGGGCCCGGCGGCTGCTGCCCGCGGCGGGCGTCACGGTGTTCGGTGTGGCGCTGATCACCGTCGCGCTGCTCCCGGTCACCCGCTGGCGGGAGATCGCCGGGGACGTGGCGGCGAGCGCGGTCTACCTCGTCAACTGGCGGCTGGCGCAGCGCTCCGTCGACTACCTCGCAGCGGACTCCCCACCCTCGCCGCTGCAACACTTCTGGTCGCTGGCGGTGGAGGGGCAGTTCTACCTCGTCTGGCCGGTCCTGCTGGCGCTCGTCGCGCTGGTGCCCGTGCGCCGGCTGCGAGCGGCTGGGCGGGTCGCGCTGCTAGCCGGCCTCCTCGGCGCACTCTCGCTCGGCTGGTCCGCGTGGCTGTCGGAGGCGGACCCCGGCCGCGCCTACTTCGTCACCACGACGCGGGTCTGGGAGCTCGCGCTCGGGGCGGTCCTCGCGTCGCTGTGGCCGTGGTGGGCGGCCCGAGCGACCGGACGCACGGTGGCGCTGGTCCTGGTCTGGGGCGGCCTGGCCGCGGTGCTCGCCTCGGCCTTCCTGCTCGACGAGGCGACCGCCTTCCCCGGGACCGCCGCGCTGCTGCCCACGCTGGGGACCGTGGCGGTCCTGCTCGGCGGGCCCTTCGTCACCGGCGGCACCCGCGGGGTGCTGGCCTGGAGCCCGGCGCAGCGGGTGGGCGACTGGTCCTACTCGCTCTACCTCTGGCTCTGGCCGTTGCTCGTCGCGGCGGCGGGCCTCACCGAGGGTGGCGAGCTCGGCTGGCCGGTCGGGCTCCTCGTGGTGGGCCTGTCCTTCCCCGTCGCCTGGCTGTCCTACCGCTTCGTCGAGCAGCCCTTCCGCGGGCGGCTCCCGCGTGGCTCGGTGCGGGTCACCGCCCGCCGCCTCTCCCGGTGGGTCGTGGGGTATGCCGCCGCCTGCCTCGTCTGCGCCGCGGCGGTGGTGGCGTCGGTCCCGGTGCTCGGGCCCGGTGGTCCGCTCTCCCCCGCGGCAGCGGTGGAGCCGAGCCCGGTCGAGGCCCGGCACGATGCCTACACCCCGTTCTACGACGGCTGCGACACGCTCCCGGGCGCCGAGCGCGCGACCGTCTGCGTCGACGGGGACGTCGGCAGCACCACCCGGGTCGTGCTCGTCGGGGACTCGCACGCGGCCATGTGGATGCCGGCGCTGGCCGCGGCCGGTGCCGAGCGCGGCTGGCGGGTGGAGCTCATGGCGCACACCGGCTGCCCGGCGGCCGACGTCATACCCATGACCGGGGAGCGGCCGAAGTGGGTCTGCCGCGAGTGGCTGCAGGAGGTGACCGCCGCCGTCGCCGAGGACCCGCCGGACCTCGTCGTCACCGCGCAGGTGCCGATCCCGCGGCTGTGGATCGAGGACGCGGTGGTGCCCTCGGCGCAGGTAACCGAGCCCATGGCGGCGGGGATGGTGCGGGCCTGGGACGGGCTCGGCGCCGGCGGGTCCGCACTGGCGACGATCCGGCCGACCCCGCGCTTCGACGTCGACGTGCCCGAGTGCGTCGCCGAGCAGCCCAGACAGGTCGACCGCTGCGGCCGCACCGCCGCGCAGGCCCTGGCAGCGGTGTCGGCCCCGGTCGACCGTGCGCTCGCCGACGCACCGCAGGTGCTCGCGGTCGACCCGGGCGACCGGCTCTGCCCGGAGGGGTGGTGCCCGGCGGTCGACGACGGGGTGCTCGTCTGGACCGACACCAACCACCTGAGCCGCACCCGGTCCCTGGAGCTGGCCGCACCGCTCGGCGAGGCGCTCTCCCCAGCCCTGCCGGACCGCCGCTGAGCCGTGCGTCGGTTGGGCAGCGGCCCGTCCGCCGCCCTATGGTCGGGGTATGCCTGCACCGACCGAGTCCGTCTGGGACTATCCGCGACCGCCCGCGCTCGACACGAGCGGCGGGGAGCACGTCGTGATCCGGGTCGGTGGGCAGACGATCGCCGAGACCGTCGCGGCGATCCGGGTGCTGGAGACCTCGCACCCGCCGACCTACTACCTCCCGCTCGGGGCCTTCGTCACCGGGACGCTGCAGCCGGCGCGGGACAATCGGCGCACGACCTGCGAGTTCAAGGGGTCAGCCACCTACTTCGACCTGGTCGTCGACGGGCAGCGGCTGAGCCGGGCGGCCTGGACCTACCCCGACCCGGCTCCGGGCTTCGAGGAGATCGCCGACTACGCCGCGGTCACCCCGGGGGTCGTGGACGGCGCGACGTCCCCCGACGACGGCTGCTTCGTCGACGGGGAGCGCGTGGTGCCGCAGGAGGGCGACTTCTACGGCGGCTGGATCACCTCGCGGGTGCAGGGTCCGTTCAAGGGCGGCGCCGGCACGCAGGGCTGGTGAGACCCCCGCGGTGACCCCGCGTGGGCGTGGGAGACCATGACTCCCCGCCCCGGCCCTCCCCTGTCATCACGTGGTCGAGGCGGCTCCCTGCCGTCCACGACGGACGGCCTCCCACCCGATCCAGGAGGATTCCACCGATGCGACGTGCCCTGACCGTGGCCACCGTGATGAGCCTGGCGGTCCTCACCGCCTGCTCGGCCGACGACGAGAGCACCACCCCGAGCGAGACCCAGGAGGGCACGACCGCCAGCGAGGAGGCCGCGCCGGAGCGCGAGGTCGCCGACGACCCCGTCTGTCAGGACTTCCTCGCCGGTCAGGGCACCCCGCTGGACGAGCGGGCGGCCACCCAGCTGGAGGTCGTCGCCGCGGGCGACGACCTCGACCCGGTCTCCTTCTCCGAGGTGACCCTGCTCTCCGGGCGGCTGTCGACGCTCGCGGAGGGCGCCGACGGCGACCACGCCGCGCTGCTCGAGCGGATCGACGCCCCGCTCGTCGAGGTCAACGACGCCGTCGTCGAGGCGGGCACCCGCACCGAGGACGTCATCGACATCCCCGACGTCGACACCACGGACGCGCAGGCCGCGCTCGAGGAGCTCGTGAGCACCTGCAGCGCCTGAGGCGACCCGGGTATGCCGGTGGCCCGGCCCCGCGATCCACGCGCGGGAGCACGTGGAGGGCGGTGCCGGGCCACTCAGCTGTCCCGCCGCTGCGGCGGGGAGGGCGGTCAGCCGAGGTGCAGGACCTGGCCCTCGAGGATGAGGTCGGGGTCGGCGATGTCGTTGGCGGAGACCAGCGCGTCGATCGAGACGCCGTGCGAGGCCGCGATCTTCGCCAGGGTGTCGCCCCGCTCGACCGTGTAGCTGCCGGCGCCCGTGGCGGCACCGCCGGCGGGGACGAGCATGACGTCACCGGCGTAGATCAGCGCCCCGCCGTGCGGCAGGTCATTGATGCCGACGAGCTCGTGCACGGTCGTGCCGTGGTCGGCGGCGATGGTGCCGGTGGTCTCGCCGCGCTCGATGACGTGCTCGCTCAGGGCGACGGCCTGCGCCGGGGCGGCCGGCTGGGCCTGCTGCGGCGCGGCCTGCTGGGTCTGCTGCTGCGGCGCCGGCTCCGGCTGCGCGGCTGCGCCGGGCCGGCTCGGGCTCGGCCGGCTGCTGCGGCGCCGGCTCGGGCTGCGCCGGGGCGGGCTCGGGCTCGGCGGGGGCCGGGCCGCCCGCGGTGAGGCCGGCCTCGACCGTGCCCCGTCCGGCACCGAGCGTCACGGCCTGGGCACGCAGATCGTCGAGGCCCTCATCAGCGACCTGGCCAACGACCACGCCTGGAAGTCCAACCCGTGGAGCTGGACGGTGCAGTGGCGGCCCACGCTCTTCTACGCCGAGTGG
>NZ_MKKF01000004.1:0-83489 GCF_001942435.1 Serinicoccus sp. CNJ-927 | reverse complement strand
ACAGCTCGGTCAGGACCGCCGCGGAGTCACGCTCGTCGAGGTCCGAGCAGGTCCTCCCGCACCCCCTCGGTCGCGAGCGCACCCGATAACCTCCGGTCACCTCCGCCCCTTCCCCACCCTCCTCGGCCACGGCACCCCCAGCCCGTCCGCTCCACCCTCCTCGGCCACGGCACCCTCCAGCCCGCTCCCGCAGGCTCGCACGACGCTCACCTGGTCGGCCACGACCGGGCTCACCGCGCCTGACCACGCCTGCCGGGCCAGCGCCTCGGCCCCGTCCAGCGAGGTCCCGGCGGCCCGCAACACCTCCCCGCCGACCGCGGCCGCGAAGGGCTGGGCCAGCAGGGCGCCCACCTGGGCCAGCCCGCCCGCCAGGCAGACGGGCAGCCCGGGGTCGAGCGCCTCGCGGCACGCGCGCGCCGTCCGCGCCAGCGCCGCCGCCGCGTCCGCCCAGATCTGCCGCGCCACCTCGTCGCCGTCCTGCGCCGCCCGCGCTACGTCGGTGGCGAAGGAGGCGATGAGCTGCGACGGGTGCGCCGCGGAGTGGACCGCCGCCGGCAGTCCGACGAGCTCGCCGAATCGCTCGGTCGCCGCGCGCTCCAGCGCGGCCGACCCGCCCCGCCCGTCGCGATGCTCCAGCGCCGCGCGCAGACCGGCACGGCCCACGGCATACCCGCTGCCGTCGTCCCCGAGGAGGAAGCCCCAGCCGTCCCGCACCACCGTGCGCCCGGTCGCGTCCGCCCCCAGCGCCACCGCCCCGGTCCCGGCGGCCACCACGACCCCGGGCCGGTCACCGATCGCCCCCACGTAGGTCGTCGTCACGTCACCGGTGAGCAGCACGACGTCGGCGTGCTCCGTGAGCAGCGCCTCCGCCAGCGCCTCCCGCCGCGCGCTCGCCGCGTGGTAGCCGACCAACCCCATCGCCAGCACGTCGACCCGCCCGACGTCCAGACCCTCGAGCGCACCGCGCAGGGCGGCCATCACCTGCCGCACCCCGTCGGCCGCCGCGAGCCCGACGACACCCGGCCCCTCGCCCTCGCGCACCCCGTCCGGTCCGCACGCGCGCACCCGCGCCCCGGTCTTGCCCAGGTCCACCGCCAGCAGGGTCGGCGACCCGCCGTCACGTCTCGTCGTCGTTGACATCACAGCAGGCAGTATGCCAATGTCTGGACCGTTGGTCTAGCACCGTTGGTCTAGATGCCTCTGACAAGGACGTGAGAGCACATGCCCCAGCAGCACCCCTGCCGCCGCACCCGCGCCGCGCTCGCCCTGACCCTTCCCCTCAGCGCCGGCCTGGCGCTCACCGGCACCGGCGCCGCCTCGCACGCGGCCCCTGCCCCGACCGGCCCGCCGCTGAGCAGCTGCACCCCCGCCCCGGAGGCACCACTGCACGAGATGCGGGGCGTCTGGATCGCCAGCGTCGCCAACATCGACTGGCCCTCGCAGCCCGGGCTGAGCCCGGAGGAGGTCCAGGCCGAGCTCGAGGCGTGGTACGACGAGGCGCTCGCCTCCGGCCTCAACAGCGTCGTCGTCCAGGTCCGCCCGACCGCCGACACCTTCTGGCCCTCCGAGCTCGAGCCGAGCAGCGCCTGGCTGACCGGCGAGCAGGGCGCGGACTTCGGCGGGTGGGACCCGATGGAGTTCGCCGTCGAGGAGGCGCACGCCCGCGGCCTGGACTTCCACGCCTGGTTCAACCCCTACCGCGTCAGCCTGACCGGCACCGACCCCACGGCGCTCGCCGAGGACCACCCGGCCCGGGTCAACCCCGACTGGACAGTCGCCTACGGCGGCAAGCTCTACTACGACCCGGGCGTCCCCGCGGTCCGGGAGCACACCACCGCGGTGATCATGGAGGCGGTCGAGCGCTACGACATCGACGGCGTGCACTTCGATGACTACTTCTACCCTTACCCCGTCGCCGGCGAGGAGTTCCCCGACGACGCGAGCTTCGCGCCTACGGCGACGGCTTCAGCGACCGCGGTGACTGGCGGCGCGACAACGTCGACCAGCTCATCGAGGGCCTGCACCAGCAGATCGAGGCGGCCAAGCCGCACGTCGCCTTCGGCGTCAGCCCATTCGCCGTCTGGCGCAACGCCGGCACCGACCCGGAGGCTCGGACACGACCGCGGGGGCGCAGACCTACGACGACCTGTATGCGGACACCCGCCTGTGGGTGCAGCAGGAGTGGCTCGACTACGTGCTCCCGCAGGTCTACTGGGCGATCGGCTTCGAGCCCGCGCCTACGACGTGCTCGTCCCCTGGTGGAGCGAGCAGGTCGACGGCACCGATGTGGCGCTGTGGATCGGGCAGGCGACCTACAAGGTCGGCACCTCCACCCAGAGCCCGGAGTGGTCGGACCCGCAGGAGATGGTCCGCCACCTCGACCTCAACGAGGACTACCCCCAGGTCACCGGGGACATCTACTTCTCCGCCAAGGACGTCCGCGCCAACCGGCTCGACCACTGGCCGCTGCTCCAGCAGGCGCACTACGCCAACCCGGCGCTGCCGCCCGCGCTCAACCCCGGCACGACCGAGGAGGTCGAGACACCGACCGGGCTACGCACCGCCCGCACCGCGGAGGGCACCCGCCTCTCCTGGTCGCACGCGGGCGACGACGCCGGCTTCGCGGTCTACCGCGTCGACGACGCCCGGGGCCCCGGCCGCGTCGACTGTGACGACCTGGACGCCGACTCCCTCGTCGCGGTCCTCGGCGACGGCCACACCGACTGGGTCGACCCCGAGGGCGACAAGCACGACGTCTACGTCGTCACCGCGCTCTCCCGCGACAACACCCAGTCGCCCGCCTCGAAGCCGAAGCGCGGCCGATGAGCGCCGAGCCGACGTCGACCGCGCGCGAGGGTGCCCGGACCGGCGCCCCCGCGGGCGCCGACGTCGGGCTCGGGCTGGGCAGTGCCCGCGTGGGCAAGGCCGAGGTGATCCGACAGCGGCTCGAGGACCTCATCGCCCCGATGAGCCCCGGGGAGCCGCTGCCCGCCGAGCGCGACCTCGCCGCCGAGCTCGGCGTCGCCCGGATGACGCTGCGCCGCGCCGTCGAGGCCCTCGTCGCCGACCACCGGCTCATCCGGCGCCCCGGCGCCGGCACCTTCGTCGCCCCGGCGCGCGTGGACCAGCAGCTGTCCGCCACGTCCTTCTCCACCGACATGCGCTCCCGGGGGATGACGCCGGGAGCGCATACCGTGTGGGCGCGGGAGCAGCCGGCCGGCATGATGCTCGGCTCGGTGCTCGGGATCGAGCCCACCGCCACGCTCGTGCACGTCCGCCGCGTCCGGACCGCCGACGGCGAGCCGATGGCCCTGGAGGACCTGCACGTGCCCGCCGACCTCGTGCCCGGGCTCACCGGCGCCGACCTGGAGGACTCCTCCTTCTACCAGCTGCTCGAGTCGCGCTACGGCCTGACGATCAGCGCCGCGACGCAGACCATCGAGCCGCACCTCGTCACCGCCGAGGAGTCCGAGCAGCTCGCCACCGACCCCGGCTCCCTGGCGTTCCTCTTCGAGCGGACCTCGCGCGTCGCCGACGGGCGCGTCACCGAGTTCGTCCGGTCCGTCTACCGCGGGGACCGCTACCGCATCCTCGTCGACATCTTCCCCACCTCCACCGGCGAGCGCCGGTGACCCATCCCGCACCATGCGACACCCCTCGAAAGGACACACCATGAAGAGCGCATCCCGTGCCACCCGTCTCCTCGCGCTGGCGGCCATCACCTCCCTGACCCTGTCCGCCTGCGGCGGCGACGACGGCGGCTCCGGCGACGGCTCCGGCGAGAGCGGCGGTGGTGATGCCTCGGGCGAGACCCTCACCGTCTGGATCATGGAGGGCACCAACCCCGACCCGACCCCGTTCTTCGACGAGGTCAGCACCGCCTTCGAGGAGGAGACGGGCGCGAGCCTGGACATCCAGTTCGTCCCGTGGGCCTCGGCGCACGACAAGTTCACCAACTCCATCGCCGGCGGCACCGGCCCCGACGTCGCGGAGGTCGGCACCACGTGGACGCCGGAGTTCGGCGACGCCGGCGCGCTCATGGACCTCTCCGGCCACATCGAGGAGGCCGGCCTCGGCGAGGGCTACGTCGACAGCGTCCTCGACGCCGGCACCGTCGAGGACGCCGTCTACGGCGCGCCCTGGTATGCCGGTGTCCGCTCGATCGTCTACCGCACCGACCTGCTCGAGGAGGCGGGCGTGGAGCCGCCGACCACGTGGGACGAGATCGTCTCGGTCGGCGAGGCGCTCAAGGAGTCCGACCCCGAGCTCATCCCCTTCCCGGTGCCGAACTCCACGCACACCACGACCCCGTTCATCTGGGGCGCGGGCGGCGAGGTCGCCACCCAGGACGGCGACACCTGGACCTCCGGCCTGGACTCGGCCGAGGCGGTCGAGGGGCTGACCTTCCTGGAGAGCCTGGCGAGCGAGCACGACCTGTCGACCCCGGCCGCGAGCACGTGGAACGAGGCGGACACCCGCGACGCCTTCGCCCGCGGCGAGGCCGGCATGATCATCAGCGGCTCATGGACGCCGAAGTCGATCATCGAGGCCAACGGCGACCTCGAGGGCAAGCTCGGCGTGGTGCCGATCCCCGGCCAGGACGGCGGCATGGCCCCCTCCTTCGCGGGTGGCTCGCACCTGTCGGTCTTCGAGACGACGGAGAACGAGGAGCTGGCGTGGACCTTCGTGGAGATGATGACCACCGGTGAGTTCGCCGAGAAGTGGGGCGAGCAGACCGGCTTCTTCCCGGCCACCACCGACCTGCTGACCCAGCTGGAGGAGGCCGACGACCCGCTCGTCGCGCCCTTCGCCCAGCAGATGCAGGACGGGAGCGCCACGCTCCCGGTCACCCCGCTGTGGGGCCAGGTCGAGGGCGCGCAGACGATCCCGGCGATGATGGAGTCGATCCTCGGCGGCAAGGCCAGCGTCGAGGAGGCCACCACGACCGCCGCGGACGAGATGAACGAGATCTTCGGCTCGTGAGCTCGCCCGCCCTGGGGTCGGCGCGGCGGCCGTGGCTGCTGCTCGCGCCGACCCTGGCCGTCATCGGCATCTTGCTGCTGTGGCCGATGCTCCGCGTGGTCATCCTGTCCTTCCAGGACTTCGGGCTGCGCGAGCTCGTCCGCGGCGGCGCGGAGTTCGTGGCGGTCGAGAACTACCGCGACGTCCTCACCGACGAGCGGCTGTGGCGGGTGGCGCTGCCCAACACCGTCCTCTTCGCGCTCGTCTGCGTCGTCCTCACGGTGCTCGTGGGCACGCTGGTCGCGCTGCTGCTGCACCGGCTGCCGCCGGGGTGGCGGACGCTGGTGACGATGTCGGTCATGGCCGCCTGGGCCGTCCCCGCCGTGACCGGGACGTATGTCTGGGTCTACCTCTTCGACGCCCGCGCCGGCTTCCTCACCGGGCTGCTCGGCCAGCTCGGCCTGGTCGACGTCGCTACCCAGAACCTCTTCACCGAGCGCGGCTGGTTCTACGCCATCGCCACCCTCAACGTCGTGCACCACGGCTTCCCCTTCGTCGCGGTCACCGTGCTCGCGGGGCTCATGACGATCCCGACCGAGCTGCCCGAGGCGGCGATGATCGACGGCGCCAACGCCTGGCAACGCTTCCGGCACGTCACGCTGCCGATGCTTAAGCCTGTCTTCGCGATCGTCACGATCCTGTCGACGATCTGGGACTTCAAGGTCTTCACCCAGATCTACCTCATGCCCGGCGGCGACGGCTCCAACCGTGAGGTGCTCAACCTCGGCACCTGGAGCTACATCACCGCGATGTCGCAGAACAAGTTCGGCCTCGGCGCCGCCATCGCGGTGCTGCTGACGCTGCTGCTGCTCGTCATCACCGCGGTCTACCTGCGCACCCTGTTCAAGGAGGAGGAGCTGTGAGGCGCCTGCTCGGACGCAGCGGGCTGGTGCTGGCCAGCCTCGTGGTCGTCGTCTTCAGCATCTTCCCGGTCTTCGTCATGCTCGGCACCGCCGTCGACCCGGCGGCGAACGCGGGCGGGCGCGGCGTCATACCCGCCGGCATCTCGTTCGAGCACTTCGCCCGGATCTTCTCCGAGACGCGGTTCCCCGACTACCTGCTCAACTCGCTCATCGTCGCGGTCGTCACCGTCGTCGCCAGCGGGCTGCTCGCGCTCTTCGCCGCGGTCGCCGTGGCGCGGTTCCGCTTCTCCGGGCGCACCAAGATCCTCATGATGATCCTCATCGTGCAGATGGTGCCGATGGAGGCACTCGTCATCCCGCTGTTCCTGCAGGCCAAGACCCTGGGATTGCTCAACAGCCTGCTCGGGCTGTCGGTGGTCTACATCGCCTTCAGCCTGTCCTTCGCGATCTGGACGCTGCGCGGCTTCGTGGCGGCGGTCCCGGTCGAGCTGGAGGAGGCGGCCTACCTCGACGGTGCGAGCTGGTGGCAGATGTTCTGGAAGGTTCTCTTCCCGCTCGTCGCCCCCGGGCTCGTGGCGGTGAGCGTCTTCAGCTTCATCCTGGCGTGGAACGAGTTCATCTTCGCGCTCACCTTCATGGCGGACGACGACATGTATACCGCCGCCGTCGGGCTGCGGACCTTCTTCACCCGCAGCGGCACCGACTGGGGCGCGGTCATGGCGGCCAGCTCGATCATCACCGTGCCGGTCATGATCTTCTTCGTCGCCGTGCAGTCCCGGCTGTCCGGCGGCCTCATGGCAGGAGCGACCAAGGGATGAACCAGACCGACCTCACCGCCGGGGACGACCTGCGGCGGGACGCGCTCGGCGTGCTCGCGCCCGGCTTCGTCGGGACGACGCTGCCGCCCTGGCTGGAGCAGCTGCTCGACGAGGGCCTGGGCGGGGTGTGGCTCTTCGGGCACAACGTCGAGGACGAAGCGCAGGTGCGGGCGCTCACCGACGCGGTGCACGGGCGGCGCGCGGCGGCACTGGTCTGCGCCGACGAGGAGGGCGGCACCGTCACCCGGCTGCACCACGCCGAGGGCTCGCCCTGGCCGGGTGCGTGGGCGCTCGGCGTCGTCGACGACGCGGAGGCGACGCGGACGGTATACCGGGGGCTGGGCGAGCAGCTCGCCGTGGCCGGGATCGACCTCACCGCGGCGCCCGACGCCGACGTCAACACCGAGCCGGACAACCCGGTCATCGGCGTGCGGTCGTTCGGGGCGGACGCCGGGCTGGTCGCGCGGCACGTGAGCGCGGCCGCTGCGGGACTCGCGGAGGCGGGCGTGGCGTCCTGCGCCAAGCACTTCCCCGGTCACGGGTCGACCACCCTCGACTCCCACCTCGACCTGCCCGTCCTCGACGTCGACCCACAGACCCTCACGAGTCGTGAGCTGGTGCCCTTCCGCGCCGCGGTCGACGCGGGGACGGACGCGATCATGACCGGTCACCTGGTCGTGCCGGGGCACGGCGACCTGCCGGCGACGCTCAACCCGGCGCTGCTCGGGATGCTCCGCGAGGAGCTCGGCTTCACCGGGGTGATCTGCACCGACGCGCTCGACATGGCGGCGGTGGCCGACCGCTACGGGCGGGAGCGCAGCGCGGTGCTCGCCCTGGCCGCCGGGGCCGACCTGCTCTGCATCGGCAACCCGGTCTTCCCCGGCGACTACGACGCGGCCGAGGACACCGCGCGGCTGGTGGAGGCTGTGGTGGCCGCGGTGCGCGACGGCGAGCTCTCCGCGGCCCGGCTGGCCGAGGCCGCCGGCCGGGTGCGGGCGCTAGGAGCGCGGCAGGCGGCGCGACGTGCCGGTCATGGCAGAGGTGACGGCGGGGCGGCGACCGACGGCGGGGACTCGACCCCGCTGCCACCTGAGGGGCGCGACGACCTGGGCCAGCGGGTCGCGGCGCGTGGGGTGCGGATCACGGGAGCGTGCGGGTCGCTGTCCGGGGCGGACGTGGTGGCGCTCAGCAGGCGGGGCAACATCGCCAGCGGCGCCCGTCAGGAGGTCGTGTCCGGTGTGCTAGCGCAGGAGCTCTCGGGCCGGGTCCGCACGCTGGACCAGACCGTGGACGAGGCGGTGGACGACCGGACCGCGGGCACCGACCGTGGTCCACTGGTGCTCGTGAGCGACGACCACAGCGGGTGGGACGACCCCACGATCCGCGGGCTGCTGGGCCGTGCCGACGCGCTCGTGCACACCGGTATCCGGGATCTCCCCGCCGACCTGGCCGTGCCCCGCGTCGTGCGGACCTACGGCGGCGGCCGGGCGAGCGCGCTGGCCGGTGCCACGGCGTTGCGCGGCCTCGGCGGTGAGCCGTGAGGCTCGTCTCGGCCGAGCAGGTGCTGTGGCCGGACGGCAGCCTCTCCGGCGGCTGGGTCGCCGTGGAGGGGGGCCAGATCGCCCGCGTGGGGCGAGGCGCCCCGACCGAGCCGGCGGACCGGCATACGGCGCTCCTCTCCCCCGGCTTCGTCGACATCCACTGCCACGGCGGCGGCGGCCACAGCTTTGCGACCCTCGACCAGGACGAGGTGAGCAGCGCCGCCATGGCCCACCACCTCGCCGGGACGAGCACCGTCATGGCCTCGCTGGTCTCCGCGGCGCCGGACACGCTGCTCGCCCAGGTGCGGGCCCTGGCACCGCTCGTGCGGGGGCGGATGATCGCCGGGATCCACCTCGAGGGGCCCTGGCTCAACGAGGCGCGTCGCGGCGCGCACGACCCGTCGGTGCTGCGCCACCCCGACCCGGCCGAGATCGACGCCGTGCTGGAGGCCGGCGCCGGGAGCATCTGCATGGTGACGATCGCGCCCGAGCTGCCGGGGAGCCTGGACGCGATCCGCCGGCTCGTGGGCGCCGGCGTCGTCGTCGCGGTCGGGCACACCGACGCCGACGCCGACCAGCTCCGGGCGGCGGTCGACGCCGGCGCGGAGGTCGTCACGCACCTGTGCAACGCCATGCGCCCGATCCACCACCGCGACCCGGGCCCGGTCATCGCGGCGCTCGGCGACCCGCGCCTCACCCTGGAGCTCATCGTCGACGGCGTGCACCTGCACGACGACGTCGTCGACCTGCTCCACCGCAGCTCCCGGGCGCGGATGGTGCTCATCAGCGACGCGATGGCAGCGGCGGCCGCCGAGGACGGCCGCTACGCGCTGGGCTCGATGGAGGTCGACGTCGTGGACGGCGTTGCGCGCTCGGTCGACACCGGGAGCATCGCCGGGAGCACGCTCACCCTGGGCCGGGCCGTGCGGCGGGCCGTCGGCGCCGGGCTCGCCCCCGAGGACGCTCTCGTGGCCGCCACCAGCGACCCGGCACGCACCCTCGGGCTCGACGCCGGGAAGATCACCGTGGGCGGCCGCGCCGACCTCGTCGGGCTCGACGCCGACCTCGAGACCCGGCTGGTCGTCCGCGCCGGGGAGGTCCTGCTCGACACCTGAGCTGCCTCACACACTGAGCTCGGCCCGCCGCCGCTCCAGGTGCGCCCGCTCGGAGTCGTTGCGGCACAGGGTCAGAGCCGCGTCGAGCTCAGCGACGGCGGCGCCGGCGCGGCCCGAGCGTGCGAGGAGCTCGGCCCGCACCGCCGGGACCCGGTGGCTGCCCGGCACCTCTACCTCCGTGAGGGCGTCCAGCCCGGCCTCTGGCCCCTCCGCCTCGGCGAGGGCCACCGCCCGCGCCAGGAGGGCGGCGGGGGTGGGCTCCAGGCGGAGCAGCGCGTCGTAGTGGAGGACGATCCGATCCCACCGGGTGTCCCGCGCGGTGGGTGCCGTCGCGTGCTCGGCGGCGACGAGGGCCTGCAGCACGTAGGTCGCGGCCTGGTGCGGGAGGTCGGGCCGGGTCAGCGGTGCCGAGGTGAGCAGCCCCAGCGCCTCGTCGATCTCTTCCCGGTGCCAGCGATCGCGGTCCTGGTCGGCGAGGAGGACCAGCCGGCCCTCGCCGTCCAGACGCGCGTCCCGGCGGGAGTGCTGCAGGAGGAGCAGGGCCAGCAGCGCGGTGAGCGTCGGGTCGGTCGGGCGCAGGCCGCGCACCGTGCGGACCAGCCGGAGCGACTCCCCCGCCAGACCGTGGCGGACGAGGTCGGCGCCGCTCGCGGGGGCATACCCGGGGGTGAAGGCGAGGTAGGCCGTCTGCGCCACCGTCGCGAGCCGAGCCGGGAGCGCCTCCAGGTCGGGGATCGCGAACGGGATGCCCGCGGTGACGATCTTCCTCTTCGCCCGGGTGAGCCGCGCCGCCATGGTGGGCTCGGGCACGAGGAAAAGCCGGGCGATGTCGTAGGTGCCGACCCCGAGCACGAGCCGCAGCGCGAGGGCGCTCGCCGCCTCCGGCGACAGTGCCGGGTGGGTGCACATCAGCACCAGCCGCAGCAGATCGTCCTCGACGAGGTCACCGGGGTCGGCCATCGCCGAGGACGGACGACGGTCCAGGTCGGTGGCGAGTAGGGTATGCCGGCGGTGGGCCATCGACTCGGAGCGCAGCCGGTCGACCACCCGGCGTCGGGCGACCGTCTGCAGCCATCCGGCCGGGTTGTCGGGCACGCCGTCGACCGGCCAGCGCCGGGCAGCGGCCTCGACGGCGTCCCCGAGCGCGTCCTCGACGAGGTCGAGCCGGCGGAAGCGCGCGAGGAGCAGGGCCACCAGGGCGCCCCACTCCTCGCGCACCACGCGGTCCAGCTCGTCGCGCATACCGGTCAGACCGGGTCGACCACCGGGCTGACCTGCATGTCGTAGGCCGGCAGTTCGGTGAGCAGCTCGAGGACGACGTCGAGGTCAGGAGCCTGGAGCAGGTAGAAGCCGCCGAGCTGCTCGACGGCCTCGGCGTAGGGGCCGTCGGTGAGCTGACGCTCGCCGCCACGGGTGCGGACCGTCGTCGACATGTCGCCGTCGCCGAGCGCCTCCCCGGCGAGGATCTCGACCCCGTCCCGGGCCTCGCAGGCCCGGTCGAAGGCCTCGAATCGGCCCATCATCGCCGCCTGGTCCTCCTCCTACATCGTCGACCAGGCGGGCAGCTCGCCGTCGGCCATGAGCAGCACGAGGTACTTCATGTGGGGTCTCCTTCGATCACGGGCCGCCGTGCGCGACCTCACCAGCATGTCGGACGAGCGGGGTGCAGATCGACAGCCGGGCCGAGGAACTTTCCGGCAGCGCGGGCCGATGCTCTACATTGCCTCGCGTGAGTGCCCAGGCCCCCTCTGCTGTCATCCTCATCCGCGCCGAGAAGTTCGTGCCCAACCCGGCGACCGCCGCGGACAACGCCTTCCAGCACGACGTGCCGGCGGGGCAGTCCGTCGAGGCCACCTCGGCGCGAGCGCTGGCCGAGGTGGACGCGGTGGCGCAGGCGCTGCGCGACGCCGGGGTCCGGGTCCACGTCTTCCCGGACTCCGACCACACCCGGCCGGACAGCGTCTTTCCCAACAACTGGCTCTCGACCCATCCGGGCGGCTACGTGGCGGTCTACCCGATGTATGCCTCGAACCGCCGCCACGAGCGGCGCGGGGACATCCTGGAGATGCTCAAGGCGGACTACCGGCTGCAGACGATCGTCGACTACTCCGGGCTGGAGCCAGACGGGATCTTCCTCGAGGGCACCGGGGCGATGGTGCTCGACCACGTCTCGCGGGTCGCCTACACCGCGGTCAGCCACCGTGCGGACACGCACGTGCTGGAGCGCTTCTGCAGCGACTTCAACTACGAGCCGATGCCCTTCGACGCCATCGACTCCGGCGGAGTGCCGGTCTACCACACCAACGTCATCGCCTGCATCGGCACCGAGGTCGCGCTCGTGGCGCTGGACCTCATCGCCGACGAGCAGCGGCGGCGCGAGGTGCGCGAGCGGCTGGAGGTCACCGGGCGGGAGATCGTCGAGCTGAGCGAGGAGCAGGTGCGCGAGTTCGCGGGCAACGCCGTCGAGCTGTGCGGGCGGACGCCCGAGGGGCGCAAGCGCCACATCATGGCGATGTCGGGCCGCGCCCGGCGCAGCCTCACCGGCGAGCAGCTGACCGTCATCGAGCGCTCCTGCGAGATCGTCTCGGTCGACATCCCCACCATCGAGCTGGCCGGCGGGTCGGTGCGCTGCATGATCGCCGGCGTGCACCTCGACCCGCGGCCGACCGGGGCGCCCACCCCGACCGCCACGGCCGAGGCGATCGACGAGCACCCGGTCAGCGCGGACGGCCAGGTGGAGGACGCCCGTCGGTCCGAGCGGAGGTCGTCGGCTCGAGCATGACCTTGCTCGAGCCGGTGCCCCGGTCGGCGGCGACAGCGAAGGCCTCGACGGCGTCGGCGAAGGGGGAAGCTGTGCGTCACGAGCGGGCCCGACGTCGACGCCGGACGCCATGAGCTGCAGCGCGTCGCTGATCTCGTCGACGAAGCGGTAGGAGCCGCGGTAGCCGACCTCCCACGTCAGTGATTAGGTAGACTGATCTACCTCATCCCAGGAGGTCACCCATGTCCCGCCAGTCCCCTACCCGCCCCAGCGCGCGGGAGCGCCTGCTCGAGGCTGCCGCCGCACGCTTCTACAGCGCCGGCGTCGCCGCGACCGGCATCGACGCGATCACCGCGGACGCCGGCGTGGCCAAGATGAGCCTCTACAACAACTTCGCGTCCAAGGCGGACCTGGTCGAGGCATACCTGCAGCGGCGGCACGAGGAGTGGCTGGACCTGTATGCCGTCCGGCTCGCGCCGACGAGGACGCCACAGGAGCGGGTGCTGGCGGTCTTCGACGCGTATGCCGACCACGCCGCGACGTCGCGGACCACCGGCTTTCGCGGATGCGGTCTGCTCAACGCGGCGGCCGAGCTCGCCGACGGCGACCCCGGGCGCGCTGTCGTGCGCGAGCACAAGCGTCAGGTGCAGGACCTGGTCGAGGAGCAGCTCGTCACGGTCCTGGAGCCGGCACAGGCGCACGCGCTGGGGGTCCACCTCAGCTTCCTCCTCGAGGGCTCGATGGCCCGTGCGGGGCTGGAGGGTGACCTCGGCCCGTTGGGCGAGGCCCGGGAGATCGCGGCCCAGCTGGTCGGCGCGTGAGGACGGCCGGGCCGCTGGCGGTCCTCCTGGCCGCAGCCTTGTTCGGCACCACGGGGACGGCACAGGCCCTCGGACCCGAGGGCACGACGCCGCTCGCGGTCGGGGCCGCTCGGCTGGTCGTGGGCGGCTTCGGTCTGCTCGCCCTGCTGCCCCTCATGGGCGCGAGGTTCGGCGACGTGCTGGCGCTGTGGCGCACCCGTGCCGGGCTGGTCGCCGGGGTGTGCACCGCGGCATACCAGCTGTGCTTCTTCGTCGCGGTGGGGCAGACCGGCGTGGCCGTCGGCACGCTGGTGACGATCGGGACCGGACCTGTGCTCGCGGGCGTGCTGGCGCTGGTGCTGCTGGGCGAGCGTCCCACGAGGGCGTGGCTGGTCGCGACCGGCGTCTGCGTGTCGGGGCTCGTGCTGCTCGTGGATGGGGGCGAGTCGTCCGCCGCCTTCTCCGTGACCGGCGTCGCCGCCGCCCTGACCGCCGCGGCCGCCTACGCCGGCTACACGGTGCTCGCCAAGCAGCAGCTTCGCGAGGGGCACGCCCCCGTCACGGTGATGGCGGGAGCCTTCGGGCTCGGGGGAGCGCTGCTGGTGCCCGTCCTGCTGGCCCTGCCGACCGATTGGCTGGCCGGTGCCCGGGGGATGGGCCTGGCGCTCTACCTCGGGCTGGTGACGACGACCACGGGGTATGTGCTCTTCGCCCGCGGGCTGGCCACCCTGCCCACCGCCTCGGTCGCGACCCTCATGCTGGCCGAGCCACTGGTCGCCACGGCCCTCGGTATCGCGGTGCTCGACGAGCACCTGGGGTTCACCGGCGCGGCCGGTCTCGTCGTGCTGCTCCTGGGGCTCCTCATGCAGGGGGCCGACACCAGGTCGCTCACCCTCCCCCGCCGCCGACGTCCTTCAGTCGCGCTCGCATCAGCGACGTCAGCAGGTCCACCGGCAGGTCGGTGTCGTCCGGGAGCTGCTCGCGGGCCGCTGCCATCGCCTCGTCGTGCCGGGTGGTAGTCGGGGGAGGGCCGTAGGTGACCGTCTGCGGCTGGCGGCGTCGACCGGTGCCCAGGAGCCAGATCGCGAGCACCAGCGCGATGACGAGCAGCGGCAGGAGACGCAGGAACACCAGAGCCCACCTCCGCTCGCGCTCGCACCTGCAGGTGCCCTGCGAGAGACTGTATCCATGACCGCCGCCAGAGCCACCCGAGCCGTCGCCCTTGTGCTCTACGACGCCGACTGCGGCTTCTGCAGCCGCGCCGCCGGGTGGATCCCGCGGCTCGGGGCGCAGGTCGAGGTGTCCTCGTTGCAGTCCCACGACCTAGCGGCTCTCGGGGTCGACGAGGACCGTGCCGGCCTGGAGATGCCGGTGGTGCTCGAGGACGGCACGATCGCCTACGGCCACCACGCGTGGGCGCAGGTCCTGCTGCGCTCGCCGCAGCCGTGGCGGCTGATCGGCGCCGCGCTCGACTCGCGCGTCATGGAGGTCCCGGGGGCAGCGGTATACCGGCTGGTCGCCGCGAACCGTGGTCGGCTGCCCGGCGGCACCGCCGCCTGCGCCCTGCCCCCGTCGTCGGGTGCGTGAGGCACAGCGCTGGATCCACGCCAGCGGGCCGCTGCCGGTCGACGAGGCGTGGGAGCGGTATGCCGACCCCGACCGGTGGTCCTCCTGGGCGCCCCACCTGCGCGCCGTCGAGATCGAGGCGAGCGGTGAGGACAGGCGGCTGCACCCCGGGCTGACGGGTGTCGTGCGTGGTCCGGCGAGGGTGCGGGCGCGCTTCGTGGTGGAATCCGTGGACGAGAAGGCCCGGCGCTGGTCCTGGGAGGTCCGCGCGCTGGGCGTCACCCTGCAGCTGCTCCACACCCTCGACGCATCTCCCGAGGCCACGCACGCCGGGCTCGTGCTGCAGGGGCCGTTGCCGGTCGTCCTGCTCTACCGCCCGGTCGCGCGGTGGGCGCTGCGCAGGCTCGTCGCGGTCTCGGGCCACCCGCGCCGCGGATAGTCTGACGAGACGGAGCACCGACCGAAGGGAGCACCATGGCACGCCACGACGTGGTCATCGTCGGCGCCGGCAACGCCGGCGTCTCCCTGGCGGCGCGGCTGCTGCGGGTGGGCGCGAAGGACGTCGCCATCGTGTCGCCGGACCGGCCGCACCTGTTCCGCCCGCTGCTCAACTACGTCGCCGGCGGGCAGGCCACGATGAGCGAGCTGACGCGCAGCCCCGCCTCGGTCATCCCGGCGGGTTGCACCTGGATCCGCGACAGCGCGGTGGCCGTGCACACCGACGAGCGCGAGGTCGAGCTGTCCGACGGTGCTCGGGTGGGTTACGGCGACTTGGTGCTGGCCCCTGGCATGGAGGAGGACCTCGACGCCGTACCCGGCTGGCGGAGGCGATGACGGCGGGCTGGTCGCTGACCGCCCACCTGGAGTCGCAGGCGCCGGCCGTGTGGGACGCCGTGCAGGGTATGTCGCGCGGCCGGGTCGTCTTCACCCTCCCGCCCGAGCCCTCCCCCTGCGGCGGCACGGCACTCAAGCCGCTCTTCCTGGCGTGCGACGAGTGGCGCCGGCGCGGTGTGCTGAACGACCTCGACGTGCACCTCGTGACTCCGTTCACCGGGGTCCTGGGCCTGCCGTTCGTGGACGACCGGTTGGACGCACAGCTCCGCGAGCTGGGGGTCAGCGTGCACCGCGAGAGCACGGTGGCCTCGGTGGACCACCGGCAGCGGACGGTGACGGTGGACGGCCCGACTCCCACGGTGCTCGACGGGGTCGACCGTGCCTTCGTGGTGCCGCCCTACCGGGGCCAGGGGTGGCTGGAGCCGCTCGCCCGAGAGGGAGCGTCCGGGCAGGTCGACGTCGACCCGGAGACCATGGCCCACCGCTCGGCACCACGGGTCTGGAGCCTGGGCGACGCCGCGGCGCTCGACACCCGGCCGTCCGGGGGCGCGCTGCGCCGACAGGTGGAGGTGCTGGCCGACAACATCGCGCGCAGCCGGCTGGGACGGCCGCTGCGTCGCTACGACGGCTACACCATCGTCCCCGTCACGCTCGACCGGCGCCGGCTGCTGCTCGCCGAGTTCGACCGGACCGGCGCGCAGGCACCGACGACGCGGCTGGTCGACCTGAGCGTCCCGCGTCGCGCGCTGCGGCTCTTCGACCGCTACGTCGAGCCGATCCTCTACTTCCGTGCGCTGCTCCGGGGGCGGCTCGTCCCCTGAGCCTCGGTGCCGGGTCGGTGACCGCGGCGACACCCTCCGCCTCGAGGTGCGCTCCCGCGTCCGCAGGTGGACGATGGAGCGATGGAGCAGACCCAGTCCCAGCCCGTGCCCGCCGTCGTCCGCTGGACCCGGCGCCTGGAGCAGACCGAGGCGCTGGACGGCGCGGTGAGCGCCGTCGAGCCGACCGTCACCTCCCTCTTCGGGTCCGGCACCACCGGCTGGGCGCTGCGCGGCGAGTGGCTCGGGCACGCCCTGCACCCGCTTCTCACCGACATCACCATGGGGTCGTGGACCTCGGCGACCGTCCTGGACGTCGTCGGCGGGCCGGGCTCCGCGCCGGCGGCGCAACGCTTGGTGGGCCTGGGGCTCCTCACCGCGGGGCCGACGGCGTGGTCCGGCTGGGCGGAGTGGTCGCAGACCGGTCCCCGCGACAAGCGGGTTGGCCTGGTCCACGCGGCCGGCAACGCGCTCGCCGCCAGCGCGTATGCCGCGTCCTGGCTCGCACGTCGCGGTGGCCACCACCGGCTCGGCGCCCTGCTCGCGGTGGGTGGTGCCGGGGCGTCGGGGGCGGCGGCATACCTCGGCGGTCACCTGGCCGTGGCCCGGGACGTCGGCAGCCGGCACCCGGCCTTCGACGACACGGCCGTCGAGGACACGACAGAGATCGTCGCCTGACCCGGCCGCCCCGGTCAGTCTTGCCAGCTACCGCTCCTTCACCCGTCCCCGCTCGCGGCTCAGCTGGCCTCCGGCCGCCCACCCTCCAGCGACTCGATCACCTGGTCCAGCAACGACCGCAGGTCACGGCGCTGCGCCTCGGTCATCCCCATCCCCCCGGCGAGCCGCTCCGGCACGTCGGCGACGCGCTCGCGCAGCGACCAGCCGCGGTCGGTCACCGAGACCAGGACCCGCCGCTCGTCGCGCTCGTCGCGCACCCGCCGGACGAGGCCCGCGGTCTCCATCCGCTTGAGCAGCGGGGTGAGCGTGCCGGAGTCCAGGTGCAGCCGGCTGCCGAGCTCGCGCACGCTCGGCGGCTCCTGCGCGTCCCAGAGGGCCAGGAGCGTGAGGTACTGCGGGTACGTCAGCCCGACATCGGCGAGCAGCTCGGCATACCGCCGCGTCACGGCCCGGGAGGCGGCGTAGAGCGGCAGGCAGAGCTGCTGGTCGAGCGCGAGCTGGGGGTAGCCGTCCATGCGCCCAGCCTACCCGTTTGCGCCATTCGATTGTGCGCAATAGAGTTGCGCGCATGGACACTCTCTACACCGCCACCGCCCTCGCCACCGGAGACGGCCGCAACGGCCGCATCGAGTCCAGCGACGGCATCCTCGCCGCCGACGTCCGCGCCCCGAAGGAGATGGGCGGCCCGGGAGGCGCGACCAACCCCGAGCAGCTCTTCGCCGCCGGGTATGCCGCGTGCTTCCACTCCGCGCTGCGCGGCGTCGCGAAGCGCTCCGGCGCCGACGTGACCGACTCCGAGGTGGTCGCCGATGTCGCGATCGGCCCCAACGGCGAGGGGGGCTTCGGCCTGGCCGTCGGTCTCGAGGTGACGCTCCCCCACGTCGAGCGCGCCGATGCCGAGAAGCTCGTCGAGCAGGCGCACCAGGTGTGCCCCTACTCCAACGCCACCCGCGGCAACATCGACGTCAGCCTCACCGTCGCCTGAGGCGAGCTGGTCGGCGCGAGGCAGCGGCAAAACCGCTCCCGAGCCGGTCACCGACTGGTCACGAGCACGGTCAGCGCACGTCACGAGTCGAGGCCAGCGCTCGCCCTAAGTCGTGGCCAGCGCACGTCATGAGGCGCGGCCAGCGCTCGCCCTGAGTCGTGGCTCTGATGGACGGGAGCCGCGTGTCGTGAGGCACGGGCGCAGATGTCCCGGCTGTGACCGGCGAGGCCGCCGTGGAAGAGCACCGCCCAGGCCAGTAGCCCGGCCGACGGTGGGGCCGGGTGCGGGGCGAGATCATCGCAGCCGCCACCGCACACCGGTCTCGTCGACGTCGGCACCCGCGTCGTGCTGGTGTACCCAGGTGTGGTGCCGAGGACAGAGCAACGCGTAGTTGCCGAGGTCCGAGCGACCCCCGCGGGCCCAGTGCACGACGTGGTGCGCATCGCACCAGGTCGCGGGCACGTGACACCCGGGGAAGGTGCATCCGCCGTCCCGGTGCGCCAAGGCCCGTCGCTGACTAGGGGTGACCAGCCTCCTGGCGCGACCGAGGTCGAGGATCTGCCCCGCCTCGCCCAGCACGGCCGGGATGATGTCGGCCTCGCAGGCCAGCTGTCGCACCTCGTGGGCCGGCACCGTGCCCTCGTGCACCGTGCGCCCGGTCCCACCCAGGGCACCGCGCAGCTCCTCGAGCCCGATGGTCACCATGACCTGCGCCTTCGGGGTGGTGGGCTGACCCTGCGTGCCCGCCACGCCACGGCGGAAGACCGTCATGAACGCGTCGTAGCGCCGTTGACCCGCGGTGCGCAGGTCCAGCTCGGCAAGCGTTGCTCCGCCGCCAGTGGTGACGTCGACGGCCTCGGCAGCCCCACCGCCGGTGGTGGCAGGGCCGGCCTCGCCCCCGGCATCCGTGCTCGACTCTGTGATCGCGTCCGTGGTCGCATCGGGCCGAGGCGCTGGTGCAGCCAGCGGCGACATCAGCAGCGCCCGGATCGCCTCGTAGTCGGCATCGCTGCCGACAGTCAGCACGAAACGCCGCAGGGAGCCGTCCGCGAGGGACGACTCGTGCACGTCACGCATCTCGTGGCGCGCCTGGGCGCGCGCCACCTGTTCCTTCTCGGACAGGCAGGTCGCCACGAGCTTGGACGTGATCCTGCCCAGGTCCTTGTCGTCGAACTCCTCACGCGCCGCGGCCGCGGTCAGCAGGTCGGTCGCCTCGGCGTACTCGGCCTCCCCGAGGGCCGGGCGGATCCTCGTCAGCGCCCGCAGGACCTGCGCCGCCCGGTGCACCGGCACCGTCCCGTCCTGGACGCGTCCGCCAACGGGACATGCACTCGCTGCTGCGCGGCACGGGCGACCATCGCGATCTCGATCGCGGTGCGCGAGGCGAGCCCCGGGCATACCAGCCGGACCCAGTCCACCTCGGAGAAACCGGCCTCCTGGTGCAACCCTCGCGCCAGACCCTCGCGCGCCACCGCGACGAGCAACGCGTGGGTCCGGGCTGCCACCCGGTCGAGCGCGCCCAGCACGTCGCCCAGCTCGCTCTCCTGCAGCAGAGCCGGCGACGCGAGCGCCGTCGCCGAGCGGTCGAGGGAGTCAGCCAGACCAGCCAGCAGCGCGGACGTGCCCTCGGCGTGACCGCCGCCCGCCTCGCTCCCCCACCCTGACTTCATACGAACAAATGTACGAGTCGGCTCTGACAGACCCCCTCCGTGGCGGAGGTGTCAACTCACCTGTGACCGTTCTGCGCGTGACCTCAGACGTCGGCCGCGAGCAGCTCGCCGAGGTGCTGGTCGATCTCGGCGAGGTAGGACTCCTCGAACCCGAAGAGCCCGAAGTGGCCGGCGATCGAGTGCAGGGTGCGCAGCTCGCTGCCCGGCACGAGCTCCTGCTCGCGCGCGCAGTCGCGCGGCGGGAAGAACATGTCCTCGTCGATCGGCATCACGAAGGTCTTCGCGGTGATGCGGCCGAGCGCGGCCGCGAGCTCACCGCCGGTATGCCGCGCGACGTCGCCGCGCTGCCACTTCCACGCCATGCTCAGCAGCGCATTGGGGTCCATGGCCCCGAAGGTCGGCCGTAGGAAGCGGTCGCGGAACTCCTCGAAGGTGTCCCAGGTGACGTCCGGCAGCTCGATGTTGCGCCAGAACTCGGAGCGCCAGAACTCCGTGGACAGACCCACCACCGCCCAGATGTCGGCGTGCCGGCGCAGCCCGTCAGCGACGTCGGCCGGTGAGGAGTAGTCGCCGCCGTTCCAGCCCGGGTCGGAGGTGATCGCGTCCATGAGCGTCTGGGTGAAGAGGAAGTCGTGCGGGGTGTTCTGCGCGGTGCCGGCGATCATCGCCGCCCGCTGCACCTTGTCCGGGTAGCGGACCGCCCACTCCCAGGTCTGCTGGGCGCCCATCGACCCTCCCACGACGAGGGCGAGCCGCTCGATGCCGAAGACCTCGCGCAGCAGCTGCTCCTGGGCACGGACGTCGTCGCCGATGCGCACCTGCGGGAAGCCGGCCATGGCTATCTCGCCGTCGGCGGTGTGCGGGGAGGTCGAGAGGCCATTGCCGATCTGGTTGACGACGACGATGAAGTACCTCGACGGGTCCAGCGCGCGGCCCTCGCCGATGTAGGCCAGCTCCCAGGTCTGGTGGGTGCCGGAGAACCAGGTCGGGATGAGGATCGCGTTGTCCTTGGCCTCGTTGAGCTCGCCGAAGGTGGCGACCGCGAGCTGCAGGTCCGGGATGACACCTCCCTCCTCGAGCTCGAAGGAGCCGAGTGAGTGCAGGTCGTATGCGCCCTGCACCTCGGGCGTGTAGAAGGGGTTGTCGATCGGCATGGCGGACTCCGCGTCGAGTGCGGTCACGGTGGTCGTGAGCCTACAGGTGCCCGTGGAGTGCTGCCGTCCGACCCAACCCAGTGATATCGTTGATGATATCTCTGCGAGGGAAGAGCACCGTGGCATCGATCGTCATCCGGGGCCTCGACCAGTCCGTGAAGGAGCGGCTGGCCGCTCAGGCGAGGGAGCACGGCCGGTCGATGGAGGCCGAAGCCCGTCACATCCTCACGAGAGGCACACAACACCCCAACGTCGGGCTCGCACTGTTCTGGGCCGCGCAGGAAGTCGGCGGCATCGAGAATCTCCCCGTCCCCGAGCGCACCGATCGTGCCCGAGCGGCAGATCTCGGGTGATCGTCCTCGACACCAACGTCCTGTCCGAGGTGCTCCGGCCGCAGCCTGACGGGCGTGTCCTGGCGTGGTTGCAGACGATCACGGGTGAGGTCGCCATCACGTCGATCACTCTTGCTGAGCTGCTCGCTGGCGGGCGCCGCCTTCCGGACGCCCGGCGCAAGACGGCGCTGGGCAGCCAGCTCGAGCAAGCGCTCCAGCCCTACGGCGGGACCAGCGCCGTCCTGGCCTTCGATGATGTAGCCGCAGATCACTACGCAGGCGTGCTCGCGGCACGAGAGGAGGCGGGGTTGCCGATCACCACGGCTGACGCTCAGATCGCGGCAATCTGCCGAGCGCATGCCGCGACCTGCGCGACGCGAAGCACCAGGGACTTCGAGCTGACCGGCATCCAGCTCGTCGATCCTTGGGTCGCCTGAGCACCCGCGCACCGCGACGGCCGTTGGGCGGGTCGCCACTGCGTCCTGGAGAACCACGAACAGGTCAGGGTCGACATCGAGGGCGCCGGCTGCACCGACATCTCCGAGCTGCAGGACCGCACCTACTTCACGTCCCACTACGTCTGGATGCCCGGTGGCGCCCTCTTCGAACTGGCCGTCACGCACAACGAGGGCGGCTGGGACTGCGACGAGTCCCCCGAGGAGTTCGGCCAGGCCTTCATGCTGCCGCCCCAGTTCGAGTCCGAGCGCAGCCACATCATGGGCCAGCTCGAACCGATCGAGGTGTGACCAGCTCCACGGCCCCGGCAGAACCGCGATCCGGCGAGAACCCCCACCTGGCCGCGGGCGCGGAGTGCTGGGGCGAGGAGGACGCGCCGGTCGCGGTGCTCGCGGTGCACGGACGCACCCAGTCCCCCGCCGACATGCGCGCGCTCGCCGAGCGGCTGGACGTCGAGGGTCTGCGATGGCTCGCGCCGGCCGCAGCCGGGCAGAGCTGGTACCCGTACGGCTTCATGGAGGAGCGCCCCGACGACGACCCGTGGCTCGCCTGGTCGCTCGAGGCGGTCGACGAGCACGTGGGTCACCTCGCGGAGGCGGGGTGGCCGCCGGAGCGGGTGGTGCTGCTCGGGTTCTCCCAGGGGGCCTGCCTGCTCGCGCACTGGGCGCTCCTGCACCCCAGGAGGTATGCCGGCCTCGTCCTCCTCACCGGTGGTTACGTCGGGACCGAGCGCGAGGAGGTGTCGTTCGCGGGTGACCTCGACGGCACGCCAGCCCTGCTGGCCGGGTGCGAGTCAGACCCCTGGGTGCCCCGCAACCGGATGGCGCAGACCGAGGACCTGTTGCGAGGTATGGGCGCCCACCTCACCTCGATCGTCGAGCCGGGCGCTGAGCACGAGGTCAGCGCGACGGCGAGCGAGCTCACCGGGCGGTTGTTGCGGCATACCGTGAGCGCGGCCGGACGTCGATGACCGCGCCGCCGGTGCGGGACGAGGGAGAGCATCGGATGGAGATCAGGTTCGACCACACCACGCTGGGTCTGCGGGTGCTCTTCGGCACCGGGGCGGCCGCGACGAACATCGCGGTGGCCCTGCTTGAGTTGGGAGCCTCACGGTCGTTGCTCGTGGGAGGCGGGCACGCTGCTGAGGTGGTGGACCAGATCGGCGAGGAGTTCGCCGTGGCGGGGCGCATCGGCGAGGTCGTGCAACACGTACCGGCGGAGCGGGCCCGCGAGGCGGTCGCCCTGGCGCAGGAAATGGACGCGGACACGGTCGTGGCCATCGGCGGCGGCTCGGCCACCGGGCTCGCCAAGATCGTCGCCCGGGACACCGGGCTGCCGGTGGTCGCGGTGCCCACCACCTTCTCCGGGTCGGAGGCGACCGACATCTGGGGGATGACCGAGGACGAGCGCAAGACCACCGGGACCGACCTCCGGGTGCTGCCGAGGGTCGTGGTCTACGACGCGACGCTGACCCAGGGCCTGCCGCCCGGCCTCGCGGTTCACTCCGGCCTCAACGCCCTGGCCCACGCCGTCGACAGCCTGTGGGCCCCGCGCGCCGACCTCATCAACCGGGCCATGGCCGGCGAGGGATGCGCGCGCTGGTGCCGGGGCTACGCAGCCTCCGGGCGGATCCGACGGATGTGCGCGCTCACGAGCAGGTGCTCTATGGCACCTACCTCTCGGGGGTCGCCCTGGCCTCGGCGGGGGCGGGGATGCACCACAAGATCTGCCACGTCCTGGGCGGCACGTTCAACCTGCCCCACGCCCCGACCCACGCGGTCGTGCTGCCGTATGTCGCGGCCTATAACGAGGAGGCCGATCCGGAGTCGTCGGCGCGCATCGCGGAGGCCCTCGAGGTCTCGCACGCCGCCTCGGGTCTCTGGGACCTCGCGCGAGAGGTGGGTGCCCCCGGCTCGCTCGGTGAACTGGGCTTCACCGAGGACGCCGTGGACCTCGCCGCCGAGCTGGCGACCGCCGCGATCCCGGACTCCAACCCTGCGCCGGTGAGCGAAGAGGGCATGGCGGTACTCCTTCGGTCGGCGCTACGGGGGGATGACCTGCGGCCATGACCTACCGCCCTGAGACGAAAACACAACGCGGCCAACGGGTGGGCGGCCTGCGTCCTTTGCGGCGGAATGACGCGGTCAGGCGACATGCCTGGCACTTGCGTGAGGGCGCCTGACCTCTGCCAGGCCACTTGACCCTTGAACAGTGGCGAGGACTCCTTCGGTGAACGTCTGAGTCAGAAGCGCGGCAGGCTGAGCAGGTTGTTGTTCCAGTACCCGTCGGCGTGCGTACGCACGTACGGCGGCTTACCGTCCACGACGGCCACCTCGGCGTCTGGGCTGCCGTGCACCCAGACGCGGTTGCCCTCCTTGATGAAGTCGACTATCCCTTGCCGCGTCGTGTGGCCGGTCTTACCAGGCTGCTCCCAGCGGAGATGCGTGATGTGCTCGTGGTCGTTCATGTTGGGCGGACTCAGCCGGATGTGGGTGATGAAGGTGGCCATCGTCATGCTCCTGTCTTGAGGACGGACGGCACCGTGCCGTCACAGGAGAAGAACAGCATCGACCTCTGACATGCCTCCCTCCTCCGAAGGTCGCAGGAGAGTCGTCCCCTCTTGGGGCGGAAGGACGCACCCGCTCGGCGACACCTGGCTCGGCCAAGTCGTCAGAAGGCGCAGACTTGTGCCCGTGGAGGCGCAAGGACCTTGACCGCCACCCCAGCGTGGTCGGTCCCTGCGTGCGCTTGGACCAAGTACCAGTGGGTGGAGGACCGGCCACGGGCCGGTTGCGAGCCGCGCGGGGACCCCGATCAGTTGGTCGCGGGTCGGGCGTGGACGGCGGAGGTCTGTGTGACGTCGAAGGCGATCGCGGCGGCGGTTCCCCGAGGGGCGTACCCCACGGCGATGTCCACGCTAGGGCTCTCGCTGCCTCGCTACACGACGGTGCCCCTTGTGGGAACGTGTGTGCTAGCCTTGCCAGCAGGAGCAAGCACGCGGAAGGGTAACACGTCAACCCTCGATCAGCGGACAGTTTGCCAACTTGCGGATAGCGACCCGCCAGCTCCAGTTGGTAAAGAAGTTCGCGGAGGTTGTCATGCCCGAAGCGGTCGCAATCACCGTGCTCGTCGGCACGCTAGTCGCTGTCCTCGCCGGATTCTTGTGGCTAGTTCACAGGGGTTGCAAGCCACGGGTCCTGGAGCAATATGTCGCCTTAGCAGCGCGCGGGATGGGTTGCCTCAGTGCCGTGATCATCGTGTCCGCTGGAGCCCCCTACGCCGTGGATGCTGCCCTCAATGCCTTTGAAGTCTTGACGTTGGAGTGAGCGTACCGCCATGACGGCGCGGAGCCCGTCCGTACACCGCTGGCAGCTGCAGCCGCAGGACGTGTCTCGCCTTGGACGTCTATGTGAAAGGCGTGCAGGGTGGCCCGTTCCGGGCTGTCCGACGCGCCCGAATGCGGCGAAATGACGCCGTCGCGACACCTGGTCCGGTTGCGAGTGGTGCGATGCGCCCACTTGGCGCCATGGCCACGCCCCCCCCCCCCCGAGCTCTTGGCCTCCTACTCGAAAGCAGCCAAACCAGCCCGACCGTCCAGAGAGTCTAGAGGCCGAGGTCGTTGATCCAGCGGTCGACTTCACGTTGGACGGACTCGCGGATCGCGTAGGAGTCGAACTCCCGATAGAGCCGGTGAACTACGTCGGCAGGTAATGCCGGCAGACGTCGATCTTTTAACAACAGGGTGCGCTTCCCACGGCCCATCATGTAGCCGAGTTCGAGAGCCACGTTGGGATTGAAGTCCTGTTGCTCGATGATGTCGAAGACCGCCACGCCATACTTGCAACCGCGCAGGTACACCTCGATGTTCGACCACAGTTCGCCGGTGTAGTCCCGATCGTCGGCGCGAACCGCGGTCATGCCCCGCGCCGCTAGGGCGTCCCTCACGGTCTGGTAGATCTCGTCGTGCTGCGGCGTGTTCGCGAACCGCATCATCACAAACACATTGCGCTCGTACCGGGGGTGATCCACGAGAAAGGTCTCAAGGTGCGGTTTCAAGTGCTCGACCCCCGCCAGGTCACCCAAACTCTGCAGTTTTCGGCCCTCTAGCAAAGACTCGATGTGCATCGCGGCCGAGACGTCGATGACGCGATCGTCGATCTGCTTGGTGGAATGAGGCAGTTGAGTGATCACCGTGACCTCGAGTCCTTGCTGTTCTTCAAGGAACTCTCGAGCCGCATCAGGCGCGAAGCGCTGACCGGGCTCGTCGATCCACCACTGGCTGGGCGTTCCGGACGGCTTCGCGAGGCCGACGAGCACCTTCTCGGCGTCGCGCACTACGAGGATGCTGAAGGGCCGGAACAGCGGCGAATCGTGGCGTCTAAGGCCAGCCTGGTCTAGTTGTGCGGCTACAGCGTCGGCCCAGCGATCGATCAAGATCCGCAATTCGTGCTGAGTCCCCTCGGCCATAGAGCCCGCGACGTGCCACATGCCAGCCCAATCGAGACCCACGACCAGAGAGGCTACCCCAGGTGAGCAACTAGGATTAGGTTCTTCACGGCGAGCCGCACCAACTCGCGGGTTCAGGCCCCGGATCCCGTGCGGCGCTTCCCAGAGACTCGCCGGCGCGAATCCGAGGAGGCGTCCTACTGGGCGGAACTGACGTCATCGCCGGGGCCCTCTACACACCGGCGACGTAGGCAGTGAGGAAGTGGACGCCGTGGCGGTCGAGGTTGCCGCGGGCCCGGTCGTAGTGCTCGGTGGTCCTGGGATCAGCATGACGGGCGAGGATCTGGGCGTCGCGCAGGGGCACGCCGGCGTCCAGGGCGTTCGTGATGGCAGCGTGGCGTAGCGAGTGTGGGCTGATGTGCCGGGGGATCCGTGCGAAGTTCGCGATGCGCTGCACCATCCGATAGACATCGCGGCGGTCGATCGGCTTGCCCGACAGCGGTCGCAGCACCAGTGGCCCGGTCGCGCGTTCTCCTCGGCACGCTTCGAGGACCCGCAGCACGGGCACTGTCAGGGGCATGGTGGCGGGCTTGTTGGCCTTGCCGACCAGGTGCAGCACCCGGTGGCCCCGGAGCACGTCGGCGTAGTCCTCAATGCGAACCGCAGCGGCCTCGGAGGCGCGCAGCGCGTTGATGCCCAGCAGGTAGGCCAACGCGCCGTGATGGACGGTGATGGTCTGGGCGACCTGCAGGAAGCGGATCAGCTCCAGCCGGTCCAGGCCCTGGGTGCGGGACTCGTCCCGTTGGATCTTTGGGAGCCGGGCGTACACGGCCGGGTCGGCTGTGATGGTGCCGTCGATGTGCGCGAACCGGAAGTAGCCCCGGACGGCGTGCATGATCGTGTTGACCGAGGAGTCCATCAGGCCCGCGTCCCCGAGGTCGCGGCTGTAGAGCTCGACGTGGGCTCGTTGTATTCCGACCAGGGGTTCCAACCCGTTGGCCTCGCACCAGGTGAACCAGCGGGCCAGTCGTGTCCTGTGGAGGGCGTGGGTGGCTCCGGAGTAGCGGGCCAGGAACGAGACTGCTGCGAGTTGTGCGGGGCTCATCAAGGACGGCTGGAACGGCAGTGTCGCCGTGGAGCTGGTGGTCGTGGACATCATCGCCTCCTGCGGCGACCTGGATCCGGGCCCAGTCGGTGCCCGCCGCCAGCGCGACGAGGCTGTCGACGCCCGCGACGCTACGCCGAACCCAGGACCCCGTCCGGTCGCGGCGGAATGCCGCAACCACGGCTACCGCGCCGGGGGGCAGGAGCCTGTGCCGGCTTCGCGCCGGTGGGGCGACGCGCGTGCTGTTCAGCGGTCGACCTCCCAGGGCTTGTCAGGGGGCGGTCGACCGGTGTCGACAATGGTGCGCACGGCGTCGAGAGCAGCGACTAACGGCAAGGTGTCTGCGTCGTCGTAGGTGTCCTCCTGCCCGTTCTCCAGGACGTAGCCGCTGCTGGATCCGACTGCCCCGGAGGAGACGGCGTGCTCGCCGGGATCACCGGCACCGTTCATCAGCACGACCATTGCTCGGGTGCCATTCGACACAAGGCCAGTAAGCGGTCGGCGTCGCTTTGGAGATAGGTAGCCAGCTGGCACTGGTTGACACGCTCCGACAGCAGCGCGTGCACTTCCCTGCCGCTGAGCAGCCGCCCGTCATCAAGAACGCTCCACCCCTCCGCCATGGTGCGGACGCTACCGCCGCCTCCCCCGCTTCCTCGAGGGGGCCGGTCGACAGGCGGCGGTATGGGGCAGAGCAGCCCTCCACCTATCCGTGCAGCAGATCCTGCGGGCTGAACGGTGCGGCTCCTTGTCCGCGCCAGCTTCGGAACGTGGGGGCAATACCGACGAGTCGGTTCGGTTGCGCACTTCGGCATGATGCACCGATCCCTGTGGCTTGGATGGCGGGCTCGGGCTCGGGCTCCATGCGCCGCCGACAGATGGCCCTAATATCAGTTAGCCGGGCTCTCACGCTTGTGCCTCACGTCTCGTAGTTGACTCGTTTGGCTTTGCCGAAGAAGTTGCTGGAAGTGGAGTAGCCCAGGGTGGGCAGTACGCTGAGCGCTTTCTGTTCGAGGGTCTTACTGCCTGTGACTGCTGCCTTTACTCGCTCACCGAGTGCGCCCTTGATCCGTGGCGGTAGCGGCTTGCCCACGTTTGCGAGGGCGTTCAGCGCGATCTCTGCCGCCCCGTTGTTTCCGCCGTTGGCTTGCAAGTCAAGGAGGCCATAGACCACCGTCTCGAAGAGCCTGCGGCGTGAGGCGTTGTCCTGAATGTTCCCTTTGCCCCAGAGGGTGACGATCGCTTGGCGCTGGGTGTTGTTGGTCGCGCCTGAGAAGCGGGAGACCAGTAGGTCTGCCACTTGGGCATCGTCGGCGGTTGCAAGTCCCAGCGTCCTCAGTACCGAGTCGTTGGGAAGGTCCGCGTCGGCTGCTGCGAGGTACTTGTCGAGCAGTGCGCGGTGCTGCTCGCTTGTCCACTCTTGCTGGACAATGTGCGCAGCGGTCACAAGTTCTGCTGAGTGGACGTCAGCACTCCGCAGAGGGTCGTAGACATCTGCGAAGTGTTCTGGGTTCGGGTGGGTGAGCTCGAACCAGAGGGCGACGGCGTGCACAGCTGCGTCCTCATAGTTGTAGGTGATGTCTGCCATGGTCTCTGCGCTTGGCAGGTCTGCAGGGCGAACGTGGGTTGGCCCCGCGGACCTGGCGAGTTCGAGCTGAACGGTGACATGGCCTAGGTCGTTGAGCCATGGGCTGGTCGCCGCTTCGGCGATTAGTCCTAGTACTTTCTGGTCGTCCAGCTGGTCGGCGCAGGTGCGGATTGCTTCGACACCGTTCTCGACCAGGTAGAGGTAGAGCGCGTCGTCGGTGTCGACCCGAGAGGTCGATTCGGCGAGTGTGTCTTGGAGTGAGTTTGCGACGACCGACAGAATCTCGCCGTAGTTGAGCACTCCCACATCAGAGAACAGCCGGGCTCGGTCGAGGATGTCTCGACGCTCGGTGGCCTCCTCACTGCTCGTGACGTAGGGCTCAACGAGTTCGAGCACGTCGGGGTTCAAGGTCGGGACCATGCCGTCGGGGAGGGCGGCAAGGAACGGACGGAGCGCATCGAGTGCGGACCCTGTGGTGTCCAGGGGGGCCTTCTCGCTCCAAGCCTTTGCCACCAGCCTCGTCAGAGGCTCGATGTGTGTGGCGGTCATGGTTGACGGAACGATGCTGGCAAGCCAGTCGGGCCAGTCGCCCAAGACCCGGTTTCGCGTCGCCTTGAGGATGCGGGCGGCGAGGTCCGGGTCGCTGGTGGGTTCCGTCCTGCCGAGCAATCGGAGTGCTGCATGACGGGCGTCTTGTGAGTCAGAGTCCAGCAGAACGCGGAGCACACGGTGCTGGACGGGTGTTTCTCGTGCCCCGGCCTCGTGTGCGAGGGCATCCAGCACGACCTTCGGGTTGAACGGCTCAGGCTCGGGTTCGTCGGTTGCCGCCGCCGCTGCTGCGGTCCTTCGGGCAGGCGTCGTGTTGGCCGCTGTCGTGGCGGCCTTCTGCTCCGTGACCCACTTGACGTGGCTGCGCGCGGCATCGCGCGCGAGGGAGGATGTCCGGTCCTGAATTGCGGTGATGACCTTCATGAGATCGTCGTCGGCGAGTTGGAAGAGCCGACTGATGGTTGCGGGGCCGGCCGGGGAGACGACTCGGGCGGACAGAAACTCGGCTACGACCGCTGGCGCGGCCCCGAGCGCTAGTGCGGCATCTGCGAATAGGAAGTCTGGGGTCGTGAAGCCTGGGCGCGTGATCGCCGCTACGACGCGACGACGCAGTGCCGATGCGCTGGCCTCGGAGCCGACCTTGGCGAGTGCCCACGCACTGGTGGCGGTGTCTTCGTCGAGGAAGTCGTTGGTGTCGTCTTCGAGAACGCAGATTGCTTCTGCGACGGTGTCCGCCACGGTCGCGAGGGGAAGGCGTGGTTCGACTTCCGCCAGTAGCAGAAAGGACCGTGCGGCGTTGGGACCGGCGAGCCCAACGCCTGTTCGGATCTGATTGGTTAGGACCTGCAGGACACCCTCTCGCTCCGAGTCTTCCAGCCCGTCGATGCGGCGTTGCAGCGTGTCGATGTCTGCGTCTTCGGCGGCGCGCTCGACCGCGAGCGCAAGTTCACCGTCTAGCCCGAAGACTGTTCCAGTGCTCTGCAAATAAATGAGGTCTCGGGACGGCCCCCGCACCTGGCGTGTCCGGCTCAGATAGTTGAGCAATTGCTTGTTGTGCGCCTTGCCGATCTCAGTGGCGCGGTCTTCCGCTTCATCGCCACCGTCAGCTTCGTCCTCAACAAGAACCGTGCTCGGGGCCGCGCTCTCAAGCGCGTAAGACTTGGCGAGTTCGACGGCGCGGTCGGTAGTGCCTGCGGGCAGTTCGGCGTCCCGGTCCCGCATGAGTTGGAGCACCAGCGCAGGAAGGTTGGCATCGACTTCGAGGTGCCGAGCGAACAGTGGGAACTCCACACGGAGGCACACGAGCCGCGCGATGGCGGCTGGGTTCTTGCGTGGGTCGTCGGCCAGAAGATCGGCTGTATGGCGCTCCTGGGCGAGTCGATACGTCAGTGCGAAGGTGTTGAGCAGGTGCTTCACGCGCCGGGGACTGCTGATGTGGGTGGGGATGAGGACCGAGAGCACATACTCGCGGTTGACCTCTGCCCATAAGCCCTTCCGGCTCTCCACAAGGGTCGCTGCGTACTTGCTGATGCTCTGAGTCAGCAGTGGCGGCAGGCTGAGTTGGTACTGGAAGACTTTGTCCAGATAGGCGCTGCCGGTGCTGTAGTAGGGGTTAGCGTCATCGGCGGGGGTTTCCTGTTTGGCAGCTCGGGTGAGTGCGCCCTCTAGGACGTTCTGGTCTGCGGCCACGATGAAGACGCACCGGTCGATGCCCAGGAATGTCCGGATGGTGTCGAGTGTGGTTACGACTTCGCTGGCCGAACAGCGGTCGAGTTCGTCCACGAAGATGACCAGGCGTTCCGCCCCGGCGTCTGAGACGAGGTCTTTGAAGATTCCCTCGAACTGCTCGTCGCTCTCTGGCTTCGCGAGGCTGCGGTCGACGCTGAATGTCCTGCTCCCGAGAGCGAGCAGGGCAGCGAGCAGAGTGGCGGGCGCGAGGCCTGCCAAGACGACCTGCTTGGACAGCGCCTTGAACTCGACCCCGAAGCCGGTATTCTCGCCGATGCGGCTCTGGCCGAGAGCGACTGCTGAGACCACTACAGCAAGGATGACGGTGAGCCCGAGTAGAAGCAGGGCAAACACCCCGAGCAGTTTCAGGACGGTGGTTGGTGGGACCGTGATCTCGGTCTTGGTCCGCCCGCTATAGAGGTCTCCGTGGTACTTCGGCTTTGTGCATTTGAGTTCAGTGGCGACGGCACTGATGAAGTTGCGCCTCAGCGGCACGTCCGCGTACTTGAACGCGTCGAACCGGACGAAGCGGACACCGCCACGGCCGTCGATCCTGGCCTTGAGCAGGTTCGCGATGCCGCTCTTGCCCGAGCCCCATGGGCCATAGAGGGCGATGTTCGAGGGCGTCGTGACCGTGGTGGCGAGGGCGGCGAGTTGGTCGACGATACCCTCGTGCGCGAGACGATCGTCTTTTGCTGCGGCGAGTTCGCGGTCGTCGACGAGGTCGTCGGGGTGAAGATTCGGGACTCGGACGTGCCCGGTTGATCCTCGTGACATGCAGTGCGCTCCGTCGGCGTTCGGGGTGGCGGCTCGGTGACAGGACGGCAACGTTAGGCGCGACCACCGACAATCCCGGCGGCGCCCTGCCGTGTCAGTTTGACCACACTACGTTTCCTGCCGCTTCGATGCGGGTTGCGGCACTCGGATGACGACTACGTAGTGGGCTTAGTCGAACTCCACTGGGTCGCCATCCGAAGGGTGCTGCGGAGCCCTAGGTTGTTGTACGGGTCGACCTAGCCGGCGATGACGCAATCGGCGCACCGATGCGAAGGTACGGCCCCGAGTGGAAGCTCGGCGGGGACCGCACAATCAGCAACGCAGCCGCCTGCTGTTCCAAGGCGTGCTCGTCGACGGCGTCCCTGACCCCTGACTCGGGCATCCGTCCGAGACTCGACGCTGGGGCCTCTCGCGTGCATTGCGCCGAGCATCGGTATGGGGTGGAAACCGAAGCTCGAGCCGCGTCATTCTGGGCGGAATGACGCCACGGCTGCGGGAGGTCGAACCGTGACCGTCGAGTCGCAATCTCACGCCGCCAGAGGATTGGGCGAGGGCTTTGCGACGCGTTGCCCTGGACTCGCTGAGTCCGTCATCACGCGCTGCGCGTTCGCGGTCATTGCACCGGGGTCGCGGACTGTGCGGACTCGTACCGTCGTGCACCACAGAACAACGGTCGCGCTAGCGAACAGTCCGTCGACATCTACTAGGTTCTCCCACCTCCCTCACCCAGGATCGTGCCTTCGATCTACAGTGAGCACGTCATACGCGGCCCGACGGGCTTCCTCTCCGGACACGCCCCCACCCGCACGAGTTTCGTGCTGCCTGGGGAGTCCTGCCGGTGTTCTTGCTTCGCTCGTCTGCGCAGGGTCTGTCCGTCGTCGAGGCGCAGCTCGCCCAGTACATCGCGGAACAGATGGCCATCACGACAGGTCGTTCGGCCTCCCCCTCCGAGCGCCGCTCCTGGGAGCGCAGTCTCCCCCGCTTGCGCGCCGATCTCATTGACGCCGGGCTCGGCGATGTCGAGATGCTCGTCGAGTATCAGCTGCCACTGACCAGCAAGCGCGCCGACGTGGTCCTCGCTGGGCAGCACCCGCAGACCGGGCGCGCGTCATACCTTGTGGTCGAGCTGAAGCAGTGGAGCGAGGCGGAGCGGTTCGAGGACAGCGACGTCCTGGTACGTATCGACGGCTACGGCAACCACCCCGTGCTTCACCCGCTGGAGCAGGTGCGGGGCTACTGCGACTACCTCACCGACTTCGTCGTCACGCTGGCCGAGGACGAGCACGAGCTGGCCGGCACGGCATACCTGCACAACGCGACCAACCTGGGCATCGCGGACCTGCGTGACATGGCGACCCCCGATGCCGCGCGCCCGGCACGGATGTTCAGCGGACAGGACCGTAGCCAGTTCCTCGACTACCTGAGGAGCCGGTTCGCGCCCGGGGTGTCGGGCGCCGAGTACGCCGACCAACTGCTGAGCAGCCGTGTCGGGCCATCCAAACAGCTCCTTGCCCTGGCGGCCGACGAGGTGCAGCGGCGCGAGCAGTTCGTCCTGCTCGACGAGCAGCGCGACGCCTACGAGCTGGTGTTGCACGCGGTCGAGAAGGCACGGCGTGGCACTACCAAGACGGCGGTTGTCGTCGTCGGGGGACCTGGTAGCGGCAAGAGCGTGATCGCCCTGTCCCTGATGGGTGAGCTGTCGCGGCAGGGGCGTGGGGTCATGCACGCCACGGGGTCGCAGTCGTTCACCAAGACGCTGCGCAAGGTGGCCGCCGCGCGGGCGCCGCGGGTGCGCAAGCTGTTCGGCTACTTCAACGGCTTCATGGCGGCGGAGCCGAACGAGCTGGAGTGCCTGATCCTCGACGAGGCGCACCGCATCCGGGAGACGTCCGAGTCGCGCTTCACCCGCAAGGAGCACCGGACCGGGCGGCCGCAGCTCGACGAGCTGCTCAGCGCCGCGCGGGTGCCGGTCTTCCTGCTGGACCAGAACCAGGTGGTGCGGCCTGGCGAGATGGGGACGGTGCAGGCGATCGCCGAGTATGCCGAGTCGATGGGCATGGACGTGCACGAGATCGACCTCGACGACCAGTTCCGCTGCGGCGGGTCGGCGTTGTATGTCGAGTGGGTCGAGCGGCTGCTCGGGCTGGCGCCCGGCGGGCCCTTCGCCTGGGAGGGTGACGGCACGTTCGAGCTGCACGTCGCTGACTCCCCCGCGGAGCTTGAGCACATGCTGGCCGTGCGCCAGGAGGACGGCTACACCGCGCGGATGGCGGCGGGCTACTGCTGGCCGTGGTCGGACCCTGAGCCGGACGGGACGCTTGTGCAGGACGTGCAGATCGGCGACTGGTCGCGACCGTGGAACCTCAAGGGTGATCGCTCGGTTGGCGGCGCGCCCGCTGCCGCGCTGTGGGCGACGGACCCTGCCGGCTTCGGGCAGGTGGGGTGCATCTACACCGCGCAGGGCTTCGAGTACGACCACGCCGGGATCATCATCGGCCCGGACCTCGTCTGGCGGGACGGTCGCTGGCGCTCCGTGCGTGAAGGCAACCGGGACCCTGCCCTGCGCAACCGCACGAAGGTGTCGGACCACGACTTCGACCGGCTCGTGCGCAACGTCTACAAGGTGCTCCTGACGCGCGGCATGCAGAGCGCCTGGGTCTACTCGACCGATCCTCAGACCAGGGACTTCCTCCGGAGCCTGCTCCGAAGGTAGCGGGCGGAAGACCGCTCACGACCACAACCACACACCGACGGATCGACAGGCTTCCGCCGCTGGACACGCCTCCCCCGTGATGAGCACGAGGCGAAGCCATGACCAGCTGGGTCATAACCATCGCGAAGGAGTACCGGCAGCACTGGGACTATGCGCGGCGTGACGGCTTGTGGGACATGCCCAAGCACTTCCGCATCCGCGAGGGAGACCTCGTCTACTTCCGCGTCTCCGGCGGGCCGCTGATCGGGCAGGGCGTGGCAACCTCTGATGCTCGGCCGCTCACCGGCCGCGACTCTGTGCCGTGGGACGACGGGCGCGACCCGTACACGACCCGCTTCATGTTCGAGCTGATGTCCGATGCTCCGCTGGAGACCCCGAAGTGGGGCGCGGTCGGCTCCCGTCTGACGAAGAACCCACCGTTGCAGGGCCCTCGGTCGTGGAGCAACCCTCATGATGAGGCTGTGCTCGCGTCCTACTTCTCGAGCAGCGTCGCAGAACGGGTCATGGAGCAACTCCTCGACGACAGCGCGACGCCTGTTGTTGTTGCAGGACTCGATCTGCACGTTCTGAGCGACGATCAACGCGACCTAGTCCAGCAGCTGGTTGCCATCAGAGAAGGACAGACCGCCTTTCGGAAGGCGCTCCTAGAGGTATACGCCGGGTGCGCCGTGACCGGGACCCGGTTCGCACCTGCGCTCGACGCCGCACACATCTCCCCCTACAAGGGCATGCAGTCCAATGAGGTGCGCAACGGACTGATCCTGCGGAAGGACGTCCACCGCCTGTTCGATCTCGATCTACTGGCCTTGGAAGATGATGGAACCGTCAGGGTGGCTCCGGAGGTGACAGAGCCCATCTACCGAGACCTGGACGGCAAGACGGCGCGGTTCCCCAGCGATGCCAGCTCTCGTCCCGATCCGGCTGTGCTGCGGGCTCATCGCGTCAAGTGCACCTGGCTCGCCCCGGCCGCAGCCAGCCAGGCTGCAGCCGACAACGACCACGTGCTGTTCTGAGGCCATGAACATCGTCCATTGGCAGGTCCAGCTCAGGACCTTCGCCGCGGATCGCAACTGGCGCCCTTCCACACGCCGAGGAACCTGGCGACGGCGCTGTCGGTCGAGGCCTCCGAACTGCTCGGGATCTTCCAGCGGATGACTGACGAACAGTCTCGTTCTGTAATGGCGACAGCGGAGGCGGAGCACGTACAGCAGGAGATGTCAGACGTACTGATCTATCTGCTTCGACTGGCCGACGTCCTGAACGTCGACCTTGTGCACGACGTCATCCCGGCCTTAGTCGGCGAGAAGGGACAGATCCTGGACCTGGGTCGGGCGAAGCGGTTGGTCACGCCGGGTCAGCGGCGGGCGTTGGCGCACCGCGACGGCGGGTGCACCTTCCCCGGGTGCCACGTGCCCGCGACCTGGTGCGACGCGCACCACGTCGTGCACTGGGCCCGCGGCGGCCCCTCGGACCTGTCTAACTACGCGCTGCTCTGCCCCCGACACCACACCTGGGTCCACCAGCACGACACCACCGCCGACGTCGACGCGACCGGTGTCCGGTGGAGACTGCGATGACCCCGCCCCACACCCGGCCCCCAAGGGCCGGGCCACCGGCCTGCGCCCGGTCGATGACGCGGGACGCCATACCCTGACCTCGTGCCGGACGACTTCCTCATCGCCCACAACCCTGAGGACGGCTCGCGGCTGCCGTACCTGTTGCGCATCCCCCTCGGGCCGGACGGCGTCGTGCTCAAGGCGAAAGAGACGTGGCCGCGGACCGGAAAGGTCTACTGCCACCGCGCGACCGGATGGCCGAGCGAGCCCGACCTCGTGGAACGCGTGCCGACCCGGTCGTGCGTGCGCCGCGGCGCCAGCATCGACCTCGTCCTCGACCGGGGCCGCGAGAACCGCTCGCAGTTCGTCCTGACCCGAGCCCGCGGCCGCGAGGCGGTCTTCTGGCAGACCGCGCGCACCGCCAAGCAGGCCCGCCCCGCGGTCAGTCTCCCCACGGCGCGCGGCTCGGGCATCCCCACCCTCCAGATCGTCATCGACAGCCACGAGCGGTATGCCTGGTCCTTCGACCACCAGCAGGTCACCACCCGCTGCGAGGGCCTCCCCGCGGGCGACTACGCGGTCGAGGTCGCCGGCCGGGTGCTCGCGTCGGTCGAGCGCAAGAGCCTCGTCGACCTCGTCTCCACCCTGACTACCGGCAAGATGCGCTACCTACTCGCCGACCTCTCCACGCTGCCCACCGCGGCCGTCGTCGTCGAGGACCGCTACTCCGCGGTCTTCAAGCTCGACCGCGTCCGCCCCGCCGTCGTCGCCGACGCGCTCGGCGAGTGCCAGGCCCGCTTCCCCACCGTCCCCATCATCTTCTGCGAGACCCGCGCCCTGGCGCAGGAGTGGACCTACCGCTTCCTCGCCGCCGCGCTCACCCACGCCGGCGAGGAGACCCACGTCGAGACCGAGGCCTCACCTCTCACCTCCGCGCGTGCCGCCAGCCCCGGCGAGGTGCGCCAGTGGGCACGCGAGCACGGGTATGCCGTGTCCGACCGCGGGCGCATCCCACGCGAAATCCGCGAGGCATTCGACGCACGGCGGTAGAGCAGCGCCGAGGCCTTCCCAGCGTAGACATTCCTCGCTACTCTTCCCTTGTCCGACGTCGGAACCCATGACGCCGACGGGACATTCTTGGAGAGGACCAGGGGAATGTCATATCCACATGTACCGGACGAAACAACCGGACCGCAGGGCCAGTGGGCCAATCCACACCAACCGCAGTCACCGGCAGCACAGCCGCCCGCCGCGCAGCAGCATGCCTGGGGGCCGCCGCCCGGAATGCACTACCCCATGCAGGTGCAATCGCGTAACCCCGTCTTGTACGCCTTGGCGTCCGCCCTCATCGCGGGTCTGGGCACCATGCTGGGTGGGCGCGTCGGCCGGGGGATCCTCATCCTGTGCACGGTCGCCTTCTTCGGCATCGCCATGTTGATCCCCTTCATCGGATGGCTGCTGTTCCCTGTGTGGCTGGCTGCGTGGGCGTTCTCCATCTACGACGGCTATGCCACCGCGCGCTCCTGGAACACGCGACACGGCATCATCAGCTGAGGGAACCGTCCACCACGCTGGGCGGAGGGCGCCGAGTCGGACTCGGCCCCCGCCGTCTCAGCCAGCGGCATACCTCCCCTCCTCCTAGCCTGAGGTGATGAGCACCCCTGTCACCCCCCGCCCCGTCTCCCTCGTCGCGGGAGGCTCCCGCGGCCTCGGGCTCCTGGTCGCCCAGGAGCTCGCCGAGCGCGGCTACGACGTCGCGGTCTGCGCCCGCCACCTCGAGGAGACCCGGCGCGGCGCCGAGATGGCCGAGTCCGGGGCCGGGAGGAGGCCGGGGCCGACGCTGGCCGGGTCCACGCCTACGAGTGCGACGTCGCCGACCGCGAGGCCGTCCAGGCCTGGGTGGCGCAGGTCGAGAGCGACCTGGGGCCGGTCGAGGTCGCCATCCACGTCGCCGGCATCATCCAGGTCGGCCCGGCCGAGACGATGACCTTCCACCACTTCGACCAGGCCCTCGGCACCATGCTCATGGGCCCGCTCAACACGCTCTGGTCGGTGCTCCCCGGCATGCGCGAGCGCGGCCACGGCAGGCTCGGCGTGGTCTCCAGCATCGGCGGCGTCGTCGCCCCGCCGCACCTGCTGCCCTACTCCACCGCCAAGTTCGGCGCCACCGGCCTCACCCAGGGCCTGGCCAGCGAGCTGGCCGGCACCGGGGTCACCGCCACGACGATCGTGCCCGGCCTCATGCGCACCGGCTCGCACGAGAACGCGCAGTTCACCGGCGACCGCGCCGCGGAGTATGCCTGGTTCGCCCCGGCCGCCTCGCTCCCCCTGCTGTCGATGGACGCCGACCGCGCGGCGCACCGGATGGTCGACGGGGTCCTCGCCGGCCGCCCCATGGTCGTCCTCACCCCGCTGGCCACAATCGGTATGCGGGTGCACGGCCTCATGCCCGCCACCACCATCCGCGTCATGGGCCTGACCTCGCGGCTGCTGCCCAGCGCCCCCGCAGACCGCGACGCGGCCCGCCCGGTGACCGGGCGGACCGCGGCGCAGCAGCTGGGGTCCGACGTGGTGAGCCGGCTCACCACCCTGGGCCGCCGGGCCGCGGAGCGTTTCAACCAGCGCGGCCCGGGCTCGGCCCCTACGGCGTGAGCACGACCTTCAGGCAGTTGTCCTGCTTGTCGTTGAACGTCTTGTACATCTCCGGCGCCTGCTCCAGTGGCACCCGGTGCGTGGCCAGGTCCTCGAGCCCGAGCACGTCGTCGGGGCCGCTGACCAGCTCGTAGAGCTCGTCGGTCCACCGGCGCACGTGGCACTGCCCCATGCGCATCTGCACGCCCTTGTCGAAGAGCTCCATCATCGGCATCGGGTCGGCCATGCCGCCGTAGACGCCGCTGATCGACACCGTGCCGCCGCGGCGCACCGCGTCGATGGAGCTGTGCAGCGCCGCCAGCCGGTCCACACCGGCCGTCTCGATGGCGGCCCGGGCGAGCGGCTTGGGCAGGCGCTTGGCCGCCGACACCGCGGCGCCGAGCACGGGGCTGCCGTGTGCCTCCATGCCGACCGCCTCGAGGACGCCGTCGGCGCCCCGCCCGTCGGTCAGGTCACGGATCGCGTCGCCGACGTTCTTCGTCGAGTCCAGGTCCACGACCTCGGCGCCCCACTCGGCCGCCAGCGCGTTGCGCTCCGGGATCCGATCGACGCCGATGACCCGCAGGCCACGGTGCCGGGCCGCGCGGACGGCCAGCTGCCCGACCGGGCCCAGACCCATGACGGCGAGGGTGCCGCCCTCCTCGACGTCGGCATACTCGATGCCCTGCCACGCCGTGGGCAGGATGTCGGTGAGGTAGAGCACGCGCTCGTCGGCCAGCGCGGGGTCGACCCGCACCGGGCCGAAGTCGGCGTGCGGGACGCGGACCATCTCGGCCTGCCCGCCGGGCACCGCGCCGTAGAGGTCGGAAAAGCCGAAGAGGCTCGCACCCGTGCCCTGGTCGACGTTCTGCGTGGTCTCGCACTGGGCGAAGAGGCCGCGCTCGCACATCCAGCACTTCCCGCAGCTGACGTTGAACGGGACGATGACCTTGTCGCCGACCTCCAGCGTGTCGACGGCGCTGCCCACCTGCTCGACCACACCCATGAACTCGTGCCCGAGGATGTCACCGGGGTGCAGGTAGGCCGCCAGCACGTTGTAGAGGTGCAGGTCGGAGCCGCAGATCGCGGTCGAGGTGACGCGCACGATCGCGTCGGTCGGGTCCTGCAGGACGGGGTCGGGGACTGACCGGACGGAGACGTCCTGGAGTCCTTGCCATGTGAGTGCTCGCATCCCTCCACGCTAAGAGCGCGCCGAGGCGCTCGCGCGGTGAGCCGACCCGGGGTGCACTGCCGCGTCCTGATCGGCGACCCGACGCTCAGCCCGGCGCGTCGGTCCCCTCCGGGAAGAGCCGCGCCCGCTCGGAGGCGATGACCTCCCGAGCCAGGTCGGCCTCGCTGAGGTCGTGCGCCTCGGGCGCGCTCCGCGCGGTCTCGCTCACCCGCGCGAAGGCGTCGAACGTGCGGCTCTTGGCCCCCAGCAGCTCGACCAGCCGCTCGTCGACGCTCTCCTCGGTGAGCAGCCGGTGCACCTGCACCGAGTGCAGCTGGCCCATACGCCGGGCGCGCGCGATCGCCTGCCACTCCGTGGTCGGCTTGAGCTGCGGCTCGCAGATCACCACGACCGACGCGGCCTGGATGTTGAGCCCCACCCCGACGGCCTGGATCTGCGCGACGAGCACGGCACCGCCCGGCGCGGCGGAGAAGTCGTCGACCACCTGCTGCCGCTCGGCCGGCGGCACCGACCCGGTCAGCGGCCCGAAGACCAGCCCCGGTAGCGACTCGGCGACCCGTGCCAGCACGTCGCGGAAGTAGGAGAAGACGAGCACCCGACGGCCGTTCGCCTCCGCCTCCGCCACGATCTCGAGCAGGTGCGCGAGCTTGGCCGACGCCATACCCGACTCGAACGCGGCGCGCCGCATCGCCATGAAGTTCCCCGACCCCACCGCCTCGAGGTATGCCTGCTCGTCCGCCGCGGACAGCTCCAGCCACTCCTCCACCTCGACCAGCTCGGGCAGCTCGACGAGCACGTCCTCGGTGTTGCGGCGCAGGTAGACCGGCGTCACCCGGCGGCGGAACTCCAGCGGCGAGTCGCCCATCCCCTCCAGCAGCTTCGGCTGCAGGTAGCCGATGAGCGTGGTGAAGTCGCCGAGCGAGTTCTCCAGCGGCGTCCCGGTGAGCAGCAGCACCTGCTGGGTGCGGCGCACCAGCGCGCCCACCCGCCGCGAGCGCAGCGCCCGCGGGTTCTTCACGTAGTGCGCCTCATCCACCACCAGGCCGTCGAGCTCGAAGCCCTCCAGGCCCTCGGTCAGCGCGCCGAGGGTGCCGTAGCTCGTCACCGCCACGCCACCCTCCCGCCGCCACCGCGCCAGCTCCTCCTCCCGCGCGACGCCGTGCAGCCGGCGCGGCGTCAGGTCGGTCTTGCCGGCGATCTCGCGCACCCAGTTGCTCACCACCGCCGCGGGCGCGACCACCAGGAACCAGCGCCCGCCCTCCGCTGCACGGTGCGCCAGGACCGCGAGCGCCTCGATCGTCTTGCCCAGCCCCATCTCGTCGCCGATGACGACCTTGCGCTGCACGAGCGCGAAGCGGGCGGCGAAGCTCTGGTAGCCACGCAGCGACACCCGCAGCAGGCTGTCGTCGAGGTCCTGCGCCCGCGTCGCCTCGACCACGTCGTCGGGGACGTCGCCGTAGGTGCCGGTCTCCTCCACCAGGCCGAGCTCGGAGAGCAGGGCGAAGTAGAGCGCCGGCCGGTCGGTGAAGTCCTCCCACGGGCCGGCGGCAGCGACGCCGTCGAGCGCGGCACGCAGCGCGCGCGCGTGCTCCAGGACCGGCTCGACGATGCCGAGGAGCTCGCCGACCGGCGCGTCCCCGACGACGGCGAGGTGCGTCGCGTCCGGCCCCAGCCGCTCGGCGAGCGGCTGCAGCGAGAGGGCGTGGCCGACCACGTCGTCCGCCCTCGCCGCCTGCCGCAGCACCTCCCAGGTATGCAGTCGCACCAGCAGCTCGGTGGCCTGCGGCGTGTGGTCGTCCGGGTCGAGCCGCAGCGTCGTGCTCTCGTGCGCCAGGGCGCGCAGGGTGTGCGCGGCGCCGAGCATCCGCTGCGCCGTCAGCGGCCCCACCCCCGGCACCGCGGCCAGATCGGCGTGCTCGACGACCTGCTGCACCGTCCGCACCCCGGCCTCCTCGAGCGCGCCCACCCGGAGCCGCTCCGCAGTCGCCTCGCGCAGCCGGTCGACCGGCATCTGCGCCAGGAGCGCGGCCACCTGGCTGTCCTTGGCGGCCTCGCCGGCCGCCTCCGCACGGTCGCGTGCCTGCGCCGCGCTGCTGATGACACCGGCGAGCGGCGGCACCAGCTCCGCCAGGCCCGCGACGGCCCGCGCGGGCAGCACCTCGCGGTGCGACCCCTCCAGGTCGAGCGCGTCGGTCAGCCCGACGCCCGCGTGCAGCGCCGAGGTGACCGGCAGCGGCAGGACCGGCTCGCGGGTCCGCGCGTCCAGGCGGTCGAGCCATGACCGCATACCTCCACCCCAGTCGCGCCGCTGCTCCAGCAGCCAGGTGGCTGCCCGCTCGGCCTCCTCCCGGCGACGCCCGAAGAGCACCAGCCGCCGCAGACCGAGCAGCCTCTCGGCCAGGTCGCCGCGCGCCGGCACCTCGGTGTCGAGCCGGTGCAGCAGGCTCTCCCCCGCCGGGTCGACCTCCGGCGCCAAGGCCCAGGCACCGAAGTGACCCAGGAGCACGTCGTCCCCCCGGCTCAGTGGCAGGACTCGCCAGGTGCCCGCACCCAGCGCCCGCACGATGGCCGAACGGGCCCGCAGCGAGGAGGCCGCCCGGTCGGCGTCCGCCCGGAGCGCAGCACGGTGGCTGCGGACGCGACCGGCGACCGCGGCCAGGTCGCGCCCGGCCTCGATCGCCTCCCGCAGCGGTTCTCCCCTCAGCGGACCCGCTGCCACGTCCACCCGTCGTCCGGTATGCCCGTGCCCAGGGCCTGCAGCGCCGCGACCAGCATGGCGGCGCTCGCCGCGGCGTCCTCCACCCGACCCCAGAAGACGTGGTTCTCGCTGGTCGCGCCGCGCGGCTGCCGGTCGGGGTCGGACCACCCGGCGCGCTGCAGGGCAGCGGTCTGCTCGGGTGAGAGGTCGGCATACGCGGCGGAGACGCACTCGCACAGCAGGTCGTCACCGAGCCGGGAGACCTGGACGTAGCGCCCGATGGCACCCGGCGGGTCGGGCTCGGCCAGCAGCAGGCTCTCGTCGTCGCCGAGCGCTCCGATCTCGGCGGTCAGCTCCTCGCGCGTGCGGGTCCAGGCGATGTCGTCCATCGCCTCAGCGTGGCACGACTTGGGAGCCGCACGCGGTCCGCCTATCCTGTGAGGTCGACCGAGAGCGAGAGCACGAGGAGAGGGATGTCTGGCTTCGTCGGGGGAGACTCGCAGGAGATGACGGAGGGTTCGCGCGCCCTGCACCGCACGGGCGGGCGGATCGAGGACGCCGGTGGCGCGCTGCGCGACATCAGCGGCTCCAGCGCGGGCCACGAGGGGTTGTCCACGGCGATCCGCCGCCTCGGTGCGGCCGTGGGGACCGCGGTCGAGGACACCGGGACCCAGACCAAGATCGCCGCGGCGCTGGCGGACTCCGCGGCCCAGGACATCGACGCGGCTGGAGGCAGCTGATGGTCGCCGGCTTCAGCTATCCCGACGGTGACCCGGGCGGTCTGGACGGGGTCGCCCGCAGCTTGGGCACCCTCTCCGGTGACCTGACCACGGAGAAGGGCAACGTCAGCTCCGGCGTCGCGACGACGCTGCGGACCTGGGAGGCCACCCGCTCCGGCGACTTCGAGGACGCCGGGCGCGGCATCACGGGCACGCTCGACGGCGCCTCCGGGGTGGTCGACGCGGCCCAGGAGCAGGTCAGCGGCTTCGCGCGCCGGCTGCGCAACGCCCGCGAGGACATCGACGAGCTCGAACGGCAGGCGCAGCGCCAGCTGGACCGGATGGACGGCCTCGACTCCGAGGACGACGACTACGACGACACCCGGACCAGCGTGGACACCGAGGTGGCGCGGCTGCGTCGCCAGGCGCAGGAGATCCGCGACGAGGTGGAGCGCGACGCCACCTCGACCGCGGGCGCCCTCGACGCGGGCACCGAGATCCTCGTCCCTGAGGCCGGCACGCTGAGCCCCGACCAGGTCGCCCGCCGGGTCCACGGCTCGACCGGCGTCTCGGGCACGAGCACGCCGCTGGCGGCCGGCGAGCTCTCCACCGAGGACGCCTGGGAGGCGCTGTCCGGTGTGTCCGAGCCGGCGGCCTCGCTCGGCGACCAGGCGCTGGAGTCCTGGCTGGGCTTCCGCCCACCCGTCGGCGACGGCTCGGTCTCGATGACGCTCTTCGCGCTCGGACAGGTGCAGTTCGGCACGTCCACGGTGGCGAGCTGGATGGCGGACCAGCGCTACTCCCACTTCCGGCCCATCGACGCCGCCGGGCGCACCGTCTCCCCCAACATGGGCTTCTGGCAGCGCCTCCGGCACGGCGCCGGGCGCTTCCCCACGGCTCGCGGACTGTCCCCCTGGCAGCGGGCGCGCGGTTTCGACCCGCGCGGGCACTTCAGCGCCCGTCCCTGGCACGGCGGTCAGGCCTCCCGCTGGAGCACCGCCGGGAAGTGGTTGGGTCGCGGCGGCACCGTGCTCACCGCGGCGACCTCGGCGTGGGACGAGTGGAACGAGAGCGCCAACTACCCCACCGACGAGCGCGTCGGCCGCACCGTGACGGTGTCCGCCACCACGACCGGAGGTGCGCTGCTCGGCGCCAAGGGTGGCGCCTGGGCCGGCGGGGCGATCGGCACGGCCATCTGCCCGGGTGTGGGGACGGTCATCGGCGCGGGTGTCGGGGCGCTGATCGGCGGCTTCGTCGGCTCGCAGGCCGGCGCCTGGGTGGGCGACAGGCTGAAGGACGTCGGCGGCGACATCGCCGACGGGGTCGGGGACGCGCTGGACGCCGCGGGGGACTTCGTCGACGACATCACCCCGTGGTGACCCGGTGGACCCCTCGCCACTGACGATCTCCGCCCTCGTGCTCGGGATCCTGCTGCTCGCGCTCGCCATCTGGGAGCGGCTCGGGCGCGGGCCGCAGGCGCGGGCGTGGCTGCGCGCGCCCCGGGAGAGCGGCGTCCGCGGTGCGATGTTCGTGCTGCCCGGGATCGGCATACTGAGCCTGCTCGTGGGGCTGGCACCGTGGCTGGAGGAGTCGCCGCTGCTCGGCCTGGCGGCCCTCGTGCTGGCGCCCCTGGGCCTGTGGCTGGTCTTCGGCTGGGGCGCGCTCGCCCTGCCCTACCCCCGCTGGTCGGTGCCCGGATGGGCTCGCGAGACGATCGGCGCACGCTTCGACAAGACAAGGTGGCGACGGTGAAGGTGACGCACGAGCCCTCGGGCACCAGCTTCGAGGCACCCGACGGCTGGCAGGTCGAGGAGACCGGGCACGACGCGGTGCTCACCGTGGTCGAGCCTGCGCGCGGAGAGGACGACGTGCGTGCCAGCCTCGTGCTCACCGTGCTCGACACCGGCGGCCGGTCCTTCCGGGAGTGGCAGAACGGCACCGAGGGACTGCTCCCCCAGGAGCTGCGTGACTACCTGGTGCTCGACCTGCACACGGTGGAGGTCGACGGGCGTCCCGGAGGCACCCGGCTGGCGCACCACCTGGACGAGCGCGGCCGCGCCCTGGTGATGGAGCAGCGCTTCGCCGAGGCGGAGGGGACCGGGTATACCCTCACCGCCACCGTGGACAGCCTGCGCTACCCCCTCGTCGCCGACGACATGGCCGCCTGCTGCGCGAGCCTGCACCTGCCCGAGGAGGTGGCCCGGTGAGCGTCCAGGTGCGTGACGGTGCGCTGGTCGTGGAGGTCGCCGCGTGGGGGGGCTGGGCCGACGGCCAGAAGATCCCGGAGCAGGAGCGTGAGCTCATCCAGCAGGTGCCGGGCGCCGAGCAGGCCGTGGCCGCGGCGCGGGACCCGCTGGTCGTCGTGCAGCTCCAGACCACCACCCCGGGCGGCCTCTACACCCACGAGGCGTGGCTCGGGCCGGAGGCCGTGGCCGTGCTCGTCGACCTGGACGGCACCGACCGCCGGCGGGTCGTCGCGCTGCCGCCGGACCACCTCGCTGCCGCCCTCGCCAGGGTCGTCGGCCTCGCGCCCCGGGCGCACGCCGCCGCGGACCGGGAGCCGCGCGGGGTGACCGCCGAGGCGCTGGAGGCGTGGTTCGACCCCCAGGCGCCGGATGAGGAGCGTGCGGCCACCGAGCTCGGGGCGGACCGGGCGTGGCGGCTGGTGGCCGCTGCCGTCGGGTCCACGCAGGCCCCGACCATGCTGGCGGCGCTCGACGGTCGGACCAGCGGGGTCTGGGTGGTGGAGGCCGCTGCCGAGGACCTCCGCCTGGTCCCGACCACGCCCAGGCAGGTATGGCGTGGGCTGACCGGTCTGCTCCCGGCGCTGGTGCCGGCGGCCGGCACGGCGGGCATGCACGCCGGCCCGTCACCCGATGCCTGAGCCCCGGAGGGCGCGGCGGGTCACGACGCGCAACGCGGCTTTCCAGCAGTGGTCGGCGCTGCTGACGAACCGGACCAAGCGGCACCGCAGCGGAGAGTTCCTCGTGCACGGCGTGCGCCCCATCAGCCAGGCGGTCGCCCACGGCTGGTCGGTGCGGGCGCTGCTGCGCCCCGTCGGGGGCCGCCCGTCGTCCTGGGCCGAGCAGGTGTGGGCCGAGTCCGGCGGCGAGCGGCACGAGCTGGCGCCGGAGCTGCTCGCCGAGCTCGCCCAGCGCGACGACGGGGCACCCGAGCTGGTCGCCGTGGTGGGCATACCGCCGGACGACCTCGACCGGGTGCTCGGCGACGGTGCCGACACCGGGCGGGCACCGCTGGTCACCGTCTTCGACCGGCCCGGGCAGCCCGGCAACATCGGCACGCTGCAGCGCTCGATCGACGCCTTCGGCGGCACCGGGCTGGTCGTCACCGGGCACGCCGCCGACCCCTACGACCCCAAGGCGGTCCGCGCCTCGACCGGGTCGTGCTTCGCCGTGCCGACCGTCCGCGCAGCGGGTCCGGGTCCGGTGCTCGACTGGGTCGGCGAGCAACGCGCGCTCGGGACTCCGCTGCAGGTGTGGGGCACCGACGAGAGCGGGCAGACCGACCTCGCCGCCGTGCCGTGGGACCAACCGGTCGTGGTGGTCGTCGGCAACGAGACGCGCGGCATGGCGCAGGCGTGGCGGGAGGCGTGCGACGGGATGATTGGCATCCCGATGCTGGGCTCGGCCAGCTCGCTCAACGCCGCGGTCGCCGGCTCGGTCGTGCTGCACGCGGCGATGCGCGCCCGGGGCTGACCTGTTGCTGGCGGGGACGTGACCGCTACGACCGGGTCAAGGCCGCCGCCGACCGCGGGTGAGCGGTGGCCGCGGGCCCGGGAGGAGTTCGCCTGCGCCTGAGCCCGCTCACAGTGCCGCGTTGCAGCAGCCGCATCAGCCGGCGAGCAGCCGCGCCTTCGCGGCCACGAACTCCTCCTCGGTGAGGGCACCCCGGTCGCGCAGGGCAGCCAGACGCTCCAGTTGAGCCACGAGCGGGTGGTCCACGGAGCGGACGTCGTCCTCTACCGCACCGGCGGGGGTCTCGCCCGGGACGGGGATCACCGGCATACCTGAGCGACCGCGCGACAGCACGTCGTCGAGACCGTTGAACGTCTCCGGGCCGTAGTCGAGGGTGCCCAGCCCGACTGGCCCCTCCTCCGTCACCGCGGTGACCCTGCCCATGCTGAAGGTCTTGACCCGCTCCACCTGCAGCTCGGTGACGACGCTGCGCGGCACGTCGTCGACGACCGGGAGCCCGGCGCTCGGGTCACCCAGGGTCAGCAGCCGCTGGTCGGTGACGACGAGCAGGCTGATGCTGCGGCGGATCCGCCAGCTCACGAAGAGTCCCTGCACCTGCTCGCCCGGTTGCAGCGCGAGCGCGAGGGAGCGGCGCGCCGCGCGCAGGGTGCGCTTGCTGACCTTCTTGTCGCGGTATGCCGTGCCCTCGCCCGGCAGCGGCAGGTGCTCGCTCACCCTCGCTCCCCTCGCCGCGTGTGACCCTCGGGGCGACCCATCAGGAGCGGAGGACCTTCTCCATCGGCCGACCCTTGGCGAGCTCGTCGACGAGCTTGTCCAGGAAGCGGATCTGTTGCATGAGCGGGTCCTCGACCTCCTGCACCTTCACCCCGCAGACCGACCCGGTGATCTGGTCGACGTTGGGGTTGATCTCCGCGGCGGCGAAGAAGTCCTCGAACGTCGTCCCGTCCTCGAGGTGCTGGGTCAGGGTGGCGTCGTCGAAGCCGGTCAGCCACTCGATGACCTCGCGCACCTCGGCCTCGGTGCGTCCCTTGCGCTCGGCCTTGGTGACGTAGTGCGGGTAGACCGACGCGACGCTGGAGGTGAAGATGCGGCTCATGGCGCGGTCGTCGTCAGCGGGCGGTGTCGTCGTCCGGGTCGTCCTCGGCCGAGGCGTCGTCGCTGCCCGTGTCGTTGGTGTCGGGCGTCTCGGGCACGGCGTCGGCACCACCGTCGGTGGTCTCGCGGTTCAGCGCGCCCGAGCCACCCTCGGAGACGGTGCCGCCCTGGTCGGTGTCGTGGGTCATGCACCCAATGTAGGTGACTCCCTCGCCTCCCGCCTTTGACGCCGCCGCCTGCAAGCCCGGCCGTCATGTGACCCGCGGTGTAGTCTCCTGGGAACCGTGTGACTCGATCCCGGACCGTGAAACCGGGACCAGGAAGGCTCATCATGGCCCGGCAAGCGTCTATCGGAGAGTGGTACTGCCCCCGCTGCGGGGGGACGGGCAGACCCGTCGGCCCTACCCATGAGGACTGGTGCCTGCTCTGCGGCGGGCGGGGCACGGTGAAGTGGGACCCCGACAAGCAGCAGTCCGGTGAGATCAACCCGCTGGACATCGCCACGGACGGCCGGCTGTGGGCCATCGGCCTGCGCAACATGGCCGTGGCAGCCGTCCTGGTGGTGATCGTCGGAGGCCTGTTCCTCGCCGTGATGATCACCTCCACCTGGCTGCAGATGGGTTTGGGGCCGATGCGTGCGGTGGCGGAGATCCTGCCGGAGTCTCTGGTCGCGCGCACGGCCGAGGGGCAGGGCAGCCCGTGGGTGGTGGGGCTGCTCGCCTTCGCACCGTTCCTGGTGGTGGCCGTCGTCGCGACCGTCGCCGCGCGTCGGCAGGCACGGACGGGACGGGGTATGCCGACGCTCGCCTGGACCCTGGGCCGCGCCACCGCCGTGGTGGTCGGGCTGGCGACGGCCATCACCCTCGCCGCAGTCGCGACTGGGGCAGACCTCGCGCCGCCGGGGGAAGGCGACAGCTATGTCGGGGTCAGCTCCGACCTGCCGGAGGGATTCACCGGCCCGGTGCTGCTGACCGACACCTGGTGGGCCCTCGCGTTCGTGACAGGGGTGGTCGTGGTGTGGGCATGGTGGAGCCAGTGGCGACTCGGGAAGCGCGCAGCGCGCCGAGCTCGTGAGACGTAGGACTGGGGACCGAGACGTGACCGGGGTGAGGACAGCGTCGTGTCTCGGCATCGATCTCGCCTGGAACGACCGGGCTCGCACCGGCCTCGCCGCGGTCGACGACGAGGGACGCCTCGTCGGCTCGACGACCTGCCGCACGGACGAGGAGATCGACGACTGGCTGCGGGCATACCCGAGCCCTGACGTGGTCGCGGTCGACGCGCCGCTGATCGTGCACAACCCGACCGGGCAGCGACCCTGCGAGCGCATGATCACCTCGGCGTTCGGGCGCTTCGACGCAGGCTGCCACGCGAGCAACACGAGCAAGGCCTACATGGATCCGCCGCGCGCGGCCCGGCTCGCGCAACGCCATGGATGGACCACCGACCCCTCCACCATCGGCCGCGGCGTCTGCCTGGAGGTCTACCCGCACCCGGCGATGGTGGGGCTCTTCGGCCTCGGGCGCATCCTGCCCTACAAGGGCAAGCGCGGCCGCACCGTCACGGACCGCGGCGCCGCCATGGTCGAGCTGCTCGACCGGATGGAAGGCCTGTCCGGTCTCGACGTGAGCGACAGCGAGCGCTGGCGGGAGATCCGGTATGCCGTCGAGCACGCCACCCGCCCCATGCACCTGGAGCACGTCGAGGACGAGATCGACGCGATCTTCTGCGCCCACCTCGCCTGGTTGTGGCGGCGCTCCCCCGGTGCGCTGCAGGTCTACGGGGATGTCCGCTCCGGCTACATCGTCGCGCCCCCGCCGCCGAGCCACCCGGCGACGCCTCGGGCCCGAATCACAGGGCCGTGAACCCGAGCGGACCGCGAGTTTGCGGCTCGCGCTGCGCGAGCTACTGTCACCCGATCGAGTCCAAGAAGTCTTCGTCCAGCCGATACAGCTCGAACGTGCTTTGAACCTGTACGCCTACCCCGTAGTGAACGAGCAGGCTGGCGAGCCGCACCCCGTCGATCAACTCGATCCGCGCGTTGATCCGCTCGGCTTCCTGCTCTGCACCCGAGGTGAACCTCGATGTCGTGATGAAGACCCCACGATCACCCTGCTTGCCGAGCAGCGCGCCCGCAAACTCATGGATGCGAGGCCTGGCCACCGGCTGGTCGACGGCGTACCGCTTCGCCTGTACATAGATTCGATCAAGACCGAGTGGGTCCTGGCTGATGATGCCGTCTACCCCTGCATCACCGGTGGTACTGGTGCGCTGCACGGTGCCGAGGCGCCCATAGCCCATGCTCTCCAAGAGCGCCATGACGAGATCCTCGAAGCCTGTGGGTGACAGCTCGAGCGCTCGAGCCAGAACCTCGGCCTCCAGCGCGGCCCGACTTTGCCGCACCGCGCCCTCGATGAGTTCGTGCGGCGTTGCCTCTGCAGCTTCACGGCTGTTCGCCGGATCGGCAGCTGGCGCATCGCCGGTCGTCGTAGTCCTGGATCGTTCCCGAAAGGCCCTGAAGGCTGGGTACCGCTCCAGGGTGGAGGTGTCGATGCGGTCCGGCAACTCCTGAAGAGCCGACCGGCCCGTCGTGGTTATCTGAGCACTCCCACGACGCGGTCGCTCGGCCAGACCAGCCTGCACCAGGTAGGTCAGCGCCCAGCCCACCCTGTTGCTGAACGCTGTCTGCCGTCCGCTGGGTAGCCGCTTCTCACGCTCGGCGACCGTGAGCTCGAGCCGGTCGGCCATGGTCGATCTGACGTCCCGGAAGAGCCAGGTGTCTTGCTCATCGAGCAGCTCCAGGACAGGGCGCATCAGCGACTGGTAGTCCGGGATGGTCATCGCTGGTGCCTCTCAAGGACGACGAGGCCAGAAAGAGCGGCCACGGCCTCACTCGACGCCGGACTCGAGTCGCGATCGCGTTGAACGGACCCGGCAGCGCAACACCTTGAAGGGATTCCGAAGCGAATCGTCGTCATGGCGTCATCCAAGCAGACGCGGCGAAGAGGCGCAGCGGAGAAGCAGAGTACACATTGCGGTTCGATAACGATTGGCACATGACCGACGACGTGGCGAATGTCGTCACGTATTTTCGCGGAACACACACCTGGAACGCCACCAGAGGACTTACCCATGCGACGAATCTCTGCCCTTTCCGTCTCCATGCTCACGACCGCCGCGCTTCTGTCCGCGTGTGGCGAGGGCGAGGACGCCTCTGATGATGCCACGATTTCGGCAGCTGAGGAGTCGTCGGCCGAGGAGAGCGAGGATACGGCGGACGAGTCGTCCGCGGAGGCCGAGGCGTCAGACACGGAAAGTAGCGCGGAGGACGAGACTTCGGCTGCCGAGGAGTCGACCAGCGACGAGGCAGAGGACCCGAGCGATGAGGAGGAAAGTGCTGATGCTTCAGGGCCCGAGTTCGGCTCTCCGGTGCAGGTCAGCGACAACATGACCGTGACCATCAGCGCCCCGGAGGAGTTCACGCCATCCAGTACGGACTTCCTGTCCGGCGAGTGGGAGACGTTCGTCCGCATGGATGTCCTCGTCGAGAACACGGGCGACGAGCCCCTCGAGTCCTTCAACGTCTACACGCGCGCCACGACCGGTAGTCAAGCTGCCGAGGAGGTGTACGACTACGAGAGCGGCCTGGAGACTCCGAGCGCGGTGATCCAACCGGGTCGTGAATTGGAGTACGCCATCGGATATGGCGTCACTGCCGGCGAGCCCTTCGATCTCACGGTGGAAGACATGATGGATTTCTCGAGCGAAGGAACGACGCTCTCAACGGTCATCGAGTAACTCTTCGCATTCTCTGTACCGGCTCTTCCCTAGTCCCTAGGGCCCGCCTGCCAATTGTGCGATCAGCATGCACCTGGATGCACCGGCAGTAGGCTGATGACCGTGAGCACGAACCTGAAGATCAGTTCCGTGGACAACGCTCTGGCCGCGGCGGCAAAAGCCGAGGCCGCGCGGCGGCACCTGAGCCTGTCGGACTACCTCAAGGAACTCGTCGAGAAGGACCTCCGCGAGAAAGACATCACGGCTCGGCGCGAGCGTCTCTTCGCCGAGATCAGGGCCAACCCACCCCTCGGCATCCATAGCGAGGACACCCTCGCCGCACGGGACGAGGCCCGTCGAGACTGTCAGCTGAGCGCCGATCACCGGGCCCACGGCATACCCTGAAGCCGTGCCGGACGACTTCCTCATCGCCCACAACCCTGAGGACGGCTCGCGGCTGCCGTACCTGTTGCGCATCCCCCTCGGGCCGGACGGCGTCGTGCTCAAGGCACGGGAGACCTGGCCGCGGACCGGAAAGGTCTACTGCCACCGCGCCACCGGCTGGCCCGCCGAGCCGGACCTGGTCGAGACCGTCCCGACCCGATCCTGCGTGCGCCGCGGCGCCAGCATCGACCTCGTCCTCGACCGGGGAAAGGAGAACCGCTCGCAGTTCGTCCTGACCCGCGTCCGCGGCCGCGAGGCGGTCTTCTGGCAGACCGCGCGCACCGCCAAGCAGGCCCGCCCCGCGGTCGGTCTCCCCACGGCGCGTGGCTCGGGCATCCCCACCCTCGAGATCGTCGTCGACAGCCACGAGCGGTATGCCTGGTCCTTCGACCACCAGCAGGTCACCACCCGCCGCGACGGGCTGTCGGCGGGCGACTACGCGGTCGAGGTCGGCGGCCGGGTGCTCGCGTCGGTCGAGCGCAAGAGCCTCGTCGACCTCGTCTCCACCCTGACCACCGGCAAGATGCGCTACCTGCTCGCCGACCTCTCCTCCCTGCCCACCGCGGCCGTCGTCGTCGAGGACCGCTACTCCGCCGTCTTCAAGCTCGATCGCGTCCGCCCCGCCGTCGTCGCCGACGCGCTCGGCGAGTGCTAGGCCCGCTTCCCCACCGTCCCCATCGTCTTCTGCGAGACCCGGGCCCTCGCCCAGGAGTGGACCTACCGCTTCCTCACCGCCGCCCTCGCCCACGCCAGCGAGGAGACCCACGTCAAGACCGAGGCCACACCGCTCACCTCCGCGCGTGCCGCCAGCCCCGGCGAGGTGCGCCAGTGGGCACGCGAGCACGGGTATGCCGTGTCCGACCGCGGGCGCATCCCACGCGAGATCCGCGAGGCCTTCGAGGCAGGGCGGTAGGACGGCACGCCCGTCCCCGGTGCCGCGGCGCCTATGCTGCGGGGGCGGCTGCACCAGGGGCCGGAGACGCGAGCACAGACCGGCCACGACGGCATCTCGACACGACAGGAGCACCATGCCCAACCACGACCTGCCCGACGAGGCGCGCGCGGTCGCCGCGCTCCGGGTCACCCCCGAAGCGCCCGCGGACCAGCCCGGGCACCGACCTCCGACCGTTCCCGGCGCCTCCACCCGCCCCTCGGGCACGCCCGAGCCGACCACCAACGTCGGCACGGACCGGATGCGCGTCATCGGCGACGGATTCACCTTCGTCACCGCCTGGGCGCTGCGCGGCATCATCGTCGTCGCGGCGCTCTGGCTCGCCTGGTGGGTCCTGGACCGTGTCTGGTTCGGCGTCCTCCCGATCCTGCTCGCGCTCATCGTCGCGACCCTGCTCTCCCCCGTGGTCGCCCTCGGCCGACGGATCGGGCTGCACCCCACGCTCGCGACGGTCCTCACGCTCCTGCTGTCCGTGGGTCTGTTGGTGGGCGTCTTCGCCGCCCTCGCCCCGTCGATCACCTCGCAGTCCCGCGAGATCTTCAAGCAGGCCAGAGGCGGGGTCGACGAGGTGCGAGCCTGGATCAGCGGGCCGCCGCTCAACCTCGACAACGCGCAGATCGACGAATACCTGGGCACCGCCATCACCTGGCTGCAGGAGCGCAGCAGCGTGGCCGCCGGTGCAGTCGCCTCCGGCCTGGGCGTCGTCGGCTCCGCCCTGGTGACCCTCGGTCTCATGGTCGTGCTGTTGTTCTTCTTCCTCAAGGACGGGCCGAGCTTCCTGCCCTGGCTGCGACGCACCACCGGCCGCAACACCGGCCGCCACCTCACCGAGGCGCTCACCCGCATGTGGACGACCCTCGGCGGCTTCATCCGCACCCAGGCGATCGTCAGTGCCGTGGACGCCGTGCTCATCGGCATCGGCCTGCTCGTCCTTCAGGTGCCGCTCGCCCTCACCCTGGCCGTGCTCACCTTCTTCGGTGGCTTCATCCCCATCGTGGGCGCGGTCGTCGCGGGCGGCATCGCCGTGCTGGTGGCGCTGGTGACGCAGGGGCTGACCCAGGCGCTGATCGTGCTGGCGATCGTCATCGCGGTGCAGCAGATCGAGGGCAACGTCCTGCAGCCGGCCCTCCAGGGCCGCAGCATGCAGATGCACCCCGGCATCATCCTGCTCGCGGTCGCCGGCGGCAGCACCCTCTTCGGAGTCATCGGCGCCTTCCTGGCCGTCCCCTTCGCCGCCACCTTCGTGGTGCTGCTGCGCTACCTCAGCGAGCAGGTCGACCTGCGCAGCGGTGACATCGACGTCGAGCACGTCGCCTTCGCGACGCCGGAGGGGCGCGTCGCCGGGGCGCGGACGCAGTACCTCGGCGAGGTCGAGCGGTCCGAGCGCGCCGGCTCGCGCGACGACACGGCACCTGCGCAGCCCGCCCGTCCGGGCCTGCTCTCCTGGCTCTTCGGCCGGCACTGACCCCTCCTCGGCGGTCCCGTCCTGCGACGGGGACCGACCGGCATGGCGACGCGGCGGATCGGCTGTCACGCTGGTGCGATGGAGACGCTCCTCGACGCCGCACGCGACATGGTGACCCCCGAGACCGGTTGGAGCGCCGAGCTGTTGCTGCGCACCGTGCTGACGACCGTAGTGATGTTCCTGGCGATCGTGCTGCTGGCGCGCCTGTTCGGCACGCGCACCTTCGCCTCCTTCACCACCTACGACTTCCTCACCAACGTCGCCGCCGGCTCGCTGGTCGCCAGCGCCATCCTCAGCGACCGGATGGTCGAGGCGACCGTCGGTCTCGTCGTCCTCGTGGTGCTGCAGTATGCCGTGTCCAGCGCGGCCGCACGCTCCCGCGCGGCGCGGGACGTGGCGGACAACGACCCGGTGGTGCTCGTGCAGGACGGCCAGGTCCTGGCGGGCCCGATGCGTCGTGCGCGGGTCTCCCGCGCCATCCTCGACCAGCACCTGCGCGCCTCCGGCCTCCACCGGGTCGAGGAGGTGCACCTCGCGGTGCTCGAGTCCGGCGGCTCGATCAGCGTGCTGCGACGCGCGACCGGCTGAGCCACCCTCAGGCGGGGATGATCCCGCCCCAGTCGGTGAAGTACTGCAGCACCGGTGTGCCGGGGATCTCGTCGTCCCAGATCTGCGGGTCCACGTCGAAGACCTCGCCGGTCGCCAGCCCGTCCAGCCACGCCGTGAGGCCGAGCACGTTCTGCTTGACCATCTTGCCGTGGGCCTTGTGGCCGATGTTGCCGTCGCGGGTGTTACCCGAGGTCTCGAAGAACACCGCCGGGTTGCTGTGCCCGGTCGGGTTGAGGCCGTTGTAGTCGAGCCCGAGCATCATCGCCGACACCACGCCGCCGCGGATGTCGATGACCGTGCCGTAGCCCACGTCGTACTTGTCCGTGCTGATGAAGCCGCGGTTGAGCGTCTCCAGCCACACGTGGCCCTGCATCTGCCGGGTGACGACGTCGTACTCCCCGCCCTCGATGCCCGGCAGCGTCGGCCCACCGGGGGCCAGCGAGATGCCGAGGGAGAACGTGATGGCCTCGCCCGTCTCCCGGTCGGTCTTCAGGCCCTGGTGGTGGATGTCGAGGGCATACGCCGGCTTGACCATCGTCCAGTACTCGTACCACGCCAGCGACTCGCGCGCGACGAAGGCGTCCGGCGCCCAGTCCCGGTTGAGGTCGACCAGCTGCTCGTTGCCGTCGGCGTCCAGCCGCGGCGCGTCAGCCTCCCGGTCCCACAGGATCGTCTGCCGGATGTTGCCCTCGGAGCTGTCCGGGTTGTAGCAGGGGATGACGTGGACGGTGAACTCCTCGCGGATCGCCCGCCACTCCTTCGCCCCGCTCGTGGCCAGGCGCTTGAGCACGGTCAGCGAGGAGTCGAGGCCGTAGGGCTCGTTGCCGTGGATCCGGCCCTGCACCCACACCGGCGTGTCCCCGGTGCCGACGGTCGCGACGTACAGCTCGCGCCCCTGCTCGGTGAGGCTCTCGGCGGTCCCGATCTCGGACAGCGTCCGCACCGTCACCGGGTAGCGGCTGCTCCCCTCCAGCTTGCGCAGCTGGTCCACCATGTCGCCGTAGCTGCGGATCGCCGCCAGCGGCGTGTCCTTGCCGGGGTCGGGGAAGTTCGGCGCGGCCGAGGCGACTCCCGGCCCGGCGACCGAGCCGCCGATCGCGGCCAGGCTCCCCCATCCGAGCAGCGAACGTCGCGAGATCTGGGCAGGGGACATATGAACCTCCAGGGGGTCGTCAGGGTGGTCCACACGCTGGGGCGGTGATGGTCAAGCCCGGGTATGCCGTCGGTCAAGAGTTGATCAAGACGCGACGTCAAAGGGCCGCCGCCGACCGTCGAAAGCATGCCCCGGCGCGAATTCGACGGTCACCACCGCCGGGTCGACGAGGCGCGACCACGGAAGTGCTGCCGGGGCGGGACAACGACGGTCACCGGCGCGAAACTACTGAGACGACTGGTCCACCCAGGCGTCTCAGCTGTTCACCCGGATGACCTCCTCCTGGTAGGGCGCGATGACGTCACCGGAGATGCGGCAGTCGAGCACGAGGAACCGGCGCGACTCCTCCGGCTCGGCGGCCCAGGCCACGAGCCGGTCCAGGTCCGCCAGCGTCCGCACGACGACTCCCTCGGCCCCGACGCCGCCGGCCAGGGCGGCGAAGTCGACCTCGGGGATCAGCATCGGTCCGCGCGCCAGGCCCTGCAGCCCGTAGAGGTTGACCTCGGCGCCGTAGGCCGCGTCGTTCCAGACCACGGTCAGGCCGCGGCCCCTCGTCACCCCACCCTGACTTCATACGAACAAACAGTGCGAGCGGCCACCGACACACCCTGCCGCCGCGCCTTGAGACAACGAGGGCGGCCGGTTCGTCGAGCTGCGGACCGGGGAGGACGAGCACCCCTTCGTCTACCGAGTCAAGACCTCCCAGCACCCCGTCCCGACATACGGCGGGCGGATGATCGGCCACCGCGACCGGTATGCCCGGCTCGAGGTGCACCTCGCCGACGGCGGGCAGGACGACGTCATGGGGTTCACCCGCGCGCAGGTCATCCACGACTGTCTCGACGCCTACGAGGCGCACCTGAACTTCCTGCGCATCGTGTGACGCGCCGGGGGGCGGTGCCGGTCTAGGATGACGGGCGTGCCGCGGACGACCCTGGAGATCCCCTGGAGCCGGCTCGAGAGCGCGCTCGGCGAGCAGCTGGGAGACGGCGCGGTCAGCCGGCGGCCGATGGACCTGCGCGCGCTCGCGCACGACGCGTCGCACTACCTGCTGACGCCCGAGCTGCTCGTCCGCCCCACTTCCGCGAGCCAGGTGGCCGCGGTGATGGCCGCCTGCGACCGCGTGGGCGCGCCCATCACCTTCCGTTCCGGCGGCACCAGCCTCTCCGGGCAGTCCGTCACCGACGCGGTGCTGGTCGACACCCGCCGGCACTTCACCGATGTCGAGGTGCTCGACGGCGGGGCCCGTGTCCGGGTCCAGCCGGGGGTGACGGTGCGTGCGGTGAACGCCCGGCTCGCGCCCTACCGCCGCAAGCTCGGGCCGGATCCGGCCAGCGAGGGCGCCTGCACGCTCGGCGGCGTCATCGCCAACAACTCGAGCGGCATGCACTGCGGCACCGAGCTCAACACCTACGCCACGCTCGAGTCGCTGACCTTCGTGCTGCCCTCGGGCACCGTCATCGACTCGGGCGCCCCGGACGCCGAGGCGGAGCTGGCCGCCAGGGAGCCCGAGCTGGTCGCCGGGCTGCTGGCCCTGCGCCGGCAGGTGCTCGCCGACCCGGACTCGGTCGCGACGATCCGGCGGCTGTTCTCGATGAAGAACACCATGGGCTACGGCATCAACGCGCTGCTCGACTACGAGCGGCCGCTCGACATGCTCGTGCACCTCATGGTGGGCAGCGAGGGCACGCTCGGCTTCGTCGCCTCCGCCGTCCTGGCGACCGTGCCCGTCCACCCCGAGGTAGCCACCGGTCTCCTCGTCCTCGACACCATCGCCGAGGCCACCGGCGCAGTCCCCGCGCTGGCCGGGACCGACGTCGCCACCGCCGAGCTGCTCGACGCCGCGTCGCTGCGGGTGGCCCAGCAGGACCCGGCCTGCCCGCCCCAGATCGCCTCCCTCGCCATCGAGGAGCACGCCGCGCTGCTGGTCGAGTGGCAGGGCGACACCCCCGCCGAGCTGGACGCCACGTTGGCGTCGGCGGCCGCCACCCTCGACGGGCTGGCGCTGACCGAGCCTGCCCGGCTCACCCGGGACGCCCGGGAGCGCGCCGCGCTGTGGAGGGTCCGCAAGGGTCTGTTCTCCGCCGTCGCCGAGGCCCGCCCCGCCGGCACCAACGCGCTGCTCGAGGATGTCGTCGTCGGCGTCGACGTGCTCGGGGAGACCTGCGTCGCGCTGACCGAGCTCTTCGACGCACACCGCTACGAGCAGTCGGTCATCTTCGGGCACGCCCGCGACGGCAACGTCCACTTCCTGCTCAACGAGCGCTTCGACGACCCCGATGCGATGCGCCGCTACGCCGCCTTCACCGAGGACATGGTCGACCTGGTGCTGGGCCAGGGCGGCTCGCTCAAGGCCGAGCACGGGACCGGCCGCATCATGGCCCCCTTCGTCCGGCGGCAGTACGGCGACGAGCTCTACGACGTCATGTGGCAGCTCAAGCGGCTCGTCGACCCACGTGGACTGCTCAACCCGGCGGCCGTCCTCTCCGACGAGCCCACGTCATACCTGCAGGACCTCAAGACCGCGCCGCCGGTCGAGGAGGAGGTCGACCGGTGCGTCGAGTGCGGCTACTGCGAGCCGGTCTGCCCGTCCAAGGACCTCACGCTCACCCCGCGCCAGCGCATCGTGGTGCGCCGCGACATCCAGACCGCACGCGCCGCCGGCGACCACGCGCTCGCCGACTCCCTCGAGCGCGACTACGACTACGACGGCAACCAGACCTGCGCCGTCGACGGGATGTGCCAAAGCGCGTGCCCGGTCCGCATCGATACCGGCGCCCTCACCCGGAGGCTGCGCCGGGAGTCCGCCACCCGCACGGCGCAGGCGGCCTGGGCAGGGGCGGCGCGGGCCTGGGGCACGGTCGCGCCGCTGGGAGGGCTGGCGCTCAGCGCGGCGAGGTTGGTGCCCTCCGGGGTCCCGGTGGCTGCCACGCGGGTGGTGCGTGCGGTGGCCGGCGCGGACGCCGTGCCGCTCTACGACCCGCGCCTGCCGCGCGGCGGCCGGCGCCGCCGTGAGCTGGACCCCGCCTCCCCCGCCGCGGTGCTCTTCAGCACCTGTATCGGCGAGATGTTCGGGACCGAGCCGGGCGGCCACCGCGGCGACCTGGGCTCCGGGGCGACCGGTGCACTCGTCGACCTGTGCGTGCGCGCCGACGTCCCGCTGCGCACGCCGGCCGGTATCCGCGACCTGTGCTGCGGCACCCCATGGAAGTCCAAGGGGCTGGACGACGGGTATGCCGTCATGGTCGACCGGGTCGTCCCGGCCCTGCGGGAGGCCACCGAGGGTGGCCGGCTGCCGGTCGTGGTCGAGGCGTCCTCCTGCGCCGAGGGCCTCGTCGTGATGCTCGCCGAGCGCGCACCGGAGCTGAGGGTGGTGGACGCCGTCGACTTCGTCCGGGACACCGTGCTCCCCCGGCTCGCCGTACGTCGCACCGACCGCACCGTCATCGTGCACCCCACCTGCTCCTCCGAGCGGGCCGGCAGCACCGAGGCCCTGGTGGCGCTGGCTCGTGCGGTCTCGACCGATGTGGTGGTGCCGGTGTCCTGGGGCTGCTGTGCCTTCGCCGGGGACCGCGGTCTGCTGCACCCCGAGCTCACCGCCTCGGCCACCGCGGCGGAGGCTGCCGAGGTCGCCCTCGTCGTGGCCCGGGACGCCTCTCGAAAGCCGGGTTTCGTCTCGTGCAACCGCACCTGCGAGATCGGCATGACCCGGGCCACCGGCCACCCTTACCGGCACGTGCTCGAGCTGCTCGAGGAGGCGAGCCGCCTGTGAGCGACATCCGTGGTGTCAGCTGTTCACCCGGATGATCTCCTCCTGGTAGGGCGCGACGACGTCGCGGGACACCCGGCAGTCGAGGACGAGGAACGAGCGATCGTCGGCCGGCTGCGCCGCCCAGTCGGCGAGCTGGTCGAGGTCGTCCAGGCTCCGCACGACGACGCCTCGGGCGCCCACACCGGAGGCCAGCGCGGCGAAGTCGACCTCCGGGATGAGCATCGGCGCGAGCGCCAGCCCCTGCAGCCCGTAGAGGTTGACCTCGGCGCCGTAGGCCCCGTCGTTCCACACCACGGCCATCCCGGACCCGCCGGCGACGCGCACCGCCGACTCCAGGTCGGCCAGGGCCATGAGCCCGCCGCCGTCCCCGGTGGTGAGCACGACCGTCGCGTCCGGGCGTGCCAGCGCGGCGCCGAGCACCGAGGGCCAGCCCAGGCCGATCGACTGGAAGGCGGTGCCCACCATGATCATCCGGTCCGGCGCCGCCACCGGCCAGTACATGTTGGCCCACCCGATGAAGTGCCCACCGTCGGAGACGACGACCCGGTCCTGCGGCAGCAGCTCGCCGATCCGCGCCGCCACCGACCGCGGGTCCAACCGCCCGTCGGGCGCCAGCTCCTCCCCCGGCTCGTAGGCCCGCAGCGTGGCCACGTCGACCGACTCCCGCCACCGCCCCGGCTGGTGGCCCAGACCGGCCAGCTCGTCGGTCACCGCCTGTGCCACCACGGCCGCATCACCCTGCACGTATCCCCCGACGTGCGGGTGCGTCGCCGCCGGGGCGACGTCGACCTGGTAGACCCGGGTGCCGGGCGCCAGCAGCGCCCCGAAGCGCATCGTGAACTGGTTGAGCGAGGCCCCGAAGACGACCGCGACGTCGGCCTCGCGCACGAGCTCCATCGCGCCCTCGGCGCCGAACCCGCCGGCCACCCCGAGGTCGAACTCCTGCCGCGGGAAGATCCCGCGCCCGAGCGCCGTGGACACGGTCACCGCGCCGGTGGCGTCGGCGAGCGCGCCGAGCGCCTCCCCCGCGCCGGCCAGCCACGCCCCACGCCCGGCGAGCAGCAGCGGCCGCTGCGCCGCGGCCAAGGCAGCAGCGATCTCGGCGATCGTCCCCTCGGCGAAGGCACCCGTGGGGCGGCGCGGTTCGGGGATCCGCGGCGCGGGAACCTCCGGCACCGGGCCGGCGTCGAGCTTGGCGACGTCGTAGGGCACTGCGAGCACGGTCGGCACCCGGTAGGTCAGCGCGTGCTCGATCGCGATGACCGTGGTCGCCGCCGCGTCGGTGCGACCGACGGTATACGTCCGCGCCCCCACCGCGGAGGCCATCGCGATCTGGTCCACGTCCCACGGCCGCGGCCCGGAGGTCGGCTCATCCCCCACGACGAGCACGAGCGGCACCTGCGCCTGCACCGCCTCGGCGAGCGCGGTGAGCGTGTTGGTGAAGCCGGCCCCGTAGGTCGAGGTCGCGGCTGCGATCCGACCGGACGCGCGGTGGTAGGCGTCCGCCGCCACGACTCCCCCGGCCTCGTGGCGGACCGCGGTGAACTGCACGTCGCTCGAGCGCTCGAGGGCGTCGAGGACGTGCGCGTTGCCGTTGCCCATGACCCCGAAGACGTGGTCGACGTGGCGGGCCAGGGTGTGGGCGACGTGGGCGGAGACGCTGGGCATACGAGTTTCCTCTGCTGGAGACATGACGGGATCGAGGCCGTATGTGTCTCCCGCGCCGGGCGCGGCTCCGTGCTCCTTTTTCGAGCACCGGCGCGCAGCGGCACCGGACCCCTCGACTATAGGTGCTGGCGGGGGCGGGCCGTCAGGACCGGTCGGTGTCCTCTCCACCGGAGTGGATGAAGCGCGCCGCCAGCGCCTCCGACCCGCGGGCGAGCAGCGCCACGTCGGCACCGACCAGGACGAAGGAGGCACCCTGCTCGAGGTAGGCGTCCGCCACGGCGGGGTCGAAGGCGTTGACGCCCACGGGGGTCCCCGCCGCCCGCACCGCGTCGAAGGTCCGGAGCACGGCGCCCCGCACGTCCGGGTGCGTCTGCTGCCCCAGCACGCCCATGGACGCCGCCAGGTCGCTGGGCCCGACGAAAACCCCGTCGACGCCGTCGACCGCCCCGATCTCGGCCGACGCCTCGACGGCGGCCTCGGACTCGATCTGCACGAGCAGCGAGACGTGCTCCTCGGCCTGCTGGAGGTAGCCCTCGACGCGGTTCCACCGCGCCGAGCGGCCGAGGGCCGAGCCCACGCCCCGCCTGCCGCGGGGCGGGTAGCGGACCGCCGCGACGGCGTCGGCGGCCTCCTGCGCGCTGTCGACCATGGGCACGAGGATGGTCTGCGCGCCGAGGTCGAGCACCTGCTTGAGGAGGACCGGGTCGGCGGAGGGGACGCGGACGACCGGCACGACGGGGTATGCCGCCACCGCCTGCAGCTGCGCGAGCACCGACTCCAGGCCGTTGGGGGCGTGCTCCATGTCGATGAGCAGCCAGTCCAGACCGGAGCCGGCGGCGATCTCGGCGACCAGCGGTGAGCCCGAGCTGACCCACATGCCGACCATCGGCCGGTCCTGGGAGGCCAGCACGTCGCGGAAGGTCGGCGTCAGACGAAGCGGCACGTGACGGTCCCCATCTCGCGGTAGTCGCAGTGCACGTCGTCCCCGCGGGACACCCACATCGGCCGGGTGAACGACCCGGCCAGGATGATCTCGCCGGCTTCCAGCCGGGCGCCGTGCTGGTGGAACTTGTTGGCCAGCCAGGCCACCCCGGTCGCGGGGTGCCCGAGGACACCGGCGGCCACGCCGGTCTCCTCGACCTCCCCGTTGCGGGACAGCACCCCGGGGACCCAGCGCAGGTCGATCTCGTCCGGGCGCCGGCGCTCGTCACCGAGCACCATCGCGCCGTAGGCGGCGTTGTCGCTGATGGTGTCGACGATGGTGCGGCCCTCGAGCTCGATGTGCGAGTTGAGGACCTCCAGCGCCGGGACGGCGTAGTCGATGGCGTCCAGGGCCTGCTCGAGGGTGCAGTCCGGCCCGGACAGCGGCCGAGCCAGCACGAAGGCGAGCTCGACCTCGATGCGGACATTGGAGAAGTGGTCGACCGGGATCTCGGCGCCGGAGGCGTGGACGGTGTCGTCGAACATCACGCCGTAGTCCGGCTCGGTGATCCCTGTGGCCTGCTGCATCGCCTTGGAGGTCAACCCGATCTTGCGGCCCACCAGCCGGCGACCGGCGGCGAGGATCTGGTCACGCCACACGCCCTGGATGGCGTAGGAGTCCTCGATGGTCGCCTCGGGGTACCGTGCCGTGATGCGCGGGACGACCGAGTGCGTGCGGTCCGCCTCGGCCAGCTCCTCGGCGATCGTGGCGATCTGCTCGGGTGTGAGCATCCGTGGTCCTCCCTCGTCACAGCTGGTGGCCCAGCTTGTACTCGCCCTTCTTCCAGCTGGGCATCTCCTCGTCCTCGTCCCGGCGGGTGTAGGAGAAGCCGTCGGCTCCGATGGTCACGCCCATCTCGGAGTCGTCGGTGCGCTCGCGCACCGGCTGCGGGTTGCCGTCGAGGTCGAGCACGAGGGAGGCCTCGGTGTACCAGCTCGGCACCACCGGGTTGCCCCACCAGTCCCGGCGCTGGTTGTCGTGGACGTCCCAGGTGATGACGGGGTTGTCCGGGTCACCGGTGTAGTAGTCCTGGGTGTAGATCTCCACCCGGTGCCCGTCCGGGTCGCGCAGGTAGAGGTAGAAGGCGTTGGACACCCCGTGCCGGCCCGGGCCGCGCTCGATGGCGTCCGAGCGGCGCAGCGCCCCGAGCTTGTCGCAGATCGCCAGGATGTTGTGCTTCTCGTGCGTGGAGAAGGCGACGTGGTGCATCCGCGGGCCGTCGCCGCCGGTCATCGCGGTGTCGTGGACGGTCGGCTTGCGCCGCATCCACGCGGCATACACCGTGCCCGCGTCGTCCTGGATGTCCTCGGTGACGCGGAAGCCCAGGTCCTGCATGAACTTCGTGGCCCGGGGCACGTCGGGCGTCACCTGGTTGAAGTGGTCCAGGCGGACGAGCGCGCCCGGCGTGTGCAGGTCGTAGCGCCAGGCGAGCCGCTCGACGTGCTCGACGTCGTAGAAGAACTCGTAGGGGAAGCCCAGCGGGTCGGTGACCCGGACCGAGTCGCCGATGCCCTTCGTGAAGCCCTCGGCCCGGCGCTCGACCCGGCACCCGAGCTCGGTGTAGAAGTCGACCGCCCGGTCCAGCTCCTGCGGGCTGCGCACCCGGTAGGAGAAGGCGGCCACCGCGGCCACTGGCCCCTGGCGCAGGACGAGGTTGTGGTGGATGAACTCCTCGATCGAGCGGAGGTAGACGGTGGAGTCGTCCTCCTCGGTGACGGTCAGCCCGAGCACGTCCACGTAGAAGTCGCGGGACCTGGCGAGGTCGGTGACGACGATCTCCATGTAGGCGCAGCGCAGGATGTCCGGCGGTGGCGCCGACGGGGTCGGGATGGGGTCGTCGGTCCGGATCGGCGCCTCCTGGGAGACGAAGTAGCCGGAGGAGGTGCGGACCCGGTCGGTGTTGCCGGTCTGGTCGCTGGTCATCGCTGCGCCTTCCCGAAGGTGGGGTGATGCGCCGCGCCCAGGGTGATGTGCACGGCCTGCTGGTCGGTGTAGAAGTCGATGGACCGGTAGCCGCCCTCGTGTCCCAGGCCGGAGGCCTTGACGCCGCCGAAGGGGGTGCGCAGGTCGCGCACGTTGTTGGAGTTGAGCCACACCATGCCCGCCTCCACGGACTGGGCGAAGGTGTGGGCGCGGGTGAGGTCGTTGGTCCAGATGTAGGCGGCCAGGCCGTACCTCACCCCGTTGGCCAGCTCGAGCGCCTCCTCCTCGGTGTCGAAGGGGGTGATCGCCACGACCGGGCCGAAGATCTCCTCCTGGAAGATCCGGGCGTCCGCCGGCACGTCGACGAAGACGGTCGGCGCGACGAAGTTGCCGGTCTCGAAGCCCTCGGGGCGGCCGCCACCGGCGACCAGGCGCCCCTCATCCTTGCCGATCTCGACGTAGCTCATGACCTTGTCGAAGTGCTCGGGGTGGACCAGCGCGCCGACCTCGGTGCTCTCCTCGTGCGGGTGACCGACCACCACCCGTTGCGCCTGCGCGGCATACCGCTCCACGAACTCGTCGTAGACCTCCCGCTGCACCAGGATGCGGCTGCCCGCGGTGCAGCGCTCGCCGTTGAGGGAGAAGACGCCGAAGATCGTCGCGTCGACCGCGGCCTCCAGGTCGGCGTCGGCGAAGACGACCGCGGGCGACTTGCCGCCGAGCTCCATCGACAGCCCCTTGAGGAAGGGCGCGGCGTTGGCGAAGATGAGCTGCCCGGTGCGACTCTCGCCGGTGAACGAGATGAGCGGCACGTCCGGGTGCTTGACCAGGGCGTCCCCGGCCTCCTCCCCCAGCCCGTTGACCAGGTTGAAGACGCCCTGCGGAAGGCCCGCTTCCTCGAAGATCCCGGCCCACAGCGAGGCCGACAAGGGGGTGAACTCGGCCGGCTTGAGCACCACGGTGTTGCCGGTGGCCAGCGCGGGCGCGAGCTTCCACGACTCGAGCATGAAGGGCGTGTTCCAGGGAGTGATGAGACCGGCGACGCCGATCGGCTTGCGGTTGACGTAGTTCATCTGCCGGCCGGGCACCTTGTAGGTGTCGTCGGCCTGGGCGACGACGAGGTCGGCGAAGAAGCGGAAGTTCTCCGCCGCCCGCCGCGCCTGGCCCAGCGCCTGGGTGATCGGCAGGCCGGAGTCGAAGGACTCCAGCTCGGCGAGCCGGGCGTCGCGGGACTCCACGAGGTCGGCGATCCGGTGCAGCACCCGGCTGCGCTCGCGCGGCAGCATCCCCGGCCAGGGGCCGTCGGTGAACGCCCGGCGGGCGGCGGCGACGGCTCGGTCGACGTCGGCGGCGGTGCCGGCGGCGGCGTGCAGGTAGGTCTCGTTGGAGACGGGGTCGAGCACCTCGAAGGTGCCGCCGTCGACCGAGTCGACGAGCTCGCCGTCGATGTAGTGCTGGATGCGGTCGGGCAGGTCGTCCGGCCGGTGCCGGGTCGCCCCGCTGGTGGCGGTCTCGGTCATCGCTCAGTCCTCCTGGTGGGCACGGTGCCGTCGAGGTGAAGCGAGGCGGGGGCCTCGCCCGGGTGGTCGGGGTCGGGACAGGTGTCGAGGTAGGCCTCCAGCGTGTTGCACCGGTGCCGCCGTGCGGCGGTTTCGATCTCCGCCGCCGGGGCCTGCCGTTCGATCAGCGCGAGCAGCTGCTCGTGCTCGGCGACGGACTCCTGGGCCCGGCCGGGCACGAAGCTGAAGGTGGAGTCGCGCAGGTGCCCCAGCCGGGCCCACTCGGCCGCGACGAGCTCGACGAGCCGCGGGTTGGGGCACCGGGCATACAGGGTGGCGTGGAACTCCTCGTTGAGCCGGGTGAAGACGCGCGGGTCGAAGTCCTCGAGGGTGCGGATCATCAGGGCGTTGACGTCACGCGCGGCGCGGACGTCCGTCGCGCTCAGGTGCGGCGCCGCCAGCGCGGTCGCCGCGCCCTCGAGCACCGCGAGCGCCGCCATGCTGTGGCGGTAGCCGGAGTCGTCGACCATCGAGACCCGGGCCCCGACGTTGCGCTCGAAGGTCACCAGCCCCTCCGCCTCGAGCTGGCGCAGCGCCTCGCGCACCGGCACGACGCTCATGTCGAGCTCGGTCGCGATCGAGGCGAGCACGAGACGGTAGCCCGGGGTCAGCTCCTGCCGGGCGATCCCGCCCTTGATCCACTGGTATGCCCGCTGCGACTTGCTCAGCCCGGCGGGCTCGACCTCGCTCAGCCCTGCTGCCGCCACGCGTCGTACCTCGCTCTCCACTCCGCGTTCATCGGGAAGAGGCCGTCCACCGGGTGCCCCTCGGCGACCCGCTCGGCGATCCAGGCGTCCTCGGCCTCCTTGGCGAGCGCGGCGTCGGCGACCTCCGCCGCCAGGCGGGCGGGATGACGAGCACGCCGTCGGCGTCGCCGACGAGGATGTCGCCGGGCTGGACGGTGGTGCCGCCGCAGGCGATGGTCAGGTCGACGTCCCAGGGGACGTGCTTGCGGCCGAGGACCGCCGGGTGGGCCCCGGCGCAGTAGACCGGGATTCCCACGGCGGCGACGGCGTCGTGGTCGCGGACCCCGCCGTCGGTGACGATGCCGGCCGCCCCGGCCGCGTGCGCGCGGATCGCGAGGATGTCGCCGAGCGTGCCCGAGCCGGCTTCGCCCCGGGCCTCGATGACGATGACCTCGCCCTCGCCGACGGCGTCGAAGGCGCGCTTCTGCGCGTTGTAGCCACCCCCGTGGCTGGCGAAGAGGTCTGGGCGGTGCGGGACGAAGCGCAGGGTGCGGGCCACGCCGACGAGCTTGGCGCCCGGGTGCATCGGCCGCACGCCGTCGATGGTGACGTCGTCCAGGCCCCGCTGACGCAGCTGCTGGGACAGCCCGGCGGTCGGTGCCTCCAGGAGCTTTGCGCGCAGCTCGGGGTCGAGGGTGGAGCCGGAGGTCTCCTGCCCAGCGTCGTCGGCGGGAAGCCCGGCCGCCTCCCGCGACCCCCAGGCCTCGGCGCGCTGGGTGTCGTCAACCGAGGGCAGCGACCCGAGGTCGGCGTCGAAGTCCTGCTCCCCGGCCACGACCGTGGTGACCAGGCGCCCGCTCGTCGGACTGTCCGGCGAGGAGGGCGCGTCGACCTCGACCTCGACGACGTCGCCGGGCTCGATGACCGAGGAGCCGGCCGGGGTCCCGGTGAGGATGACGTCGCCCCGCTCCAGGGTGAGGTGCTGGGCCAGGTCGGCCACGATCTGCGCCAGCGGGAAGATCAGCCCGGCCGTGGTGTCGACCTGCACCAGGTCGCCGTTGACCCAGGTCCGCACGCGCAGCGCGTCCGGGTGCACTGCGGCGGCGTCGATGAGCGAGGGGCCGACCGGGGTATACCCGTCGCGGCCCTTGGAGCGGACGTTGGATCCCTTGTCGTTGGCGCGCAGGTCGTAGACGCCAAGGTCGTTGGCGGCCGTGACCCAGCCGACGTGCGACCACGCCTCCTCCGCCGAGACGTGGTGGGCGGGGGTGCCGATGACCAGCGCGATCTCGCCCTCGAAGGCGAGCAGCTCGGTGCCGGCCGGGCGCTCGACGGTGCTGCCGGAGACGGTGACCGAGCTGGCGGGCTTGAGGAAGTAGGAGGGGTGCTCGGGCCGGCGGCCCCGCTGGTCGGCGCGCGAGCCGTAGCTCAGGTGGACGGCGATGATCTTGCCGGGGCGGCACGGGAGCCCGGCGAACCGCGGGTCGTCGTCACGGGGGTGCGCTGCGTCGGTCGTCATCGGCCCTCTCACTGTTGCAGGTGCCGGGATTGTATATGATCGGCGGCACGCGCAGGGCGGGACCAGTCTCCCGCACGGTCGACGAAGGAGTCAGCCCATGCAGTTCCACCACCACGGCTACGTCTCGGGCGACCCGCGCGTCGAGGAGGCGGCGGGCACGGGGGTGGACCGGCCCGCTGACCTGCCGCCAGAGTGCGACGTGCTCATCGTGGGCTCCGGACCGGCGGGGATGCTGCTGGCCGCGCAGCTCTCGCAGTTCCCGCAGCTGAGCACCCGGCTGGTGGAGCGCCGCGCCGGACGGCTCGAGCTGGGCCAGGCCGACGGCATCCAGCCGCGCAGCGTCGAGACCTTCCAGGCCTTCGGCTTCGCCGAACGGATCACCGCCGAGGCCTACAACATCGCCTACATGAACTTCTGGGGACCCGACCCCGACGACCCGACCCGCATCGTGCGGACCGCGCGGACCGAGGACTACGGCTTCAAGATCAGCGAGTTCCCGCACCTCATCGTCAACCAGGCGCGCGTGCTCGACTACTTCGCCGAGGCCGCCGCCCGTGGCCCCGGCCGGATCGTGCCGGACTATGGTGTCGAGTTCGTCGGGCTCACCGTCCACGACGAGGGCGAGCACCCGGTCGAGGTCACGCTGCGGCACGTCGCCGGGGAGCGCGAGGGCGAGGAGGTCACCGTCCGCGCGAAGTACGTCGCCGGGTGCGACGGCGCGCGCAGCGGGGTGCGCGAGGCGATCGGCCGCCGGCACATCGGGGAGCTGGCGCGGCACGCGTGGGGCGTCATGGACGTGCTGGTCAACACCGACTTCCCGGACTGGCGGACCAAGTGCGCGATCAATGCCGAGGCCGGCAACATCCTGCACATCCCGCGCGAGGGTGGCTACCTGTCCCGGATGTACATCGACCTCGGCGAGTCGCCCGAGGACGCCGACCGCAGCATCCGCAGGACCCCGGTCGAGGAGATCATCGCCCGGGCCAACGAGATCCTGCACCCCTACTCCCTCGACGTGCAGGAGGTCGCCTGGCACAGCGTCTACGAGGTCGGCCACCGCGTGACCGACAAGTTCGACGACGTGCCGGAGGGCGAGGAGGACAGCCGGACCCCGCGGGTCTTCCTCACCGGCGACGCCTGCCACACGCACAGCGCCAAGGCCGGCCAGGGGATGAACGTCTCGATGCAGGACGGCTTCAACCTCGGGTGGAAGCTCGGCCACGTGCTGACCGGCCTCAGCCCCGCGTCGCTGCTGACGACCTACTCGGCGGAGCGGCAGCCGGTCGCCCAGCAGCTCATCGACTTCGACCGCGAGTGGTCCTCGCTCATGGCCCGCAAGCCGGAGGACATCACCGACCCCTCCGAGCTCGCGACGTTCTACCTCGGCACCGCCGAGTTCCCCTCCGGCTTCATGACGCAGTACGCCGCCTCCGACCTGGTCGCGGACGGCGAGCACCAGGGCCTCGCCGAGGGCTTCCCGCTGGGCAAGCGCTTCAAATCCGTCGAGGTCGTGCGGGTCTGCGACGGCAACGCCGTCCACCTCGGCCACCACGCGCGGGCGGACGGCCGCTGGCGGGTGTATGCCTTCGCCGACGCCCCGGCTGCGGGTGAGCCCTCGGTGCTCGCCGAGTGGGCGGAGTGGGCCTGCTCCCCCGCGTCACCGATGAGCCGGTACACCCCGGCCGGGGACGACGCCGACGCCGTCTTCGACGTCAAGGTGGTCTACCAGCAGCCCTACGAGGACGTCGACATCACGCGGGTCCCCGAGATCTTCCGGCCGCGCAGCGGGTCGCTGGGACTCATGGACTGGGAGAAGGTCTTCGCCGCCGCGCCCAGCGCGTGGACCGACGTCGACATCTTCGAGGAGCGCTCGCTGTCCCGTGACGGGGTCGTCGTCGTGGTCCGCCCCGACCAGTACGTCTCGGCGATCCTCCCGCTCACCGCGCACGACGAGCTCGCGGCCTACTTCGACGGGCTGATGCTCGAGCAGGGCTGACGCCCGTCAGCAGCGCACGACGACGTCTCAGCAGCAGAAGGCGCGCAGCTCCTCCAGGGAACGTAGCCGCACCGGATCGCTGCCGAGACCGACGACGACCGCGATCTCCGGCTCGACGCCGCTGTCGGACCGGGCCGCGGCCCACTGCTCCAGCTGACCCGTCCCCACGCCTGACATCGCCGTCGCCACGTCCTGGTCGGTGGCGTTGTCCACGTGGCAGGTCAGTTCCTCCCAGTCCAAGACGCACCGGACCCAACCGGTGCCCTCGCCCTGCTCCAGCTCCGTGGCGAGGGCATACCACCAGTCCACGACCTCCGGGGTGAGGGCGACGCGCGCGGTCAGCTCCGAACGGTGATCCTCGATGGTGAGGTCCGCCGACCCGCCGAGGGGCACCGGCCCCAGCCCCGCGCTGAGCTCGCCCCGCTCGGCGTCGCCCAGGTCTGGGGCGAGCGCGGCCCTCGCGTCGTGGTCCCATCCCTTGCCCAGGCTGGTCGTCCTCGCCTCGCTCTCGACCACCCCAGGAAGCGCCTCGAGCGCCGCCTCGGTCTCGGCGCGCTGACGCTCGGCGGCGTCGCTGGCCTCACCGAGATCGAGGAAGACGCCCACGACGAACCCGACGACAGCAGCGATCCCGGTCACCACGACGATGCCGCAGAGGGCCAGCACGACGCGCAGGACGTCGGCGACCCGGTCCGCTGCGTGCGTGCCCCGCTCGACCGACCCCATACGCGCAACTCTAGGCGGACGTGCGCCCGCTCAGGCTCGCCCGACCGTGAAGGGCCTGCCGGGGCGGGCCTTCGACGGTCGGCCGCTCACTCCTCGTAGGCCGCCGGCCCGCTGAAGATGCGCCGGATGCGCTCGCCGTCGAGCACGCGGGTGAGCCCCTCGGCGCGGGAGTAGAACTCCTCCTCGTCGCGCACCCGGTCGCCATACCCCCACGACTCGCCCGCGTCCTGGGTCGCGTCCTGGAAACGAACCGCTCGGGGTCCTGCGTGTCGTCGTGGCTGTCCCAGAGGTCCGTCGTCGGCACCCGGTGGCTGTAGCCCGAGGCGTCGATGACGGGCCTGTTCCGGTCGATCCCCTTCGTCGCCCAGTACATCGCGAAGGGCCGCTTCCACAACCCGTCCCTCGCCACGGTCTCCCACGACCTGGAGGCCCTGACCGGCTCCGTGCGCGACCTGCTCATCGACCGCATCCACGGCTCCACCGCACCGCCGGCGCCACCCCGAGGTCCCGTGGCGACTGACGGTGCGCGAGTCCATCAGCGGGCCGCCGGGCACTCAACCCTCGGCGAGGTAGCGACGCCAGGCGGACGTCGCCAGGCCCCCGGCGAGGACGAGCACGGTGAGCCCTACCCAGGACACCTCGGCCCAGGCGAGCCGGTCGAGCAGACCGCCGAAGGCGAGGAAGGCGGCCACGAGGACCATGGCGGATCGCGCCCAGGCGATCCGCCGAGCCGCCGCCCTCCGGTCCCTCGGGAAGCTCGCGGCGTAGCCGTCCGCAGCACCGAAGTCCTCCTCCAGCGAGCGACCGGACTCCACGGTGTGCGCCCTGGCCTCCCGGACGATGTCGCGGACCTGGGCCTCGCGCAGGTCCAGCCGGAACCGGAGTGCCCCGGCAAGGTCCCGCTCCCACTCCTCGTCATCCCTCACGCGGGCGGGCCTGGGGCGGGGGCGTCGATCCTGGCTCTGCAGGACCCGCTCGAGGAGCGCTGCGACGCCGAAGTGTGCAGCCGACAGGGCCGCGAGCCAGAAGACGCTCCCGGTGGCGACCACCTCACCCCTGGTGCCCCAGACGAGCCAGGTGAGCAGCCCCACGCCGACGGCGGCGAGCACCAGCCCGATCGTGACCGCGATCGTCCAGGAGTGCCGTCGCAGCACCCGCTCCCAGGTGGCGAGGGCCAGGATGACCCCGAACCCGCTCGCCACCGGCAAGAGGAGCAGACCGGCCGTGTAGTCCGTGGTCAGCCCGTCTCGCGCCCACCAGACGGCGAGGATGAGCAGGCTGAGGATCCCGGCCACGACCGATCCCACGACAGGCACGTCCCGCCATTCCGTGTCCGCGACGGAGTCCACCACGCGCTGACCTCGTGCCACCCGTTCCTCGATGCGGTCCTGGGCCCACTCCTGCGCCGGGCCGTAGAGGTCCTCGGCCGGCTCACCGCTCTCGCGGACCAGCTCCAGCGCGCCCCAGAGCTCGCGCTCCAGCACGTCCAGGCGCACGCCCTGGGTGACCGACAGCGCCAGGACCCTCGAGGCCCACGTCTCGTCCTCCGCCTGCGCCCGGGCATCCCGGTATGCCTGCAGGACGTCCGAGGTCGAGGCCGTCGCCGACCCGTCTCGCTCCCCCATCACCCTCACCTCTCGTCGTCCGTGTCCAGGGTGTCCGTGAGCTCACGCCAGGCGGCGAGCCCCTCGTCGAGCCGCACCCGACCCTCGACGGTCAGGCGGTAGTCCTTCCGGCCCGGCCCGGCCGCACCCTCTACCCACGTCGCCTCGATCGCCCCGGACTCCTGGAGCCGGGCGAGCGCCGGGTAGAGAGAGCCCCCGCGCAACCGCCCGAAGCCCCGCTCCTGCAGGACTTGGGCCACGGCATATCCATGGACGGGGCCGGGGGCCAGACTGCCCAGGATCGCCAGCTCCAGCGCAGCCCGGACCCACGGGGCCGGCCACCTGGGCTCGTCGTTCATGTATCTAAGTACAGCACGTACTTAGATACGAAGCAAGATCCGCCCTGTCAGCAGGCCAGCTCCGCGCACACCTTGCGCCAGGTCGGCCTTGCCCTCGACGCCGATGCCGCGCAGCTCGGAAGGTGCGCTCGCGCACCTCGAGGATCCTCACACGCCCGTCCCGCCACGCAGCTGCTCGCGCACGGCGTCCGCCACCTCGGTCGTGGTCGCCGAACCCCCGAGGTCGGGCGTGCGTATGCCCACGGCCAGGCTGGCCTCCACCGCGGCCACGACCTCGGCCGCCGCCTGCGGGTGGCCCAGGTGGTCGAGCATCATCGACGCCGCCCAGATCTGACCGAGCGGGTTGGCGATCCCCTGACCGGCGATGTCCGGGGCCGACCCGTGCACCGGCTCGAACATCGAGGGGTGCTCGCCCTCGGGGTTGAGGTTGGCCGACGGTGCGATGCCGATGCTGCCGATGATCGCGGCGCCGAGGTCGGTGAGGATGTCGCCGAAGAGGTTGGAGGCGACGACGACGTCGAAGCGGCCGGGGTCGAGCACGAAGAGCGCCGAGAGCGCGTCGATGTGGTAGTCCCGCACCTCCACGCCCGGGAAGTCCTCGGCGCAGGCGTGGACCACCTCGTCCCAGAACGGCATCGTGTGCACGATCCCGTTGGACTTGGTCGCCGAGGCCAGCGAGCCGGACCGGTCGGCCGCGAGCTGCAGGGCATACCGGGCGGCCCGCTCGACGCCGCGCCGGGTGAAGACCGACTCCTGGACGGCCACCTCGTCAGGGGTGCCGCGATACATGCGCCCGCCGACCTCGGAGTACTCCCCCTCGTTGTTCTCCCGGACGACGAGGAAGTCGATGTCGGCGCCCTCCGGCAGCCGCAACGGGCACTCGATCCCTGGCATGAGCCGGACCGGCCGCAGGTTGATGTACTGCTTGAAGGCGCGCCGGATCGGGATGAGCAGTCCCCAGAGCGAGACGTGGTCCGGCACCCCGGGGAAACCGACCGCCCCGAGCAGGATCTGGTCGACCTCGGCCAGTTGGTCCAGGCCGTCCTCGGGCATCATCCGCCCCGTCCGGGTGTAGTGCTCGCAGCTCCAGTCGTGGTGCTGCCAGGTGAAGGCCAGCCCGTGCCGCTCGCCGACGGTCTCCAGGATCTCCAGCGTCGGCTCCATCACCTCCGTGCCGATCCCGTCGCCGGGGATGACGGCGACCCTGACCTGCTGTGCGGACTCCTCGACGGTCGGACTCATGGCACCAGCCTAGGGGCGACCCCCTCCATCGACTCCCGGAAGTAAAGGCCCCGTCAAGGTCTGTCCAAGATCCCGTCAAGTTCCTGGTGATCGCCTGAGGCCGGGTCTACCGTCGAGAGCACCGCATCCACGTTCATCGTCGAACCAACGGGGGTTTGTCACATGCGAAGTCACGCGGTCTCCACACGTCGACTGCTGCGAGGCTGGGCTGCTGCCCTGATCGCGCTGGTCATGACGGTCACGCTGCTGCCGGGGACGGTCCAGGCCGATCCCGACGACGTCGACATCAGCGACAACATGTCGCTGCTCGACAACACGCCCAAGCGCTCGCCGCTGGACAACGGCTTCAACTCCGACATCGCCTTCTGGGGCGACTACGCCTTCCAGGGCAACTACGACGGCTTCACGATCTGGGACATCTCGCGCCCGCGGAACCCGCAGATCGTCAGCCAGGTGCTCTGCCCCGGTGGCCAGGGCGACATCTCGGTCACCAACGACGGCTCGCTGCTGTTCTTCTCGGTGGACTACGCCCGCACCAGCACCTCGTGCACCAGCGAGCCCACCAACAGCGGCGACCCCGAGGGCTGGGAGGGCGTGCGGATCTTCGACATCAGCAACCTGCGCAACCCGGACTACGTCGGCGCGGTCGCGACCGAGTGCGGCTCGCACACCCATACCTATGTCCCCGACCCGGAGGGTGAGAGCGCCTACCTCTACGTCTCCTCCTACGGCCCCAACGACGCCTTCCCCAACTGCCAGCCGCCGCACGACAGCATCTCCATCGTCGACGTGCCGCTGGACGACCCGGGCTCGGCCTCGGTCATCGCCGAGCCGGTGCTCTTCCCCGGCGGCGGTGCCCCCGGCACGAGCGGGTGCCACGACATCACCGTGGCCCCGGAGCGTGAGCTCGCGGCCGGCGCCTGCATGGGCAACGGCATCCTCATGGACATCTCCGACCCGGTGCAGCCGCGGGTGATCGAGCGGGTGCGCGACGCCAACTTCGCGTTCTGGCACTCGGCCACCTTCAACAACTACGGCACCAAGGTCGTCTTCACCGACGAGCTCGGTGGCGGTGGCGCGGCCACCTGCAACGAGGAGGTCGGGCCCAACCGCGGCGCCAACGCGATCTTCGACATCGCCGGGGCCGGCAGCTCGCGCGAGCTGGTCTTCCGCAGCTACTACAAGATCCCGCGGAACCAGACCGACAACGAGAACTGCGTGGCCCACAACGGCTCGCTCGTCCCGATCAACGGCGGCGACATGATGGTGCAGGCGTGGTACCAGGGTGGTGTCTCGGTCTTCGACTTCACCAACTCCTCGGAGCCGGAGGAGATCGGCTACTTCGACCGGGGCGCGCTGTCCGACGAGTTCCTCACCGTCGGTGGCTCCTGGTCGGCGTACTACTACAACGGCCACATCTACTCCAGCGACATCGAGCAGGGCCTGGACGTGCTGCGGATCCGCGGCACGCGTGGCGACCGCCGGGTCACCTTCGACGTGCTCAACGCGCAGACGCAGTACCAGTACGCCGAGGGTCGTCAGCGCGGGCGCCTGCCGTCGATGACCGCCGCTGGCGACACCGAGGAGGCCCCGGTCGTCGTGCCCGGTATGCCGGGTGAGTCGGCCACGTCGATGTCGGCCGCCGGTGCCGAGCGCCTCGCCAGCACGGACCGCTCGCTCGGCCTCGCCGAGACCAACGAGGCCAACGACGCGGACCAGATGTTCATGCACATGATGGCCCCGCACCACCACCAGGCCGTCCTCATGAGCCGCATGGCCCCGAGCCGGGCCGAGAACCCGCAGGTCAAGGCGCTGGCGGCGAGGATCCTGGTCGAGCAGGGTCTGGAGATCGACGCGATGCAGGGCTGGCAGGCCCGCAACGACCTGCCGGTCACCAACGAGAAGAAGGCCTACCGCCAGATACTGGGCGACCCGGAGATGGTCGAGCAGATGGGCATGGCGACCCGGCAGGAGATGCGCGCGCTGCGCAACGCTGACGGGGCCGAGTTCGACGCGATGTTCCTCGACCTGATGATCCCGCACCACGAGGGCGCGGTGGACATGGCGGTCGACGTGAGCCTCGAGGGCACGGACTTCTTCGTCCAGCAGTTCGCCTCCGACCTCCTGGTCACCCAGGAGGCGCAGATCTGGGAGATGGAGCAGCTGCGGCAGGCCGTCTGACCCGCCTCACCGCCGGCACCCGGTGCGCCCGTCCCCACGGGCGTGCCGGGTGCCGTCGCGTGCGTCCCGCGAACGGTCAGGTCCGGTCGTCGTCCTCGCCGGAAGCCCCGTCCCGGTCCAGCGCGGACAGCTCGTCCAGCGCCTCCTGCCACCGCGCGCGCCGCGCCTCGTCGTCCTGCTCCCACCACGGTGTGCCGCGCTCCCCCAGCCCGTGCTTGGCCAGGTCGACGCGGCGACGGGCCGGCGCGGGGTCCTCACCGCGGCGCCGGTATGCCCGTACCGCCGAGCGGCCCCGCCCCAGGTGCGACAGCAGCTCGGCTGCGACCTCTTCCGGCAGGTGAGGGTCCTGCCGCCGCCAGCGGCGGCCGTCGACGACCAACCAGCGCTCGTCGTCGACAGGATCTGTCCCGCCGTGGCCGGGCGTCGTCTCGTCGCTCACGCGGCCCGCAGGTCCTCGTCCCCCAGCTTGCGGACCTCGAGCGTGAACCCCTGCGCGCGCAGCGCCGCCACGAGGTCGTCCCCGAGCGCGACCGCCGGGGTGAGCACACCGCCGGACCGCCCCTGCTCGCCGCGGGTGGCGAGCAGCACGAGGGCGGCCTGCCCGAGCTCGACGGAGGTCGCGGCATACCCCGGGTCGCCCTGCGCGGCGACGGTTGCCGCCCACCGGCGACCGTCCTGCGTCGTGGTGATCGTCTCGGTGCGGAAGGAGCCGGCCTCGCGGGTCTCCCGGCTCGGTCCCTCGCCCGGCGAGGGCAGCGCGCGGTCGACCAGGGAGCGCAGACCGGGCACCATCATCGAGCCGGCGAGCGCGCCGAGGCCGCCGGCGACCAGCCGGGCACGCACCGCGCCACGCCAGCCGCGGCCGGTGCCGATGACCTCGCGGTAGCGGAAGGCGGGCCCGTAGGCGCCGTCCCGGAGCGCGTCCGAGCGGCGCACCACGCGGGTGTTGTAGGACGCCATGACGAAGGGCGCCGTCCACCTGCCGCTGTCCTGCTCGACGAACGGCCGCATGACGTCGCGCTGCCCAGGAGCCCCGCTGCGGCCGCCGCTCAGCGCGAAGGGGTCGGCCACGACGCGGCGCAGGTGAGGCTCGTCGGCCATCTGCCGCAGCTGGCCGCGCATCGAGTCGACGGTGCCGCCGCTGAAGCCGCCCTTGGCCTCCCGCACCCACATGGTGGTGTCGGTGAGGCCACCGGCACCGGCCTCCTGCGCGGCGCGGTGGAGCAGGTGGACGCCGAGGTCGGAGGGCACCGAGTCGAAGCCGCAGGAGACGACGATCCGGGCACCGCTGCGCCGGGCGACCTCGTGCGCCTGCTCGATCGCCTCACGGACGAAGAGGACCTCGCCGGTGAGATCGGCGTAGTCGGTGCCCGCCTCGGCGCACGCGAGCACCAGCGGCAGCCCGTGCCGCTGGTAGGGCCCGACCGTGCTCACGACGACCCTGGACCGCTGCGCCATGGCGCGGAGGCTGTCGCCGTCCGAGGAGTCCGCGACGACGAGCGGCCACTCCGCCGCCCGCTCGCCGAGCCGGTCGCGCACCGCCCGCAGCCTGGGCTCGGACCGGCCCGCCAGGGCGATCACCGTGCCCTCCGGAGCGGCCTGCGCCAGGTGCTCGGCCACGAGCTCGCCGACGAAGCCCGTCGCGCCGTAGACCGTGATGTCGAGGTCGCGGCTCACCGGTCGTCCTGGGACACGGCGTCGTCGTCGGGGTCGTCCGCCACGCTGACGTCCGGCTCGGCGCGCCGGTGCCGTCGCAACACCTGCTCGGCGTCGCGCCACGTCTCCTCGAGCCCGCGCTCGTCGTGGTCCGGGAGGAAGGCGTCCTCGACCGCACCTGCCCCGGCAGCCTCGGCGTCGCCGGAGACGTAGAGGCCGGCCGGGCGCGTCTGCCCGTCCACCTCGTGCGGCCACGGCAGGTAGATCACCGTGACCTCGTCCCCCTCCAGCTCCATCCTGCGGGTCTCCGGCCGCCGTCCCACGGGCAGGCGGACGACCTGGGCATACTCCACACCCTCGTCCTCTGGCTCGTCCATGCCACGAGTCTGTCACCGCCACGCACCGGGCCACCACCGCACCCGGCACCCGGCGGGCTCAGGCCTGCTGGAGGGCCTCGGCCAGGGCGGGCAGATCCTCCACCGTGAGGTCCGGCGCGGCGAGGTGGCCGGGGTAGCGTCCGCCGGACCGTGCCACCCACGCCGTGCCGAGCCCCGCCCGGTGCGCCCCGTGGAGGTCCCACGGGTGCACGGCGACGAGGACGGCGCGGTCGGCGGGCACGCCGCAGACGTCCAGCGCGTGCTGGTATGCCTCGGGCGCCGGCTTCCAGCGCCCGGCGTCCTCGACGCTGAGCAGCCGCTCGACGAGATCGAGCGCGCCGGCCCGCCCGAGCAGACCCTCGGCCACGGCGGTCGAGCCGTTGCTCAGGGTGACCATCCGGAGCCCGCCCGCGCGCAGCGACCGCAGGCCGGGCACGACGTCCGGGTGGAGCCCGAGGTCGGCGAAGCCGGCCATGACGTGCTCCACCCCGGCCGGCACGTCGTCCACCGAGCCCGCCAGCAGACTGCCGAGGAGCTCGCGCCCGATCCGGGCGAAGTCCGGGTTGTCGCCGGTGACGGTGAGCGCGAAGCCGTCCCGCAGCAGCGAGGCGAACCAGGTCGCCGCCTCCTCGGGAGGCACGCCGAGATCGGCGAAGCGGTCGCGCAGCGGCGACAGGTCCGACAGCGTCTCGTTGACGTCCAGGACGACCAGCTCGGGTCGGTGCAGGGCCACGGGCATACCTCGCTCGTCGGGAAGGGGTGCGCCCGCACGCTACCGCCCGCCGTGCCACGCTGGGAGTCCCCGACCCGCCCAGGAGGCTCCCCGTGGACGCACCGCGCTACGACTCGCTCACCGCCCTGCTCGTCAACTGCTCACTCAGCCCGCAGGAGGAGCAGTCGCACACCGGCCGGCTGCTCGACGTGGTGGACCACCTCATGTCCGGTGCCGGGGTGAGCGTGGACCGCCTCCACGCGGTGAGCCACGACATCGCCCCGGGGGTGCAGCCGGACATGCGCGAGCACGGGATCGCCACCGACGACTGGCCCTCCCTGTGGCCGCGGGTCGAGGCGGCCGACATCGTCGTGCTCGGCACCCCGCTGTGGCTCGGCGAGGAGTCGTCGGTGTGCCGGCGGGTCATCGAGCGGCTCTACGCCATGTCGGGGCTGCTCAACGACGCCGGGCAGTCGATCTACTACGGCAAGGTCGGCGGCGCGGTCATCACCGGCAACGAGGACGGCGTCAAGCACACCTCGATGTCGCTGCTGTTCTCGCTGCAGCACCTGGGGATGGTCATCCCGCCGCAGGCGGACTGCGGGTGGCTGGGCGAGATCGGGCCGGGGCCGTCCTACGCCGACCCGCGCGAGGACGCGGACCCGGTGGGTTTCGACAACGACTTCACCCGCCGCAACGCCACGATCATGAGCTGGAACCTCATGCACACCGCGCACCTGCTGCGGGAGGCGGGCGGGCTGCCGACCTACGGCAACGACCGCAACGCCCTCGGCGACGGCGAGCTCTTCGGGTATGCCGCGCCCCGGCCGGTCGCGGGCCAGGGCTGAGCGGCCGTCAGCCTCCGGCGGGCTCCTGCGGCACCCGCAGCGTCCAGCCCTGGTCGAGCAGCCGCCAGGAGCGCCGCGTCACCCCGTCCTGCTCGACCTCGCCGTGGGTGTTGACGCGGAAGGCGTCCTGGGGCGCGTCCGCCTCGACCACGACCTCCCGGCCGGAGACGAGGGTGACGTCCTCGCCCATGACGACGACGTCGTCCTCGGAGCTGCCCGCGGCGGAGTTCGACAGCCGGAGCACCCGCCGGTCCTGCGACACCTCGCGCCCGACGCCCTCCCCGCCCCCGAGGCCCCCTCGCCGGTCATGCCCGCGCCCCCAGCCGGGCGGTGAGCACCGCGTGCGCCGCGCTCACCCCGGTGCTCAGCGTCGGCTCCAGCTCCGGCGCGAAGAAGGGCGAGTGGTTGGTCACGGTGGGCTCCTCCCCCTCGACCGCCTCCCGGGTGAGGCCGCCGAAGAACCAGTAGACGCCGGGCACGTCGATCGCGTCCGGCAGCGCCCCGAAGTCCTCGCTGCCCATCACCGCCGGGATCTCGCTGACGTGCCCCTCGCCGAGCGTGCCGCGCAGCACCTCTAGCACGCGCCCGGCCTCGTCCACGTCGTTGTGCAGGAGCGGGAAGGTGCAGATCTCGGTGATCTCCGGCTCGGGTGCCTCCGAGGCCATGGCCTCGGCCATGATGACCCGGCGCAGGGCGCCGAGCAGGTGGTCGCGGACGTCGGCGTCGAGGTTGCGCATGTTGATGGTGAACTCGGCGGTGGCGGGGATGATGTTCTCCTTCATCCCCGCGTGGATGGTCGCGATGGTGATGACCGCGGCCTTCTGCGCCGGGACCTCGCGGCTCGTGAGGCTCTGGATGCGCACGATCATGTGCGCGGCGAGGACGACCGGGTCGATCGTCGACTCCGGCTGCGAGCCGTGGCCGCCGCGGCCCTTGACCACGACCTTCCAGGAGTCGGAGTAGGTCATCGCCGGTCCGGGGGTGAGGTCGACGGTGCCGGTGACGCCGGGCCACACGTGCTGGCCGTAGACCACCTCGGGCCGGTCGGCGCGGTCCCAGAGCCCGTCGGCCAGCATCGCCGCCGCGCCCTGGGCGGTCTCCTCCCCCGGCTGGAAGAGGAAGACGACCGTGCCCGACCACCCGTCGCGGTCCTGCGCCAGCAGCGTCGCGGCCCCCACCGCCGCGGTGACATGCATGTCGTGGCCGCAAGCGTGCATCACCGGGACGGCGCTGCCGTCGGGCAGGGTGCCGCGAGCGGTGGAGGCGTAGTCCAGCCCGGTGTCCTCCTCGACCGGCAGCGCGTCGGTGTCGGCACGGAAGGCCACGACGGGACCGTCGCCGTTGCGCAGCGTCGCGACCACGCCGGTGCCGCCGCACCGGAAGACCTCGTAGCCCAGCTCACCCATCCGCTCCTCGACCAGGGTCGCGGTCGCCTCCTCCTGCATGGACAGCTCGGGGTGGGCGTGCAGGTGGCGGTAGAGGTCGTGCAGCGACGCGCGCAGGTCGGGGTGGTCGTCCAGGATCGTCGTCGGCTCAGGCATACGGTGAGGGTATGCCGACCACCCACGCGGCCGCTGTCCGGAACCTTGTCGCCGCCCGGCTGGACGACGTGCTGGCGGACCTCGACCTGCTGGTCTCGCTGGAGACCCCGAGCCAGCGCCGGGACCTGCTGCGGGCGGCGCTGCCGCAGATCGAGGCATACCTCGTCGGGCGGTTGGGCGAGCCGGCGCGGAGGGTGCAGCACGACGGCGGTGAGTTCGGCGACGTGCTCGACCTCACCTGGACGGGGTCCGGGGCGGCGGGCGAGGTGCTGTCGCTCGCGCACTACGACACGGTGTGGCCCGAGGGGACGCTCGCCGGGTGGCCGCTGCGCCGCGACGGCGACGTGCTGACCGGGCCCGGCGTGCTGGACATGAAGCTCGGGATCGTGCAGACGGTCTGGGCGCTGCTGGCGCTGCTCGAGCTGGGCGTGCCGCACCCGGACCTCCGGTTGATGCTCACGGCGGACGAGGAGATCGGCTCGCGCGCCGGGCGACCGCACCTCGAGGCGGCGGCCCGCGAGGCGCTGGTCACGCTCGTGACCGAGCCCAGCGCCGACGGGGCGGTGAAGACGCGTCGCAAGGGGATGGTCTTCGCGGACCTCGTCGTCAACGGCGTGGAGGCGCACGCGGGGCTGGACCCGGACACCGGAGCCAGCGCGGTGTACGAGCTCGCGACCCTCGTGCCCGAGGTGGTCGCGCTCGCGGAGTCGGGGCGCGGGACCACCGTCAACGTGGGCACCTTCACCGGCGGCACCGGCCGCAACGTCGTCGCCGGGCACGCCACCTGCGCGGTCGACGTGCGGATCCAGGAGCCGGCCGAGGAGGACCGCGTCGTGGCGGCCCTGGAGGCGCTGCGCCCGCACGACCCGCGGTGCCGCCTCGAGGTCGCGATCGACCGCAACCGGCCGCCGATGAACCCGGGGGAGCACACGGCGCGGCTCGTCGGTCTCGCCCGGGTCGCGGGTGCTGACCTGGGTGTCGAGGTCGGTGAGGTGGCGGACGGCGGTGCCAGCGACGCCAACTTCATCGCCGCGCTCGGGCTGCCGGTCCTCGACGGGCTCGGCGGGATCGGCGCCGGACCGCACGCCCGGCACGAGCACGTGCTGGTGAGCGGTGTGCCGCGGCAGACGGCGCTGCTGGCGGGGATCATCGAGCAGTTGGCGGGGTAGTGAGGGTCGGCGCGTCGCGACCCACGCGCGGCGTGCTCTCGACGAGCCCGCCAGGGTATGCCCGGCCGTGTGCACGGAGGGTTACTACGGCTCGTCACGTGGCCTGGAATCGCGCTGGACGCTGTCGTGTGAGAGGTCAGATCTCGGCCGCGAGGGCGCTGCCGCTGATGCTCACCTGAGCTCTGTGGCCCCCCGGTGGGAGCCGACCGGAGTCCTGGGACATGGCTGTCGACGGCGCCCGTCGCGCCCGCCCCTCGACACGACTGTCACCGACGTCGTGGCACACACGGCTCTTCGCTCATACGGGAGACGATGTCCCGGCCCCTCACCCGCAACACACGTCCTGATGCAGGACTGTCAACGAAGTCGTGATGCAGATGTGTCACTGAAGTCCTGGCACGTGGCGAAACTGCCGCCAGATCTGCCATCTCCCAAGACATCGGTGACAGTTCTGCGTCAGGACATCGGTGACAGTTTGGGGACACCTGGTGGTGACACTTCTGATCGACCTGGTGCGGAGGGAGGGGTTGCTGGACTGGGCCTGTCGGCGGCGCTTGAAAAGTAGACAGTAGCGGCGCTCGAAAAGTGGACACTCCGCCAACGATTGGAGTGTGATCACCATGGAGGACTGGGCGCTGATCAGGAG